>NZ_JAKKRL010000012.1:0-152656 GCF_025654335.1 Shewanella sp. SM21
TTGCATGTGTTAGGCCTGCCGCCAGCGTTCAATCTGAGCCATGATCAAACTCTTCAATTAAAGTTTTGTTGCTTCCGTCTTGCGACTTCAGCGGCTCAATGAATTCTGATTTTTTGTTTCTAACTAAAGAAACAAACTGTACATATTGCTATGAACACTCATTGTTACATTGATTTAAATTTTTGACTGCCAACCCGAAGGTTAAGCAGTTTCGATTAACTCAACACCTGTGAGTGTCCACACAGATTTGCTTGATAAATTGTTAAAGAGCGTTGACCACACACTGAGTTTTCAGCGGGTCAGGGCTGCGTATTCTACGCATTCCCGTTAGTGCGTCAAGTAGTTTTTTCAACTTTCTCAACACTCATCGTTTAGCTTGCTAACCGATGAACTGCATGGCTTTCTTTGCTTAACTTGCGTTACGCTGTCTGCCGTGTCAGTGGATGCGCATTATAGGGAGATTGAGAAAGTCCGCAAGGGCTTTTTATCGATCATTGAATCGCACGTCGATATTTTAAACGTTATGACCATTTTTTAGCTTATAAGCTCTATTTATCGGAGATAAGTAAGGTTTTTTATCTAATAATTGATAATTCACGCTCAATATTTCAGCAATGGTCTAGTGTAAAAGTAAATAATTCATTACCATATACTTGCTGTTAACAGTTATTTATCAATTTCCCATTCATCAGAGAGCATTCTTATGCAAAAGTCATTTCTTATTGTCTTGATTGTCGCCATTATTGGCGCAGTAGCACTATCTCAGTTCGCAACGCCATTATCAGCTATTGCTTTTGTCGCTGGCGCTATCATTGCAAGTCTTGTTTTTAAATTTGTTCCAGAGACTTCATCATCTCATGCTTCAGAAGAACAATATGTTGGCCCTACTATGACCTTATATGTAGGTAACCTGCCTTATCGTGTTCATGAGGGTGAAGTAAAAGTATTATTTGGCGAATTTGGTCCAGTAAACTCTGTGCGTTTAGTCAGAGATCGTAAGACGGGTCGTCGTAAAGGTTTTGGTTTTGTGGAAATGTCAGAATCAGGCGCTCAGAAAGCCATGGTTAAACTGAATGACTATAGTTTCCAAGAAAGAACCTTAAAAGTAAGAGAAGCAAAAACACAAGATTCGGAAGCTGCCGACCGTACAGGGACAGACGAGTAGCATTACCGCTTAAACTGTTTTGCTTTATTTTGTAATTTAGTTGGTTGTGGTGATTCGTTCGATAGTTGAAAAGCCACAATCAATTAATGTTGTTGTTAACCCTTCGCTGATTCCCACCTTAGTATAGAAAGCTTGCATAACTGACTCCCTTACAGCTTCTCTCTCATCTGTTACTCTGTGCTCTTCCACAATAAGATTCTGTTGCGTTAAAAGAGTCACGACTCGCTTAGCAATAGCAGCGCCAGAATCCATTAGTTTTACGCCCGCACCGAGAACTTGTTGTAATTCAGCTTTGATCATAGGGAAATGAGTGCAACCTAGTACGAGAACATCCAATTGTGCGGCAACGACTGGTGCGAGTAACTGTGCCAATCTATGCATATCCAACATTCCAGTCGCCACTTTTTGTTCTGCCATCATCACTAATTCAGAACAACCAAAGAGTTCGACATGGCAATCATCAGCAAATTGGCTGATAAGTTCATGGGTATAATGACGCTTAACTGTGCCAGGTGTAGCCAAGAGTCCAATACGTTTGCTCTTAGACATTAGAGCGGCGGGTTTAATGGCGGGGACAACACCTACGACAGGGACAGTAAGATGTGCACGTAATGCCGGTAATACAACAGTACTTGCAGTATTGCAGGCAACGACCACTATCATTGCATTGGTACGAGCCACTAGATCGCATACTAATTCGACACAGCCAGAAATTAATACCTGCTCTTCCAACTCTCCATAGGGCAACCTAGCATTGTCGAAAAGATAGCAATAGTCGCTATGGGGCAAACTCTTGCGGATTTCAGCCAGTACAGATAGACCACCAATCCCAGAATCAAACACTAATATAGGTCGCGACAAGCGAATCTCCAGTTTCGGATATATAAATAAACTATACAGATTGGACGCATTAACGATTCGATGGCTGCTTTACTGGCGGAATCCAGCCAAATACCATAGAACCACATTCAAGTGCGCGGATTTTCCCATAGCTTTGCGAAAACCGCAAAAGCAAGATACTGGACATTCGTGTCACCTAGTATAATATTTGCGCCCCAATTTACAGCAACGGTGAATCAAACAATGAACTTAGCAGCAATGGACCCTCAGACTTATGATGCGCAGTTAGAACACAAGCGTATCAAGCTAGAACAAGCCTTTGCCCAATTTGAAACACCGAGTGTTGAAGTTTTTGCCTCAGAGCCAGCTAACTACCGTATGCGCGCCGAATTCCGCATGTGGCATGATGGTGACGACTTATACTATTACATGTTCGATAAAGTATTGAATGAGAAAGTACGTTGCGATCAATACTTGCCAGCCAGCGTGCTCATCAATCAAATGATGTCGGCCTTAATCGCCGAGCTGAAACCGAATCCGAGTCTAAGGCACAAATTGTTCCAAGTGGATTTTTTGTCGACTTTAAGCGGCGAGATCTTAGTGTCTTTGCTTTATCACAGGCAGCTTGATGACCAATGGCGCGCCGATGCGACTGCATTGAAAGCCAAGTTAAGTAGCCAGTTTAACGTCAACATCATCGGCCGTGCCCGTAAGCAAAAAATCGATTTAGATAAAGACTTTGTGGTTGAGTCATTACAAGTAAATGATAAAACCTTCTTATATAAGCAAATCGAGAACAGCTTTACTCAACCGAATGCCAAAGTTTCCGTAAAAATGTTGGAGTGGGCTATCGATGCGACTCAAAACAGTAAGGGAGACTTACTCGAGCTCTACTGTGGTAATGGCAACTTTTCTATCGCACTGGCGCAAAACTTTAATCGCGTATTGGCAACCGAACTCGCTAAGCCTTCAGTCGATGCGGCGCAATACAATATCGAAGTGAATGGTATTGATAATCTGCAGATTATTCGTATGTCAGCCGAAGACTTTAGCGATGCCATGGCGAAGAAACGCAGCTTTAGACGTTTAGAAGGTATCGATCTTGACAGCTATGTTTGCAACACCATTTTTGTCGACCCACCACGCGCGGGGATTGATCCTGATACGCTGGCGTTAGTCCAAGGTTATGAGCGGATTTTGTATATTTCCTGCAACCCAGAAACCTTAAAAGATAACCTGCAACAACTGAACGAAACCCATAAAGTGACCCGCTTTGCCTTGTTTGATCAGTTCCCTTACACAGATCACATGGAAACAGGTGTACTACTCGAGCGTCGTTAATCACTTCAGATACACTGAGCTCGACTGCAGAACACTTAAACGTAAATTCGCTAAAAAAATAATGGAGCCTTAGGCTCCATTATTTTAGTGAATCTGCATCTCACTCAGATTAGCGGTGTTCAACCTTATGCTGCAAAGCCTCGGCGCCTTTGGCGACCATGCGCAATTGCATGACTAATTGATCGGCAAGAATTTTACGGTCAGCCCGTTTCATATCTAATGCTGAAGCGCCAGCATTAAACACCAGAGTCACTAAAGCTTCAGCCTGTGCACGGGCTAGCAAGGGGGTTCGCCCCGCTTTGGCTTCGGTATAATGAGCCAATTCAGAAATAAAATGTTCAATTTCGCGGGCAACTGCCGCACGGAATGCTGCCGAGGTTCCAGAGCGTTCATGCAATAAAATACGGAATACGTTTGGATTCGAATCAAGCACTTCCATAAAGGTATCAACGGAAATACGGATCACACTGCCACCCACTTCAGCTCGCTGACGGCCTTTACGCATCATCTGCCTTAGGGTTAACCCGCCCTCATCCACCATAGTAAGACCAAGTTCGTTCATATCTTTAAAATGGCGATAAAAAGATGTCGGCGCGATATTAGCTTCCCGAGCAACCTCTCGCAAACTCAGACTTGAGAAACTGCGCTCAGCACTTAGCTGATTAAAGGCCGCATCGACTAAAGCTCGACGAGTTTTCTCTTTTTGCTGTGCTCGAATACCCATTCTTAAATCCGCTAACTGAATGTAATAACGCGATAATACCGCTTTTAGGCATTAAACACAGCCCCATCGTCCTTGACCAAACAATATAGCTAAGCTAAATTAGCTTACAGATGTACGCTCAAAAGCGAATTTTGGAAACCTATAATGAAAAAACCCCCTATCATCTGGCTTAATGTCAGTCTGTTTGCCATCACTTTCCTCAGTGCGGTAATTTTAGTTCCATGGCGCGGTATTATTCATGGCTATGGTGCCAGTGAATGGATCGCTTTTATTGTTTTAGCCTTTGCCAGTGGTTTGTCGATCACCGCTGGTTATCACAGACTCTGGTCACACAAGGCCTATAAAGCCCATCCGGCAGTGCGTTTTATATATGCCCTTGGTGGTGCTTTAGCATTACAAAACAGTGCATTGCACTGGGCATCTGATCACAGAGTTCACCATAAGCACGTAGATGATAACGACAAGGACCCGTACTCAGCCAAAATGGGATTCTGGTACAGCCATATCGGTTGGATGCTGCGTGAGTATCAGTCGCAACGCTATCACGATTATCAAAATGTGCGTGATCTGCAAAATGACCGTATTGTCATGTGGCAACACAAACATTACCTCGCACTCGTGTTGCTAATGAACATTGGGCTGCCTGCACTGCTTGGTTGGCTCAATGGTGACGTGCTGTCGATGTTATTGATGGCGGGTTTACTGCGTTTAGTGGTGGTGCATCACTGCACTTTCTTTATCAACTCTTTAGCCCACGTGTGGGGCAGTCAGCCTTATACCGATAAGAATACCGCCCGCGATAATGGCTTCTTGGCCATGTTGACCTACGGTGAGGGTTATCATAATTTCCATCATATTTTCGAAAATGATTATCGTAATGGCATTAAATGGTGGCACTACGATCCAACCAAATGGTTGATTAAGTCATTATCTTGGTTGGGATTAGCTAAGGATTTGCGTACGAGTCCACAGGAACGTATCGAGAGCGCACGCTTACAGATGCAGTTATTACGTACCAAGCGGAAGGTTAATAACCTGCCTAATGCCGATGAAATTATTGAAAAAATCCAAGCAGAGTATGAGTTATTAAAGCTACACTTAATGGATTACTATCAAGCACAGAAAACCTTGCTTGAGGCCAAGCGTAAACAACTTGTCGATCAGCAACTATTGCAACAAGTTGAAGAGCTAAAGGCGCGTTTCTTAGTCCAGCAAAAACATTGGCGCAGCCTGACCGCAACTTATAGCTAAGCCACAATTCTGCCCGAAAGTCATACGGCCACCTTGCATGGTGGCCGTATCTGATTATGATGATGCCTTAATCACTTAAATAGGCTGTTGAGATCATGTCAGATTCCCCAGTTACACTCCCAGAATCAATCAAGCTAACAGAATATAGTCATGGCGCAGGTTGTGGCTGCAAAATATCCCCTAAAGTGCTCAGCACTATCTTAGCCTCGCAATTACCTGTATTTACCGATCCAAATTTGCTGGTTGGCAATCAGAGCCGCGACGATGCTGCAGTGTACAAACTCAATGATGACATAGGCATCATTAGCACTACCGATTTTTTTATGCCAATTGTTGACGATCCATTCACCTTCGGTCGTATCGCAGCGACCAATGCGATCAGCGATATTTATGCCATGGGCGGCACGCCTATTATGGCGATTGCAATTTTAGGTTGGCCAATCAATAAACTACCCGCAGAAATCGCACAGCAAGTGGTCGATGGCGGCAGACAAGCCTGCATGGAAGCGGGGATCATGCTAGCCGGTGGTCATAGCATAGACGCACCCGAACCTATTTTTGGTCTCGCGGTTACCGGGCAAATTGCCTTAAGTGATTTAAAACAGAATGATACCGCTAAAGCCGGCGATCGTTTATATCTCACTAAACCTATCGGCATTGGTATTTTAACCACAGCGCAAAAACAGAAAAAACTCCGCGATGAAGATAGTCTCATTGCGGTAAATGCCATGTGCCAACTCAATACTATAGGCGCGACCATTGCAAAAATTAGCGGTGTAAATGCCCTGACCGATGTCACAGGTTTTGGACTGGCGGGACACTTACTCGAAATGTGCCAAGGCGCCAACCTCACTGCGAAGCTTAAATTTGATGCAGTGCCATTGTTACCACGCGCCTTAGATTATTTGGCCTTAGGTTGTGTTCCTGGCGGAACTCACCGTAATTACGATAGTTATGGCGAGCATCTCCCCGAGCTCAGCGAGCATCAAAAAGCGATTCTGTGCGATCCGCAAACCAGCGGTGGCCTGTTAGTTGCCGTCTCGCCCGCAGCTGAAGCGGAATTAATTGCCCTACTCGATGCGAACCACATAACCCCAATCTGCATTGGGTCACTGGAAACACCGACCACTGCAGCGAATGTGGTGTTGTGCTGATGCCAACCGCTATTGTAGCCGCAGAGCAATATAGGGAGATCTTTCTCAATCAACATCCGATGATGGATGTGCGAGCGCCCATAGAGTTCACTCGGGGCGCGTTTCCCAACTCGACCAACTTGCCCTTGATGCTAGATAGTGAAAGGGAAAAAGTCGGTACTTGTTATAAGCAATTTGGTCAGCAAGCCGCGATTGAATTAGGTCATTCACTGGTGAATGGTCCCATCAAGCAACAGAGAATCGAGGCTTGGGCTAGCTATGTGAAAGCCAACCCCAACGCCTACCTTTATTGCTTTCGCGGCGGCTTACGCTCGCAACTCACGCAACAATGGCTTAAAGAAGCCGGTGTAGAAGTCCCTTATATTCAGGGTGGCTATAAGGCCATGCGCCAATATCTGATTGGCGTGATTGAAGCGGCACCGACTCAACAGCCGTTATTGAGTTTGAGCGGGATGACGGGCTGCGGTAAAACCGATTTTCTACTACACCGTAAAGAAGCGGTTGATCTTGAAGGAATAGCTAATCACAGAGGCTCTAGTTTTGGAAAGAATATCGACCCACAGCCAACGCAGATTAACTTTGAAAATCAACTCGCCATTACCTTGCTACAGCACCAAACAAGTGGCGCGGCGTGTTTACTGCTCGAAGATGAAAGCTTCCTGATTGGGCGTTCGGCGCTGCCGCAGACATTTTACAATGCCATGCAAGCCGCTAATGTTTTAGTGCTAGAAGAGTCGGATGATGCGAGGCTCGAACGCTTACGCTATGAATATGTGCATAAAATGTATAGCGGCTTCTGTGAGCGCCTAGGGCCGGAAGCAGGTTTTGCGGCTTTCAGTGAATATCTATTACAGAGTTTAGTGAGCATTCGCAAACGTCTAGGCGGAAAACAACATCAAGAACTGCAAGATTTGATGCAACAAGCCCTCGATCAGCAAATTAACCAGAATGACACTTCGCAGCATTTAGTCTGGATAAACCTGTTATTGCACAAGTATTACGATCCTATGTATCAATACCAATTACAGAAAAAGTCCGAACGTGTTCTTTTTAAAGGCTCACATCAAGCGATGCACGAATGGTTGGATAGTTATCAAACTCGATAAATTGCCCACGCATAAATGAGATAACCGCGAACATTAGATCCGCGGTTATCACTTCACTTTATTTCATGCCTTAACGAATTTAAGACTTGCCCAGCAGGCTCGCCACTTGGACTCTCAAAGATTCCTTATTCGCAAGCTTACCATCAACGGCATCCGTTAAATCCACCGACACCCTTGACCAAAAACGCTTGGGCATTTTAGCCAAGGCATGTCCGCCCTTGTGGCTAAAGTAAGATCCCCATAATCCGTGCAGCGCCATAGGAATGACTGGCACTGGATCTCTGGCCAAAATCTTATCAATTCCAGGACGAAAATCGCCAAGTTCACCGTCAGGTGTGAGCCGACCCTCAGGGAAAATACATACCAACTCGTCATTGGCGAGCGCGTCATGAATCGCCTCGAAGGCACGGTTATAGGTCTCTTCACTTTGCTTAGGCGAACAGATAGGGATCACACCTGCATGGCGGAACAAATACTTCAATAGAGGAATTTCGCTGATGGATTTATCCATCACAAAGCGGATTGGCCGTGTCGACGCTCCCATAATAATCAATGCATCCACATAACTCACATGGTTACAGACTATGATGCCAGCCCCTTCCTTTGGAATTTTCTCTCGGCCTGTGACTGTCACTCGATACATAACATGGCTAAGTAAGTAACTGATAAATCGTTGTGTAAATTCTGGTACTTGTGAATAAACATAGAGCGCGACGACAGCATTCATCACGGCAAGCAACAGGAATAACTGTGGAATAGTCCAACCTGCAACGCCCAGCAACAGCATAGATAACAGTGCCGAAACCACCATAAACAATGAGTTCATAATGTTATTGGCGGCAATCGCCTGAGCACATTCACCCTTAGGCGAACGAGATTGAATAAACGCATACAGGGGGACGATGAACAAACCGCCGCTAACGCCAATCATAAAGAAATCTAGCATCACGCGATAATGTTGGGACTCGCCAATAAAGACCTTTAATCCATAGACAAAACCAGCATCCACTGGCGCAGGTGGAATAGCCCAAAGCAAATCGACACCAAAGATAGTTAATCCCAATACCCCAAATGGCAGTAAACCGAGTTCCACATGGCCGTAGGAGAAACGTTCACAAACGAAGGAGCCAACAGCAATCCCGATGGAAAACATGCCTAATAATAATGACACCACAGTCGCACCAGAATGCAAATGCAGCTTAGCAAAGTTAGGAAACTGAGTCAGATAGGTCGCGCCTAAAAACCAAAACCAACTGATAGCGAGGATAGCCATCCAGATTGAAGGCGTTTGACGGGCTTTTTTGATGCTACGCCAAGTGCCCGATAACGGCCTGAAACGTATTTTTTCGATGACGCCCTGCGGGGGTAATGCAGGAATCGCTCGGCTCGATAAATATCCTGCAAAGGCTAATACAGCAACAGTAATCGCCGACCAAAGCGTACCGTTTTCATCAGAAACCAAGATCCCCGCACTCAAAGTGCCCACCAGAATCGAGAGAAAAGTGCCCATCTCAACCCAAGCGTTGCCTGTGACTAACTCGTCCTCTTTCAACGCTTGGGGTAACAAGGAATATTTAACCGGACCGAAGTATGCTGACTGGCTACCCGTTAAAAATAACAGTAATAACATCATCATGTAGCTCTCACTCAGAATCGCAATCGCGGCGCTAAACATGATGATGACTTCGAGTAGTTTCAATCGGCGAATGAGTTTAGCCTTATCCATATTATCGGCGACAACACCCGCATGGGCCGAAAAGAGGAAAAATGGCAAAATAAACACCCCAGCCGCCAAGTTCACAAACATATCGACGCTTATGGGTAGGTCTTTCACTTGGCTAAAAGTCACTAATAACAGCAACACATTTTTATAGATGTTGTCATTTAATGCGCCTAAGCACTGAGTCGCAAAATAGGGTAAAAAACGTTTTGTTAGCAGCATGATAGTTCCTTCTGGTAACCCATTCCTTGTAAATAAGCTTGTACGTGACTCTCGAGTAAATCCTGCAGTGATAATGACTCAGCGAAGAGCTTATTATCGAGTGACAGAGAGGTCAGCCCATGAATTCCACCCCATAATACCCGACTCATACTGAGATGCTGCGCCTGCGTAACCTCGGGAAATAGTTGCGCCAATTCACGCTCAATCAGAGTAAATAACCCCGCAATCAATTGCCCTTGCGATTCGGGCAAGGGTTCAGAATCGAGTAATTGCAGCTCAAAAACCAGCTTAAAAGCTTGGCGCTGCTCATGGGCGAATTGACTATACTCCCAAGCCATTGCAATAATTTTACCTAAACTGTCGGCCGCACGAACACCCGTCAATCGATCGTGCAAAGTCCTAAGCGTTGACTCAGAAACCGCCAGTAATAAATAGTTGTAGCTGCCGAAAATATTGATCAAGGTACTAGGGACATAACCAATTTGGCTGGCCACTTTGCGTAAGCTGAGCCCTATGGCACCTTGATCTATCAGTAACTCAGTTGCCGCTTGTATTGCCATCGCGCGAATTTCATCATGGCTGTGTTCTTTTCGTCTGGCCATAGGTCTCATCCCCCGTTGAATAGCAAGAGACTAACAGTAGTCAAAATAAAAAACAACGTTCAAAATAAGTTTGTTTTACGTACAGAAGAGGGTAAATAATGAAGGATATTATTGAAGATGATGGATAAAGATAGGCACTCGAATTAGACTCCCTCAGCAAGCCGAACTGGATCCGTGGGATGACATCACCTAAAAGAGCATAAAAAACGGCGCGCTCAGTCAGCACACCGTCCATTATTTTGATTTAAAAATCATTCTTAATTCAAAGGTGATTTTTATTTGGGGATAATCTTTGGTTCAAAGATAAGCGCGCGATTTAAGGCCTGCGATAAGTCATCACAACCCTATCTGCGCCATCGCCAAAATAATCGGCCTCAAAAGTTGAATCAATGAAACCTAAATGCTGATATAAGCCATGGGCAGGGTTACTCGGATCAACGGTTAAACACACCCGCTCAACTGACACGGGCAACTCGGCTAAACATTGTTGCATCAAACGCTTGCCGAATCCCTTCCCGCGAGCATTTTCACTCACTGCGACAGATAATATCCACATGCAGCTAGGATCGCTACTCTGGGCACTGAGCAAATAGCCTTGTAGCTGATTATCTGCATCCACGGCCACTAAAAATTGCTCTGGCCAACAATCAAATCCCTGACGGAAGAAAAAATCGGGATAGCTGTGCTCACCAAAAATGGCCTGTTCGAGCTGATAAACTGCGAATAACTCTGACTTTAATACCGGACGTATAGACTGCATTTGAAAATCATTCACCTATTAAAATCTTATCCCACTCTAAGTTGGGTGCGCCAACTACGATGAAGTTAGGGTTTTCTAAGCTCTCGCGCTCATTGTAGGTTAACGGTTGCAGCTCAGTATCCATCAGCTGTCCACCCGCTTCCTCGACGATAATTTGCGCAGCTCCCGTGTCCCACTCACCCGTTGGTCCGACTCGTACATAACAATCAGCACGACCTTCGGCGACAAGACAGCTCTTCAACGCTGCCCCCCCCATCACGACTAACTCGCAGTGTTTGGGATGGTTGAATAGGGTCAACACAGATTGAGGGTCCTGACGGCGACTTACGGCTAATCTTAGGGATACCTTTTCACGGTGCTCAATTTGGCGACTGCTAATACGCACTTCTTGTTTATCCGTGCGCTTGTACGCCCCTAAACCAGCAATAGCGTAATAACACACTTGCGTCATCGGCACATAAACTACACCCATCACGGGACGATTGTGTTCCACCAGCGCAATAATGACTGAAAAATCACCACTGCCGGCGATAAACTCCCCCGTACCATCGAGCGGATCCACCAACCAATAGCGCTTCCAAGATTCACGCACACTCAACGGAATGTCAGCGGCTTCTTCAGATAACACAGGAATATCAGGCGTTAAGGCGGTTAATCGGTCACAAATGATCTTGTTCGCCGCTAAATCTGCGGAAGTGACAGGGGTATTGTCAGACTTCATTTCTCGCTCAAAATTACCTTTGAGATAAATATCACGGATAGTTATCCCTGCATCGGTCGCAATCGCAATAACTTCGTCGATCAACTCTTCTGGCTTCATAACAACTCCAATCGCCTGCTGAGCGAATGTTTTGCAAGCGTGCAAACTCTGAACGCTTAAAAGGAAAAAGATTATTTAAGTTATATACCCAAGCTACCTGAATATACGAGTTTCAGTGCGTTAAATGCCCTTTAAACCCTGCATCTTCTGGATGTTTAGGTATAAATATTTTTGCGCCAAAAACAACGCACTCACACTACGGGATTCAGAAAAATCGACATCATCGAGCAAGGCTTCCCAATCGGCGAGCGCCCAAGGCACCACATCAATTGGCTCGGGCTCATCACCTTCAAGGCGACTCTCATACAGATCTTCTGCAAGAAAAATTTGCATCTTACTAGAGAAATAACCCGGAGCTAGGCTGAGTTCTTTCAGTAAGGTGAGCTTATTCGCTCCAAAGCCAATTTCTTCCTGTAATTCACGATTAGCAGCTTCTATTGCTGTCTCACCGGGATCGATCAAACCTTTTGGGAAACCGAGTTCGTAATTATCAGTTCCTGCAGCATATTCGCGTGCCAGTAGCATTTTCCCTTGATGAATAGGCACTATCATCACAGCGCCACGACTACCGCCTTTCATGCGCTCATATTGGCGCTCTACACCATTGGAGAACTTAAGATGCACTTGCTCAATTTGAAATAATCGGCTTCTCGCGACAACTTCGGTATGCAATATTTCCGGCTTATTCTGCCGTTGCGACATAACTGCCTCTGGATAAAAAAGCGATAAATTAAATAAGGTAAGTGACAATCTTACTATCCTGTCTTTAATCTACAACCTGAATTTATTACATGCTCCTAATGGTAAGCCACAAATCCTTTGCGATATGCATCACAAACCCAACCCAGCCTTAAGTGAACACCTTCAAAATATTCTCAAATATGATGTTTTTATTGGATAGTAAAAAGGGGCGAATGCCCCTTTTGATATGCTAACGCTTAAAATTGATATCGTAGATTGAGCTGGTAACTGAGGAAATCATTAGGCTCGATATCCACATATTGATATCCCAAACCTACAGACCATGACTCACTAAATTGATAGCTAAAACGCACGCCCGCATACCAATCTGTACCATCAAGCTCTGTAGTTAAACGGCTATTGCCCATAGTGCTACTGATATCCGCTTGCCACCTAAACAACCCGATGGGTACTTCGAACCGCCAAGCTTCATGTTGGAGTAAAGTGAAGCGTAATCCCAGCATGACACCATCGGCCAGAACTGGCGTCACGGCTTTGACCTGCTCATGATATTGCTCAGGGGTGAGACTTGCGCCCTCAATCCTCGCAGTCCCATTACCAAAGTCGGCATAGCCTAATTCGATGGCAACATAGGGAGTCCATTGATAACCGATACTCACACCCAAAGCAGTATCTTTATCATCAACCGATGTTACAAAGCCTGCCCCCGCTTGTGGCTGTAGATCTCGCCTGCTGCTATCAACCTGAGCTTGCCCGACAAATCCCTCGACATACCAGTTATCAGCCGCATTTGCTTGATTAACAGAGCCTACGAGCAACACAGTGCCCAAGACTAATTTATGTAATTCCTTACGGCGAATTAAACCCATTGTAAGAATCAAACCTAATGCCCATAAGGACATACTGCCTCCACCCGACTTGTTATCTATCACCACATCTTGGTATGCCTTAACTGTGATTAACGCTTGCCCAGTTGCTTCGCCGCCCAATCCATCACTAATCTGATAACTCACAGTATCTACTCCATCAAATCCAGTTTTAGGGATATAACGTAGCTTATTAGATTCAACAGAAACCGTTCCTTGCTGCGCGGTTGCGCTGACTAAGGTTAAAACGTTGCCATCGGGATCACTGTCATTACTCAACACATCGAGTAACAAGCTCGTTCTGTCATCTATGGCAGCACTATCGTTCACTGTCGTAGGTGCTGTATTGCCATTAACAATCACAGTCAACTCACTACTCGCAGTACCACCTTTACCATCGGTAATACTATACACCAGCACATCTGTACCGATGAAATCGGTTGCTGGCGTGTAACTTAACTGCTGATTAGCCAAGATAACTACAGTTCCGAACTCGCTGGTGACTTGCGTTACCGTCAAGGCATCACCATCGATATCCGTATCATTGGCGAGCACATCGACATCGAGACTCTGATTCCAAGGTAAAGATGCCGTATCTGAGTTCGCCACAGGTAAATGGTTACCATTGAGTATCACTGACACGCCACTTGGGTCGACGATAGTACGGTTAGCCACACCATCATCATCGTTTGGCCCACCATCTTCTATGGTTAACTGCACACACCAATGGCCTTCAGTTAGTCCAGAAGTCCAACGATTATCTCCAGGAGGAGGGCAGAAACCACGCTCACCTTCACTACTGGCGACACTATTACGCGCATCAATCACAAAATCCTTCCAACCATTTTGGGCTTGATACTTACGATATACCGCATTGGCAGGAACTGGCGAACGTTGTGGTATCACCAGACTGTAACTCTGCCCTTGTTGCGGTAGTCCTGTAGCAATGAAGTCAAAAATCCCCCCCACATTGGCCGCGATACTGTCTTCAGGAACCAGATTAGGTAATAGTTGAATACCACTTTGCTCTTGCATCAGTGCAATATTACCTAAGCGTAAGCACACGCCCGCTTGCCCCTCTGCCAAGAAGTACACAGGCTGCAACTCACCTTCAGGCATCACGTTACAATCATTGATTGCATCCAAGTAATCTGGAATGCCATCGCGGTCTGTATCGGTAAATCCCTCTTGGTTATCAGGGATCAAATCACCGTCGGTATCAGTCCCCGTCAGAGGTGGCAAAGATGGGCGCACAACAATATAAACTTTCTCCGTGGTAGACAGCGCGGGTAAGCCGCTATCCGTCACAGTCAGGCTCACAGGATAAATGCCCGGCAAGACCTCTGTCGGCAAGAAGAACATCCCCGCATCATCGGACTGCAAGTTCAGCGCGCCACTCGACCATACAGATGTCAAAGTATCGTTCATGTTGGCATCGCTAATCTGCGCATGAATATGAACCTCGCCACCATTTTGTGCCACGATCAACTGACGTTCACCCGCTTGAGTCACCTCAAGAGTCACACTCGGGGCAATGTTAGCCTCAGTGATCGACACTTGTGTTTGCTTCTTGCTGCCTAAATTCAAACTTGGATCTAGGCTGATCAACACATCTTCTTCAGCCTCAACTTCCCCATCCTCTATGGTTCTAAAGTGAATATGGGCCAATGTACCTGAAGTAATCTCCACTACCGCATCGACTAAGTCATGATCATTGCTGTCCGCGGAACCTGCAACCGTATAAGGAACTGATATTGGATACTCAGGCGCTACACCGTTTAAGTGAATACTAACAACAACCTCATTACCCTCACCCACGACTTGATCTTTACTCAAGGAAATTAATGGATGCACTTTTACTTTCTGAGCTTTAGTCGCTTTGTTGCCATCACGATCTACGGCTTGCCAGTAAGCAAGGTAACTACCAGGGGCAAAGAATAAACGCTTATCAACCAAAGAAACGGGCAGTGGATGACCATTACGATCAACGGCCTTCGCAAACCCTAGATCCACCCGAGTGAACAAGCCTGTTGCATTAACCTCAACATCACTAGGTACAGTAATAACAGGTAAATTGTCAGCCTCCCCACCTTCTACCAGTAAGTTGACTTTTGCACTTGCGCGCCCTTTCTGACCATCACTAATGGTATAACGAAGTGCGACCGGGCCAACATAAGCTGCAGGGGCAGTAAATATGAGTCCATCAGCAGTAATCTGCACACTACCTATGTCTGCTGCCGCGCCATCGATAGTCAAAGTATCACCGTCCACATCAACATCATTCTCTAGCGCAGCTAGTGTGTATTTATCATCCGCGGTGCTGGCTAGAGTGTAATTATCATCGACAGCTTGTGGGTCATCATTCACTGGCGTGACATTAATGGTGATAGTTGCAGGCTCAGAACTCAGTTCAGCATCCTTAGCAATAAAGCTTATCTGATCTGCACCGTTGAAATCTTTCTCCGGTGTGTATAACCACACAGTTCCATGCTGCTCCAAAGTGCCCGACCCAGGTTGGCTCACCACTTCATAGGTAAGAGGATCACTATCTGCATCCTCCCCAGTAAGCGTGATCATCACAGAGCTATCTTCCTCTAAGGTCACACTTGCACTCGTCGCAACAGGCGCATCGTTAACGTTAGTCACTGTGATACTAAAGCTTTGCTCAGCCGTTAAGCCATCCGTGTCCGTCACTCGTAAGGTGACCGCATGACTGCCCACATCAGCATTGCCAGGCGTGCCACTGAGTAACCCTGTCGCCGCGTTGAAGCTCAACCAGCTTGGTATCGTCACCGCACTAAATGTCAGTACGTCGTCCACATCGACATCTGTAGCGGCAAAGGTATAGCTGTAAACAGCCTCTTGCACTGCGGCCATAGTTGCTGTTGAAGTGATGGTAGGTGCGTCGTTGCTATTAGTGACTGTAATACTAAACGATTGATCTGCTGTTAATCCGTCAGCGTCCGTCACTCGCAGTAACACAGCATGACTACCTACATCCGCATTGCTCGGCGTACCACTGAGTAAACCTGTCACCGAGTTGAAACTCAACCAGCTCGGTTTGGTCACTACACTGAGGGTTAACACAGCACCCACATCTAAGTCTGTAGCTATCACTGTGTAACTGTAAGCTATATCTTGAGTTGCTGTAGTGATGGCTGGAGAGCTAATCACAGGTGCATCGTTGACGTTGGTCACAATAACCATGAAGGATTGGTCAGCCGTTAAGCCATCAGTGTCTGTCACCCTCAGCGTCACAGGGTGAGAACCCACATCAGCATTAGTAGGCGTGCCGCTTAATACACCAGTCGCGACGTTGAAGCTTAGCCAGCTAGGCTTAGTTATCGCGCTTAACGTAAGTACATCGCCCACATCAGCATCCGCAGCCGTAAAGATGTAGCTATACGCTGCATCTTGGGTCGCTGCAGTCATAGCCATAGAACTAATCGTCGGTGCATCGTTGACGTTCGTCACAGTTAAATTAAACGCTGGTAGACTCGCGGATAAAGTGCCATCAGAAACGCTGATAACAATTCCGTTAGTCACACCAACATCTTGATTTAATGGAATACCAGACAACATGCCTGTCGCGGTATTAAACGTTGCCCACGTAGGTTTATTACTAATACTAAAGCTAAGTGTATCTCCCACAGAGTCAGACGCTGTTGGCGTAAACTGGTACGAAGCATCCTGATTAACTATTAATATCGGCGAACCACTAATAGTCGGTGCACCATTTGGCGTCACAGAGTTACTCGCACTTGAAGCATTACCACTTCCCACAGTATTCGCCGCAGTAACACTAAATGTATAGGCCGTACCATTTGAAAGCCCTGTAACTGTAATTGGAGATCCTGCTCCCGAACCCGTAAAACCACCGGGGCTAGATGTCACTGTATAAGCCGTAATTGATGAACCGCCATTAAATATCGGTGCAGTGAAGCTAACAACCGCTTGGCTATCCCCAGCGATTGCGGCTCCTATGGTTGGCGCTCCAGCCACGACAGCATTTACCGCAAAGGTTCTGCTCACCTGTGTAGCAGGTAAATAGCTACTATTACCTGCTTGATCTGCATTAATAGTACAGCTACCTGCCGTAACAAAGGTCAGCGCACCACCGGAGGTAATAGTACAAACGCCCGTAGTGGATGAAGTAAAGACAGGTGTTAAGCCTGAATCAGCTGTAGCCGTTAATGTTGGCGTAGTGCCAAAGTTCTGTGCACTTGGGGCAGCAAAAGTGATGGTCTGGATTGCTGCAGGTGTTATCTGATTGGATGCAACCGATGCAGAGCCAGTACCCGCCACATTATCGGCAGTTACAGTAAAGGTGTACGCTTGGCCATTGGTTAAACCGGTCACCACAATCGGAGATGAACCACCGTGTACAGGAACGACATCCGCCGGGTTTACCGTCACTGTATAACCAGTAATCGCCGAGCCACCAATATTCACTGGGGCAACAAAGGCAACACTTGCCTGGGTATCACCGGCGATTGCAGTCCCTATGGTTGGTGCACCGGGAACTACGGGGCTAACGCTGAAAGACTGGCTCACCTGCGGTGCAGCTAGGAAAGACAAATCGCCCGCCTGATCCGCATTGACCGTACAGGTTCCTGTCGTTATAAAGGTCAACACACCGCCACTGGTAATAGTACAAACACTGGTGGTAGATGAAGTGAAAGTGACAACATAACCACCACCTGCCGATGAGCTTGCGGTCAGCATTGGCGAAGTACCAAAGTTCCGTGTTCCTGGATTAGCAAAGGTAATCGTCTGTGGTGATGCCGGAATGATCGAGTTGGAAGCTACCGATGCTGCCCCCGTCCCTGCTGAGTTGGTCGCGGTTACCGTAAAAGTATAGGCCACTCCGTTAGTCAACCCAGTCACAGTAATCGGCGAACTGGAACCCGTACCGGTTGCACCACCTGGATTAGCGGTGACGGTGTAACCGCTGGCAATAATCGCAGCCCCACCCGTACTGGCTGGTGCAGTAAATGTCACCGTTGCTTCAGTATCACCTACAGTGGCAGTGCCGATGGTTGGTGCATCAGGAACTATCGCATTCACAGTAAAAGTCTGGGTTACTGTAGTGGCTGCATTCCACGCCGTATTACCAGCCTGAACCGCATCAATAGTACAACTACCGGCAGTCACAAACGTCAAGGTGCCGCCGCTAGTAATAGTACAAACACCAGTTGTGGATGAGGTAAAGCTCACTGCAAGTGCGGATGTTGCACTGGCCGTTGAACTCAAGTCAGGTGCAGTACCAAAGTTTTGTGCACTGGGGTTAGGAAAAGTAATGGTTTGATTACCTTTGGGTGTAGCCGAGTTGGAGGCAACAGAGACAACGCTGTCACCGACCCCATTTGTTGCTTTCACTGTAAAGGTATAGGCAGTACCGTTAGTTAAGCCAGTCACGACAATCGGTGATGTTGTAAAACCATTGCCACCGGCAGTGATATTTCCCGGGTTAGAGGTCACGGTATAACCTGTGATTGCAGAGCCACCATTATTTACAGGGGCCGTAAAGGCTATAGAAACCTGCCCGTCTCCCGCTGTCGCGGTACCAATCGTTGGAGCATCAGATACTGTTGGAATCGCAACTGTGTGGGTTGTCCCACTGGTATAAGCCACAGGACCAGCATTACCTGCCGCATCGGCAATATTGGTTGATGCATTGAGGTTTACTTTGATAGTACCGTTGCCAACAATACCACTCACCGTAACCGTGAAACTGGAACCAGACCCGGAAACACTGGCAATGGTGCCATTGGCTGTTCCAGTAATTCCTAACGCAAAGTCGTCGGTTGAAACACCGGTCACCGATTCACTAAAGGTCACAGTGAAATTCACACTGGTAGCGGCCGCCGTTGGACTCCCGCTTACCACAATGCTGGATACCGAAGGGGCAACACCATCAATAACCAAGGCTTTATTGTTACCTAATGAATTGGCTGCACCCGGTGAAGCCAGGGTCAAAGTCGCGTCATTACCCGCAGCGTCCCTGATAGTTCCCCCGCCCAATGCCAGCGAGCTGGTAGCTACATAATCCAGGTCACTAGAAGTATCCCCAGCCTGAACGGTATAGCTAAATGTCAGCGTAGAGGTGCCAGTACCGCTCGCATAGTTGATTGTCCGGTCGGTTGCACCTGTCTCCAATGTTAGCTGTGGAGTGCCGATCACGGTTACCGCTTCACTGAAGTTGACCTGTACACTGATTGCATCATTGATCTTATAAGTTCCATTGGCTTCACTAGAATTTACCGATGTCACTGTGGGCACTACGCCATCAATAACCAGCGCTTTATTATTACCCAGAGAGTTTGCCGCGCCAGGGGTGGCAAGTGTAAGGGTGGCATTGTTGCCTGCTGCATCACGAATAGTACTGCCGTTCAAAGCAAGGGCAGTAGTTGAGGTGTAATCCAAATCAGCACTGACATCGCCCGCCTGTACGGTATAGCTAAATGTGAGAGTACTTGAGCCTGTGCCACCTGAGTAATTAATCGTCCGGTCAGTAGTTCCGGTTTCCAGAGTTAATTGTGGTGTACCTATTACATTAACTACCTCATCAAAATTTACCTGGATGCTAATTGGAGAACCTACTTTATAGGTGCCGTTAGCGGTGCTGGATGTGACCGAACTGACTGTCGGAGCAACAACATCCACAACAAATGCACCCGTTGGGCTATACCCGATACCGCTGCTGGTACCTGTTAACAGAGAGGTATTGGTCTGGCTATCGTTGACTGTAGTTCCGCTGGCTTCATTCAATTTCCAGTAACCTAGCAAGCCGGATTCATTGCCCACTAATTCATTGCTACGGTTATTTTGAATTTGCGTTTGAGTACGTGCCGAACTCCACAAACGTATATCATCAATACTACCTACAAAATCATCGACAGATGGGTGGTTTTGCAACCCAAACAACAGGTTTGTAACTCCCGCGCCCAGATAATCAGGGACATTAGTGAGAGCCGATTGATCAAGAACATTGATACCCTGTGCTACTCCATCGACATAAAAATCCCAAGTCCCGTTCTCAAATACTACTGCAATGTGATACCAGGTCCCCGCACTTAAGGACAGTGCATTACTTTCCGTCAAGCAACCAAAATCACAGGCCAAATCGACAGTTAATTTACCTGCGTTCAATATGAGGCCACCGGCATCGTTACCACCTGTGATATCCACCAAATTGATGGTGCCATTGACACTGGTAAATTTCGCCCAGAACTCCAGTGTAAATGTCGTCCGGTTCGATAGCGCAGAAGCCGCATTAGTCAGTGTAACGGTATCATTAGTTGTAAAATCATAGGATCGGTTTTGTGCATTAGCACTAAGGGAAGTCATCGCAAACAAACTGCCTACAATAAGTATTGTCCAATAAGAATGCCAGAATCTAACAATAAGATTCTTAACGGCATGTATCGCTTTATAAGCAGGTTGAAGCATGATAATTCCCCATAAATAACTTGTCCTAAATGCAAATAGTGCGTACTTCTTACGCACTATTTCTCTTACAGATTCCCCTATCTAGTTCGTGTAAATTTAATTACGCGAAGGGAAAATCCCTTCAGTTGCGATAATAAAATTAACCACTGCATAAGGTTGTACAATAGGAACTGGCAGGTTGTTACCGACTACACCCGTATTACCAGTCACATTAACGGTCGTGGTGGTATTCACTGGCAAAAGCGTGGTATCCGGTGCAGTAGTGCTATATGCGTTGAGCGCATTTAATCCGCTGGATACCTTGGCAGGTACTGTCGTTGGTCCCGGTGCTGGTGCATTACCGTTAGCAGAAGATGCCCCAAGCGCAACGCTGACATTTCCAGTACCACTCAATGCAACGGTATGGTTATGAGCGGGTAATTCATTGGCAGTCAATGTCACTTTTTCAGTCCCACCCGTTTGTCCCAGGGTATATTGACTGGCGCCAGGGATTTGGCCTTGATGCACAGGCACACGGCCTTGTAAATTAGGCAGCGCAAAGGTCGTTTGGCCATTGCCACCATAGGTGGTGCCCAGAATTGCAAAAAGCGCAGAGTTTTGCTGAACAGATAGTAATTGCCCATTGCAAAAGGCCCAACCACGGGGAGCGAAATTACCAGCGAACATAGAAATTTGACCGATAAATGGATCTGACATTGTTTTTCTCCTTAAAATAACGATTTTGTCTATTTAACGTTTTTCAACGAAATGATTACTCACGACATTTAATCGACAGCGAGTTCCTTTAGCTGATTGCAACATCATCCACATCACACGATGAAAGGACTATCTAGATAACATAAACCAAAAATAAAACAAGTTAATTACAATTAAACATACATTAAAAATTGATAAACACAATTGGGTAAAAAAAAATCAATATAGATACTTTCACTTCACTCCACCCCATAGCATCAACTCGTGAGTGTCAGAACAACTCTGGAGCTCAAACCCATACTGTAGATAAAGCTTTTTAGCTTGAGTATTTTCGCTCTCCACAGATAAACCAACAAGCAAATGGCGTTTCAGCGCTTCTTGCTTAATGGCCTCTAAAATGACCGAGCCAAAACCTTGTCCTCTCATGCCAGGTATAATAATTAAATCAACAATATGGATTTTATACTCACTGATATCGAGCATCACTTTCCCTACGGCTTGCTGGTGATAAAACAAGATATAAGTGTTGGCATTTGGATATTGTTCCCGATAAGAGGCCTCCTGCAGTCGATATTGTTGCTCCAGCATGGTTTCAACGACTTCACAGGACAAACCAAGTTCATAAAAGAACGTTTTTGTGGAATAAAAAAGCTGCGCCATAAATAAGCTATCGTTTGTATTAGCGGCTTTAACACTCAAGCCTATTGGTAGATTTAACTCACCTAGCATCATGCCTTTTTATCCCAATATAAACGCTGTAAAAGTTGGTTATAGATCATTAATAATTGCTGCCACGATGGGCTTTGAAATTCACGGAGTGGGACGAGCTCATTTGACACAACAGGTGTAAATAGTTGCCCCTGCTGTTTCGCATCAAAACACCAATGGTTTTGCCAGCGCTCAATCTCACCTTCAGATAATGGCCATCCTAAGATGGTAGAGAATGTTGTGGGTTTAAAATCTTTTAATTGATGATAATCAAGTAGAATAGCTCGAGATGATTGGTATAAAGCGGCAGATAATTGCGCAAAATGCTGTAAGACGGTGGTACGAAATTCATCTAAGCTAGGCTCAGTATCCGTATTTTTCATCTGTTGAGTATGCAGTTCAGTTGGAAGTAAACTTTTCCCTCCAGCCATATGTCTCCCAGCAACTCGTTGATGAGAAAACATAATATGCTTAGGATTGCGTATCAAGCATAACACTCGGCTCTTAGGGTAAAGTTCGAGTAACATGGGCCAGCAGGCCAGATCCCATGCATTCCACTTGATCACTAACTCACGCTCTCCCAGCCTCAATCGCCCCTGTAGTCTTAAGCATAAATCGACGAGCTGAGGTTTTAGTTCCAAAGGCCAATGGTCATCATGCATAACATCGCTGCATAGCATAGGTTCAGAGAGCACTCGGCAAGTTTCTAGCAGAGCAAAGCTGCTCGACACTAGTGTCGAACCACAACGGGACCAATGAAAAATCATCAAACTTGGATTTACGATAGGCAAACTTTCGCGTTGGGATAATAGGGGTTCGAGCAAAGTTTTAGGTTGGATAAAACTGGCGAGCAAACAACGACGAGCATCACTGATATCATCCTCTAAGAAGGGTTTAGATAACCTATGAAATGCCGGAACCCAACTCACCGTTTTATGTTGTGAGTGATAACGACAAGGGAACCAGGCTTGACTGAAGCGATCTAAATCTGGAATAAAGCTATCTTGCTGCAAAGCAATAAATGCGAGCATGTGTTCCAAACTAAGCTCTGGCCAAGCAAGAAAATCCGTCATCAGCGCAATAAAATGCTCAACATCATTCGCTTGATGCAGTAAAAACAATGAATCTGGTTGATGCAACAATTGCCAATAGCGTTGCTGTTGTTCTTTAAAATCAATCATTAGGAAGCCATAGGGTAAAAGTTAATGTATTGCACCATACGCGGTAACGTCCCACGATTAGGACTGGCGCCGTGGGGCAAGGCATGGTGCCAAATGATTAAATCGCCCGCTTTAGCCGCTATAGGTTTTACTTGCCAGCGATGCCAATCCTGTTGCTGAAGCTCAATATCAGGCTTGTTCTGTTCGAGAAGCCACTCCTCTATCTTGAGATGAAATCCGGGGACACAACAGAATGCGCCTTGTTCCTCGCCAGTGTCGGTTAAATAAATTAACCCTTGCGTCGCAAACTTAACGGGGAGCTGTAGCGGCATATCCCAGTGCATATCAGGACCGGGGAAATGCCAAGTTGGCGTTTCAGGTGGATTAAAGCTGACTCTATCGGTTGTCATGACTAAATCAGTTCGCTGCCACAACTGTTCAAACACTTGACGGATTTTGGGGACTTGTCGATTCGCGTCCAGTTGCGGATGGCGAAACAGTTGCAGCATAATTTTCTGCATAAAATCATGAGGTTGATACCAAGTGGTGGGATCTTGTTCATTGGCTCCTAACTGCTGCCAAATAAAATCTCGTGTTGCGGCGCATTGCTCTGCCGTGAGTACTTGCGGGATCACTAAGTAGCCTTCATTTTGCCAAAAATTAAGTTGTGACTCGCTAAGTACTGCCGCCGGATTTGAGTCTTCAACCTCTGTAGAATTTAAGTCTTCGACTTCTGGTACTGTGACCGATGGCATTAATCCATGGGAAATAGCGCCTAATTGCTGATTAATCCCAGCAATATCCGCGGCTGTCAGCTTGGCGATTTGCTGAATGTAAGCAACAAAAGCTGACTGATGATCGTTTTGATATAAAGCTCTTAGACCCGGCTCGAGCCCTATTCCACAAAGATCCAGCAAGGTTTTATCTAAGTGCCATTCATTAGCCGGTTCAGTGAATGGCACTCCCCGTTTGCGTAGCTGTATCTTTTGCCAAAGCCGCTGCAAATGATAAATGCCTAAGCAGCTCAGATCGTCACTCGACACAAGCACAGGTTTTTGCTCTATAACATCAAACACAAAATCGGGATGAGTACCCTGCTCATATCGAAAAGCAAGGCATGAGAGCGGCTTAAGCCAATGTTCACGTCGATATCGAGGTAACGTGAGTTGAGATTGGTTTTCGCTCAGCGTGGAATTACCATAGACTTGAATGGAAGTCGTGAACTTAAGCGTTACCGCACTCGGGCTGAAATCGGGGAGCAGTAAAGTACCAGCCAAGAAGCTACGGTCTCCACTGGCAAGTAAGCGCGCTGTTTGTAGGTTGAGCGCGAATAACGGTCCTAAATAATGCGTCTCCACAAAATCCTGCACAGTACGACACTCAAGCCAAGCGTCTAACTCAATATTTTGCGGGATGAGCACACCATCATCGGCAAGATACGCCTGTAAATGGGTAAAAATTTGCACTTGCGGCTCCTGTTGCAACAAGTGCTTCATGGTTTCGGAAAGAATCACATCAAACTTTACGACTGTATTTGGCTGCCAAAGCGTGGCATCCGCACAGACACGCTCCACCACACGATCAGCCAAATCAAAGCGTTCAATAAGCTTAGTGACTTTATCTAACGAGGCTTGATGAATGTCGAGCAAGGTCACTTGAATTTGACTCGCAGAAAATAACGGCAGCAGAGGTAATAATAACCAAGCAAAAGGTCCAGTCCCCGCATATAGGATGTTCACAATCTGCCCGGGATGAGCCTTTAGACGATCTTGTATTGCTTGATAAATCCCTTGTATAAAGACTCGACCCCGTTCGGGATCTTCGGCACACTGCGCCGCGGTAGTGAGTGACACAGCCTTACCAAAAGGCGTATGGCTCGCCTCAGTATCCAAAAAAGACTCGGGGTGTAACTCCACTGCCGCTATTTGGCATAACTGCTTCAGCATGGGATCAATGAGCCGTTTAGACTCCCCTGCTGAGGTTGACAGCAGTAGCGCATTAGCAAACTGAGTTAATACAGCTACATCCAAACTATGCCCTAATTCAAGCTCTGATTTTTGCAGCATCGATTAACTCCCTTAACCATGTATTGACCTCGCAATCAATCACTAAATTGATCCGCGCATCCTGCCCTTTATTTTCAACCCAATGGACTTGGTCGGCATTGATATACCAAAGCTCTCCGGCCTGCATGGGTACACGTTTATCGTCCACGTAAAAGTTGAGTTGCTCATTCGTTTGCAGTGGCAAATGCAGTCTTGCCTCGCCTTGTTCTAGGCAGAGTCCTTGATCTCTATGGGGTTTGATTTCTGCCCCCGCATGTAAGCGCATCAAACGCACGGATTTCACTGGGCAGGCTAAAGATTGTAGAAAATGGCATAACGCAGGGCTCGATTCGAGTTGAGGCAAATTTTGCCAGTACTGACCGGTAGAAATTGAGAAGGCTTGCAAGATAGGATGAGCACCGCGATACTCTGCAGCACAGCGTAAGACGAGAACATCCCACCCCCCCATATAATCACGCTGATTTACATGGGGTAACCAGTCTTGTTGCAGCAAAGCATTCAACTCTTGCTGTAAACTAAGGGAGTTTGAAACTTGAGCTAATAGGGCAAAAGAACAGATATCCATATCCAACCGCTTAATTTTCAGACTAAAAATAATTAATAATCCAAGACTAGCACAAAGATTTAAGCATACAAGTGACTCGAATCATCGTCATCACTGAGTATTACGCAGTGCAACAATCAATGCTAAGCGTGATTCAGTTTTGCAAAAATAGGAAATACCCATGTTTAACTGGAAGACTATCGATACGGTTCTGCTCGATATGGATGGCACCCTATTGGATTTGCACTTCGACAATCATTTTTGGCTGAATTTAGTACCGCAGGAATTGAGTCGACAGCAAGGTGTGAGCCACAACGAAGCGCAGCAATTAGTTGTGAACGCCTATGAGAAAGTCGTAGGCACGCTCGATTGGTACTGTCTCGATTATTGGCAGGAGCAACTGCAGCTCGACATTATGGGCTTGCACTGCACTTTAGTGGATCGTATTCAACTGCGCCAAGACAGCATGCCATTTTTAGCGGCCTTAGCCTCTGCGGGTAAACGGCGCATCTTAGTGACCAATGCGCATCCCAAGAGTCTTGCCCTAAAGCTTGAACATACCGAGCTGGCAGCAGGGCTCGATGCCATGATTTCTAGCCACGAGACAGGTTACCCTAAGGAACACCCACAATTTTGGCTGACCTTGTTTAAGCAATTCAACCTTGAACCAAGTCGCTGTCTCTTTATCGACGATAGCGAACCCATACTCAAAGCCGCTAAACTTGCTGGCGTGGGCCATCAATTGGGGATTGCTAACCCTGACAGTAAAAAACCAATCAAAGTCTTTCACGATTTCCCCGCGATTACCGATTATCACTCACTACTGACTGATCTAACACGATAAAAAAGCCATAAAAAAGGCACCTAAGGTGCCTTCGTTTCTATTCATAACGTGTTTTAGGAGCGAACGTTTAATCACAACTCTCGCATTACGGCCTTCACATCTGAGCACTCACATTAAGTTTAAGTGCTCATCTAAAACAGCGCTATAACCCAGGGATCCGCCCCTGATATACCACAGGGAAATAACCATCCGCACCACGCTTACCTAAAATATTCAGCGACTCACGCATATCTTCTGGTTGCTCTGCCGTTTCTTTAATCTTAGCCTCAACCTTCACCATATTGCCTTCATCTAACTGTAAGGTACCAACAATACCAAGCTGGTTCTTGGTTTCATCTGTGGCCAATTGCGCTTTGCCTTCGACACAACTCAGTCCGAGTTCAATATTACCTAGAGGATAGTTACCAAACTGATTCTTAACATTGGTTTGATTCAAAAACAGCTTACCAGACAACTGTTCACACCAAGGCTTACCTTGCTCTAACGTCTCAACCAACAAACTGACTTCACCGGTAATTTCGGTTCTAAAGGGCAGTTTTGCATTGCCGAGTAAAAAACTATCCGGCGCTTCGAAACGTAGCCCCTGCGCACTTAAGCCTCCCATAGACCAAGAAATTAATCCCTTAGCACTGACAGGTGTTGCGCGGCTGCCCACTTGAAAATCAACTTTCACTTTACCTAAAAATAGCGCCCAAGGACTCAGATCCCAACGCACTTGCTCTACCTGACGCTGCGGCATACTTAAGGTTTCTATGCTGCCAGACCAAATACTGCCACTCACACCCGAAACACTGATATTCGCGGGCAATGGGGCTAACGCTATCGCAATCTTAGCGGGGAATAGAACGACTAAAAATATTAAATAAATCAGTACGCCTATGATGACTTTTTTTATCAAACTCACAGCTACACCTTAATTTATTGCGCTAATTGGATACGTCTCACTTTGACATAGCCAGGTACATCGGCCTCAGCCAAATCAACACTTTCGAGTGAAAGTCCTTTCTTCTGTACTAACTCACTCAAATAACCTAACAAGGCATCAAAAGGAACATCGTCCATCCACACTTGGATCTTATCGCCTTGGGGCTGCATGCGAGTAATCACTAACCCATAATTGCCCGCAGTTTGGTTAACCACTGAGCTTAAACTGCCCGACGTAGTTGGCTTAGCACCGTTCTGCTTAAGACTCGCTATTTTATTCGCCGTTTGTTTTACATAGTTCAACGTCTGTTGCTGTGCATTGAGGTTACGTAATGCATCGGCTTCAGCATTGGCAATCGGCGTCCAAACACCCCAATAAAAAATACCTATAACTAAGAATACCGAGCAAAAGCCCACTAATTGCTGCTCGCGCGATGCGAGCCCTTGCCACCAAGTCCGCAAATTATCCATCTTATTTGCTCCTCAAAGTTAAGGTACTGGTGACTTGCTCTTCACCGCTATTCATAGTGCCGCCAT
Organism: Shewanella sp. SM21; assembly: GCF_025654335.1. NCBI lineage: Bacteria > Pseudomonadati > Pseudomonadota > Gammaproteobacteria > Alteromonadales > Shewanellaceae > Shewanella > Shewanella sp. SM21. The sequence goes on from NZ_JAKKRL010000012.1 coordinate 28,205, forward strand.
CGAGTTGAAAACGACGACCGACAATCTCTTTAAACTTCTCGATCTGCGCGTAATTTTTCGCACTCACTTGCATACGGATCTCGTTACGCGCGCTTTCGAATCTTAGGCTATTAGGTTTAAGTTCAGGCACTTGCTTAAAGGCATCCTGTAAACCATCGAGCATGGCAAAAAACTCGGCACCACTGCCCTGTCCCTGCAATGCACGTAACTGACTTTCCATCTGCGAACGTAGATTAACAATGCGCGAATTTCCCGGGATCACTTGCTGATAAATGGATTCACTCTGGGCTTTAAGATCGGCAACCTGACCATTGACTTGATGTATAGTCAGCCCTTTATTCACTAAGGCCAGCACACAAGCGATGGCAATAACGATGGCCGCACTTTTCCACATCATCAACTGTTTGCTATATTCACGCTTCGGCGTGTAAACGCCGCTCAGTAAATTCACTGGCGCATGCAAAATACCGCGGGCTAACACTAACATAGGTAGCTCGAGTGACTGCGGCTTAAGCTCGACCCCCTCGAGTTGCATCTCGGTATAACTGGCGACAGAGACCTCGCCCTGTGCAGGCTTAAGTTGTTCTAACGCAATTGGCAACCAAGGCAGAGGTAAGCTCTGACCCGAAGCTAATCCGGTACGCAGCAATAGCTCATTGCCAAAATTCATTGCCGCCCATTGGCACTCTTGCAATGGCAAGGCTAAACAATCAGGCACAATGCGCTTCACTTTTAAACCCGCTTCGGTCAAACAACTCAGCCAAGTCTGCATTTGCTCATGGGCCACAGCGACCACACTTAAGGCGTCACCGTCACGTGGACCAACAGTAAAATGCATAGCATCGACATCATCGGCTAAGGCTTCTTCGAGCATAAAAGGCAAGGCTTTCAAGGCTTGGCGTTGGCCTTTTTCGGGCAAATGCACGCTAGTGAGCGTCATTGCCGCGGCGGGCACTAACACATCGACGGGACGATTGCCCGCACGCTCGGTTAAGGTCGACAAACCTTGAGCATTGGCGAGCTCGCCAGAGGCGATAATTTCCTGTTCTTGCTCCGACCAAACGAGCCAAGAGCACGCTTGCTCTGCTGTTCTGCCTAAGCGAATAAATAGCCGTTCACTCACAGTTTTTCTCCACCAGTCCCAGTCAAGAAAGCGTGACTGAGCTCGTTGCTATTATTTTTGTCCACCAGATTCTGCCGGGTGAGCACTTCCATTATTTTTGGCCACCAACATCAAACCCTGACGGGTGAGCACTGCCATTATTTTTGTCCACCAAACTGACGGGTGAGCACTTCCATTTTATTGCCGCCGCTCTTTTTGAGCACACTTTCCATTCTAAATACGGCGTTATCAACCTTCGCCCCCGAGGCCAATAAAAAATATTGGCTATCGATGACAAAGCTCGACTTCATGGCACCTTCCCACTTGATCGCTCCCATGGATGAGCTTTCATAAAAGTCATCTATCTTGGCAAAGCCATCGCCGGGGCGTTGGTTAATGATACTTTCTGCTTCTCCTACCGAAATCTGATTTTCGAGCATGCCAGCTAACAGTGCCGCTTGCTCTACTTCCAAGGTATTCACATTCAGTAATTGTCTGTCATTACCTGGGATAACGCACACATAGGGCAATAGTTTCAAATAGATATCTTGGGTGTATCCCATCACTGCCCGTAATTCACTGCGATGATTCATCAGTGTATTGGCCGCACGGTAAGGCACATTTCGCGCTTCGTATTCCGCATCTTCGGCACCATAAGGGCTAGCAGTGGTGTCTTCATCGATATAATCTTTTAAGGTCTGGGTCAGACGGTCCGCACTAAAGTCGTCCATCCCTAAACTCACCAACAAGGCCTTATATTGCTTCGCCGCCAGCGGCAGCTTAGGTTGACTGTTTTCCACCTCTTTCGTAGTCACAGACAAGGCATTTAAGTTAAAACAGGCGCGCATATCAGTGATCTTGCCAGCAATTTCACCGTATTCAGCCGGAAACACAACATCGGCCATGGCCCAATATTGTTGCCTGTGGACTCGACCTTCCGAGTCGTCTAAATCTTGTTTTAAAATCTTCTTCGCCAGTTCTTCGGCAGAAATCGCATACCAATAGGCTTGATCGTACTGGGCCAAGTTCAACGTTCGACGCATGGATAACTGATTACGGCCTGTGATATTTGTCGCGATGATCACCACCATGGCAACTATCAAGAGCACAACTATCAGTGCGACACCACGCTGTTTAGACCGAGATTGGGTTCTCATTCGCGGCCCTCATCTTCAGGGTCGCCATCACCTGGATCACCAGAACCGTCACCAGGATCGTTCCCCGAGCCATCATCGACGCCATCACCATCTTTGTCTTTATCTTTGTTCGTATCGTCAGGATTTTCGTCTTTATTATCGTCATCCTTAGACTTTTCTGGTGCAACAGCACCCAGCGGCAACAAGAACTTACGTTGGATCTTGCCTAAACCTTCAATCTCAATCTCCATGGCGATCGCTTTAGGCAACTTAGTCGCCTCGACCTTGCGCTCCCACTTGTCTTCCATGAAGAAGGAATATTCCACCGATAGCACTTTGTCGATAATCACAGTCTTAATCGGCTCGGCGCCAAATTCAGGCTCAGGATAAGGAAAATACCAACGTTCCAGCCGCCCTTCATGCACCACATACGCCACCGACTGTAAGCTGCCTCGCGGTAATAAACCGTCAGGATTTAACCAGCCTAAACGGTAAAACACTAAGGCTTCTGATTCCGAATCTAAGATATCATTGCCCGTTTGGAAGACAGTCGAACCTCGACCACCTTCGAGTAATCTTGGCGTGCGCGCCACCATTTGCGCGAGATCACGCTCAATCGCACCAAAGCCTTGTTGTAGAGCTTTAAGCCGAGTTGAAAACGCGCGCGTCACTTCATCGTTAGTCAGCACTGTGCTGAGTACCGCATTAGAAGCCAAACCTATCATGGCGAAAATCGCGATGGCGATCAGCATTTCCAGCAGGGTGAATCCCCGCTGCGCACTAGTTAGTTTTAAGGACATAACTGCTCACTTGTGCGGCAATACGCTGATAGCGTTCGTCTTCACTCACACTTATGCGGATCATACGAAAATTATCGTCCGTCGTTTTCACCACTTCTTTACGCCAATACCAATCCTTTCCTGCGAGCTCAACTTGACCTTCTTTTTTACCGATTTCAGGAAACTGTGGATCAAGTCTGGCATCGACCATCTGATTATCAGCCACCCACTGTGCTAAAGTTCGCGATTCCAGAATCGGCATGTTTGCCATCTGCTCACCCAAACTTTTAGTGATAGACACGGCCGCAATTGAAAATACGGCAAGGGCCACAATCACTTCGAGTAGGGTCATGCCCTTAACGCGTTTCATCGGGGCGCCCTATGGTTAATCTGCCCAGCGCATCACCAACCACTAACGTTTCGGCCTGCTGGCCTTTGTTAGTTTTAGCGATAAACGTCAGCTCAAAAGCGCTCATTTCACCGCTCGGGAATAGCATGACCTGTGGCTCAGGGTGTTTCTTCTTATCATCGGCAGAGGGTTCAATCAGCGGTTCTTCGAACCAAGAATCGTCTTTCTCATCCTCTTGTACCAAAGGTAAACCATCGAGCACTAAGTTCAGTACAACCCCTGGCTCCATTTGCTTTTCAGATAAGAGTCTGTCTTTATCCAAAGGCTCCCACTTACCTTCTTTATAAAAAACAAACTGATAACTGGTTTTCTCAATCACAATACCAATAAACTGGCCACTTAAAACGGTTTCATCAAGCACCATTTCAGTGGCCGCAATAAACTGCCGCGCCGTTCTATCTAAGGCCTGTTGCGGCCCAGAATTGCCGATAGACATAGTCACAGCCGCAGCCGTGAGCCCCATCAACAAAATAACTAGCATCACCTCCATTAAGGTGAAACCAGCGTGACGCAGCTTTAGCATCTTATTGGAAATTCTGTAAATTCCAGTTACCGATGTCATCTTCGGTACCTGGTTGACCATCGGGGCCTGCACTGAAAATATCTAACTTGCCGTTTTCGCCAGGGCTTAACAACAGGTAGTTATTGCGCCATGGATCTTCTGGCAAACGTTTTACATAACCATCTTCACGGTAGTTACGTGGCTCAGGCGAAATCGTAGGCTTTTGCACTAATGCTTCTAAGCCTTGTTCGGTCGATGGATAGACACCGTTATCTAACTTATACATATCTAAGGCATTTTCGAGTGCAACTATGTCAGACACGGCTTTTTGTTGGTCAGCCTTATCTTTGTTACCCATCAAGTTAGGCACAACCATAGAGGCTAAAATCCCTAAAATCACGATAACAACCATCACTTCGAGTAAGGTAAAACCTTGATGTTTCTTGTTCATTTGCATCGACTACTTCTCCTAAAAAAACCTATGCCAATCGACTTGGTCATAATCCATAAATTCAAAAATTAACCGCTAATCAAGTTATTCAAGGCTAAAATTGGCTGCAAAATTGCCATCACAATAAAGAGCACAACACACGCCATACTGACCACCAGCATAGGCTCGAATACACCCAATGCTATGTTGACGTTACCTTCGAATTCCCTGTCTTGGTTATCGGCGGCCCGCTCTAACATCTGCTCAAGTTGACCACTCTTCTCGCCCGACGCAATCATGTATAACATCATAGCCGGAAACAACTTAGTATTAGTCAACGCTGCACCTAAGCTAGTTCCTTCCCGCACGCGTGCGGTCGCATCGTCAACTGCGGCCCGCACTCGCATATTCTGCAACACTTCACTCGCTATACGCATACCATCGAGCAAAGGCACAGAGCTTGCGGATAAGATACTTAACGTCCGCGCAAAACGCGCCGTATTTAATCCCTTACTCACGCGGCCAACAACCGGCATGCTCAATAAAAAATTATCGTACTTCATCCGAAACGCAGGTGACTTTAACATGCGCCGAAAGAGTGCGAACAGCAGCACTAAGGCGATGACCACAAACACACCATAGTTTTGCACAAAGTCAGAGGCCGAGATCAAAAATCGGGTCGAGGCGGGAAGCTCAGCGCCCATGTGCTCAAACTGTCCGACCACTTTAGGCACAACCGCAGCTAGCAGGATTGAAATCACCCCTATCGCCACTGTGGTCAAAACCGCGGGATAAATCATGGCTTGGGTCAGCTTAGATTTAAGCTGTTGGCGTCGCTCGGTATAATCCGCCAGACGATTAAGCACCACTTCTAAGTGACCGGACTTTTCACCCGAGGCCACCATGGCACGATATAAATCATCGAAAATATGCGGAAATTCAGCCAAGGAATCGGCCAGACTATAACCTTCCACCACCCGAGAACGTACCGCCATGATCATGCTCGCGAGACGATCTTTCTCGCACTGCTGACCAACGGCTTTAAGGGATTCTTCAATCGGTAAACCCGCGGCCACTAAGGTCGCAATTTGGCGGGTGATCAAAGCTAATTCAGCAACTGAAATGCCACGTTTGAAAAACGAAAAACTGCTGCTCTTAGCTTTGGCTTCTTTTTCAGTAACAGGCAGTATTTCCAAGGGCATCATGCGCTGATCGCGCAGTTGGCTGCGGGCGTGTCTGGCGGTATCCGCCTCAATCACACCCTTAAGCTGCTTTCCCTTGGCATCCAGTGCCTTATATTCAAATGCTGGCATAAATTACTCCTCGCGAGTCACACGTAGCACTTCTTCGAGAGTGGTGATGCCCGCGAGCACTTTGCTCATGCCATCGTGACGAATGCTCGGTACAAACTGACGAATATACTTTTCGATGGCTAACTCACCGCGGCCGCCATGGATCAATTCACGCACATTATCGTCAACCAGTAATAGCTCATGAATACCGGTTCGACCACGGTAGCCATTGTTACCACAGGATTTACAGCCATTAGCACGGAAAATACGTCTGTCGTCATCGGCGGCGATGCCCAGCAACTCACGCTCACGCGCATCGGGCACATGCTCGATTTTACATTTAGGACAAAGAGTACGGATCAAACGTTGAGCCAACACGCCGAGTAAACTTGAAGACACGAGGAATGGCTCAACGCCCATGTCTTGTAAACGTGTAATCGCGCCAGACGCTGTGTTGGTATGCAGGGTTGAAATTACCATGTGGCCAGTGAGCGATGCTTGCACCGCAATTTGCGCGGTTTCCAAGTCACGGATCTCACCTATCATCACGACATCGGGATCTTGACGCAAAATAGCGCGCAGACCACGAGCGAAGGTCATGTCAGCCTTAGTGTTTACTTGGGTCTGACCAATACCGTCTAACTCGTATTCGATAGGGTCTTCTACTGTGAGTATGTTGGTGTCTTTGGAGTTGATCTCCGTCAAACCCGCATACAAAGTGGTACTTTTACCCGAGCCCGTTGGGCCAGTCACCAAAATGATCCCGTGAGGACGACGAATAAGATCTTCAAACTTAACCCGAATACTGTCTGTCATCCCCAATTGTTCTAAATCGAGGTTGCCAGTATTTTTATCCAGCAGACGCAGTACAACACGTTCACCGTGGCTCGATGGCATGGTCGATACCCGCACATCTACCGCACGACCTGCGATTCGCAGCGAAATACGGCCATCCTGTGGCACACGTTTTTCGGCGATATCGAGGCGAGCCATAACCTTAATCCGCGACACTAACAGCGACGACAGTTTACGGTTTGGCTTGAGGACTTCCTTAAGTACACCATCGATACGGAAACGCACCACAAGCTGTTTCTCGTAGGTTTCGATATGGATATCCGACGCTTCTTCTTTAATCGCTTCAGATAACAAGGCATTAATCAGTTTGATGATAGGCGCATCATCATCACCTTCGAGCAAGTCTTCGGTCTGCGGCAGCTCTTCGGCAAGGGTGAATAAATCCATCTCGTTGCCTATGTCTTCCATCAACTGCTGCGCTTCAGACGAGTTCGCCTGATATGCTTGAGTGAGTTTGGCCTCAAACTTCGCCACTTCGAGCTTAACCAAAGGCAAATCGACACCCGAATAACGCCGCGCTTCGAGCATAGCCGTTAACGGTGTTTTACTCGTATAGAACAAGCTTAACTCGCCCGTTTCACCCAACGCGAGCACCACATCGTGGCGGTGTGCGAAAGCAAAAGGTAAACGCTCTTTACTGCTCGAACGAAATACCTCATCACCTTCAGCTTCAAGGCCTAGCTCATTAGAGACTTGGCTGAGGTCATCGACTTGGGATAGTTGAATTTCACTCATTGGTTTTATCTTTGTTTTTGTTTTCATCGAGCGTTTTGAGCGTTGGATCCGTTTTACGCATCTGAGTATCTAAGCCTTTACCTTCTTTATAACGCTCTAAAATCTCGTTAACTTCAGGAGGTAAATACTCAGACTGATTCCATTCATCTAGTACAGGCACTTTAGTCTCAGGCATTAAGTTAACGCCACGCTCTTGCTGTTCAAGCTGTAATGCTCTGAAATAATTATATTTACGTCCCGCAATCCCTTCCATCGTGATGCCATCACGTATAATCGTTGGCTTGATGAAGATCATGAGGTTTTTCTTCGTTTTTTTACTCGAAGAAGATTTAAACAAATGTCCTAGAATAGGGATATCACCCAAGAACGGTACTTTTTGTATACTTTCTTGTACTTCTTCGTTGATCAAACCACCGAGTACCACAATTTGACCAGAATCCGCCATAACGGTAGTGGTTAAGCGACGAGTCGCGAAGGAAATATCCACGCCTGTATTACCGTTAACCCCAGAAACCTCCTGTTCAATCGTCAGCTTCACTGAGCTGCCTTCGTTGATCTGTGGCACCACTTTCAGTTTAACCCCAACCTCTTTACGCTCAACAGTTTGGAATGGGTTGCTGTTGCTCGAGCTGGCGGTAGAACCTGTCAGAATAGGCACTTCGTCACCCACAATAAACGAGGCCTCTTGGTTATCTAAGGTCGTAATAGAAGGCGTTGCCAGTACGTTTGAGTTAGTGTCACTCGACACGGCTTGAATTAAGGCACCAAAGTCGCCCATGGCCACGCCCCAAGCCATACCGTTCACTTTACCTAAGGCTTGGGCGAGTAGCGTCACATCTCCCTTAGTACTCGGGTTTTGACCTATCACCTGACCAGTGCTCGGGTTAGTGATGAATGTCCCTTCTTGATCTTGCGCCTGCCATACACCTGCACCAATTTCACCTATGGTTGGGCCTAAGTTATTAAACTGAGTACCACCACCCGCTTTCGCGGCCCATTGGACCCCAAAGCCGACGCTATCGCCTTCGGCGACTTCCACGATAATGGCTTCTACGAGTACCTGAGCACGGCGGATGTCGAGTTGATTAATCACGCTCTCGATAGTGCGCATCTGATCGGGTTCAGCACTGATCACTAAGGCGTTGGTTTCAGTATGCGCCATGATATTGATTTCATTACGGCGTTTACCACCTGCAGCCTGAGCGCTCGGATCTTTCTCGCCTTCCAACTTTTGGGCAAAACCGGTCAGCACTTCAACTAAATCTTCTGCTTTGGCATAACGTAGATAACGAACTTTTGTGTTACCTGTGCTGGCTTGTTCGGCATCGAGACGACGGATAAGCTCGACCACACGTTGGCGGCTCTTCTCATCACCGCTCACGACCACGGCATTGATACGTTCGTCAGCAACCACTTTTGGCGCTTGGCCTGGCAATTGGGATTGGTTAGCGGTAGCACGATAAAGGGTATCGATAATTCGTACCATTTCACCCGCAGAAGCAAATTCTAACGGCACGACTTGCACCGAGGTATCGCCTTGCTTATCTACTCGACGGATAATTTCGACTAACTTGTTCACTACAGCAGCACGGCCAGACAACATCAAGACATTGGAGGGGTCGTAGTTCACTACGTTGCCGCCACCCGCATTATCATTAAGTTGACGCAATAACGGCGCTAATTGCTTAGCCTCAGTGTTATACAAGGCCACAATACGCGTCACCATTTCATCACCAAGGCCGGGGTCGTTATCGTTAGCGACTCGAATTGCAGCGGTTTTGGCATCTTTGTCTTTAATGACTTTAATAACGTTATTTTCCATCTCAACGATGGCATAACCGTAAACTTGTAAAACGTTGAGGAAAAACTGGTAATACTGTTCATCGTTCAACAGATCATAACTGCGAACGTTGATTTTGCCGCGAATTGTCGGGTCAACTATGATGGTCTTATTCAGGTTTTTACCAACGATATTGATAAATTCTTGAATATCCGTGCCTTTAAAGTTGGCCGCATACTGTTCAGACCAAGCGAATTGGGAGGAGAACATGGCTGCACCCGCAACAACCCCAGCAATCAGCTTGCGTCGAATCCTTTTGTTATTCATTCTTTTTCTTTCCTCTAACGCGTGTTATTGCGGCAAACTAAACATGATTTCAACCAATTGTCCTTCCCGCTCAACCATAATAGAAACTTCGGTTAACTCGGGTAATTGGCTCATCATTTCTAACGCTTGACTCATTACGGTCAAGTCGTATCCATTAATCGATTTGGCTAAATCGTTAGCTTTAAAACCCGCCTGCTTAAACAAATTGGCGTCTTTCCCTGGATTCAAGCGATATCCCGCCACAGCGTCACCCTGTCTGACAGGTGAAATGGCAATATAATCGGTGATCTTACTGGGATCGGCTAACAATTCGGTGCGGGATTCGGCGAGTTCTTGGGAGATTTCGGCATTTTTACGTTGATCGACACGGCTCACTGCCGAGCCAGTCTTATTAGTCTTAGCTTGTTGTAACTGTTGATTGGCTGGGCTTTGGCTAGTGTAAACTAAGCCATCGAGCATTAATGTCTCGTAACGGCCAGCGTTAGTGATGATAATACGGTCGGCATAGACTTCTTTCAGTGATGCCGAAGTGCCCTTGATTTTATCGCCTAAGCTGTAGGTCTCTTGGCTGCCGTTTGACTCAATGATTGCTAAGCCTTTCTGATCCGCTGTCGATGCAACAACGCCAGTGAGCTGAATAGAGAGTGTGGTCTTAGGCGCGTCGGTCACAGTCTCAACAACCTCAGTTTTTGGCTTTTCAGATTTAGCATCTGCCTTACCAAAGAGACCAAGCTGCTGTAAACCCGCAAGATCAACCTGCCCAGCACCTTTACCCGTCAGGTTAACGGGCGTTGGCGACCAAGCACTGGGTGATGAGCTAGTAGGCACTAATTTCCATGTAATTTGCGCGGCTAACAACATGATCACAATAAAACCCAACCAGAAGACTATCCGGCTTAAGGGCTTATGGGGCATGCCAATGGCTTTTGCGATAACTTTATCTAATAAATCCATATTTTATCTGGACCCTCGATACAGGTCTCTGTTCTGATTATAATAATTAGGCGATTACCGTCTCATGCTAACCTAGGCAGCATTTGGCAACAAGCCCATAACAGCATTCAAATTGGCGAAAATAGGCCAATTATGCTAACTTTGCCCGCCATAAAAGGGTGTGAAGCACGCCACCCTTTAACATAATAGAAATGCTCTTGACGCATTTTCTTGCTCGGCATGTGAACTCATCGATCTTTTAGCTGGAGACACTATGACTCAAGGTCAAAGCGATAAAACAGACATTCGACTCGATAAGTGGCTTTGGGCTGCACGTTTTTATAAAACCCGTGCCATCGCCAAAGAAATGATTAACGGCGGCAAAGTACATTACAACGGCCAGCGTGCCAAATCTAGTAGGAATGCCGAGATAGGCGCCGTCCTTAAGATACGCCAAGGATATGACGATAAAGAGATAGTCATAAAAAAATTATCGCAATTACGCCAAAGTGGTTCGATTGCACAAGAATTGTACGAAGAAACCGCGACAAGTCTGGCTAAACGGGCCATTAATGCTGAGCAACGACGCCTCCACATGCTCAATAACCCGATACCCGATCAGAAACCAGATAAAAAGCAACGACGCCAGCTCATGCGCTTTAAAGACCTTTAACAGTGAGATACACGATGAACCAAGATACTTTACACCGCTACTTGTTCGATAATGCCGATGTGCGCGGTGAACTGGTGCAGTTACAAGACAGCTATCAACAAGTGATCAGCGCCCAAGAATACCCAGCCGTACTGCAAGTGCTACTGGGTGAATTAATGGCAGCCACCTCACTATTAACCGCTACATTGAAATTTAGCGGTGATATCAGCGTACAGTTACAAGGCAACGGCCCTGTTTCTTTAGCGGTGATCAACGGTAACAATTTACAAGAGTTACGCGGTGTGGCTCGCTGGAATGCTGAACTCGCCGATGATGCTAGCCTCACAGAACTCTTCGGCCAAGGCTATATGGTCATCACCTTAACACCCGACGAAGGTGAACGCTACCAAGGTGTGGTCGCACTGGACAAGCCAACACTTGCTGCCTGTGTTGAAGAATACTTCAATCAATCTGAGCAGTTACCTACGGGAATTTGGTTATTTGCCGACGGCAAACAAGCGGCGGGCATGTTCCTACAAATTCTGCCAAGCCAGCAAGATCACAACGCCGACTTCGAACACTTGAGCCAACTGACGTCGACCATCAAGGCCGAAGAGCTATTTACTCTTGATGCAGAAAGCGTGTTACATCGCCTCTATCATCAGGAAGAAGTACGCTTATTTGATCCTATCGATGTGAGCTTTAAATGCACTTGTTCCTATGAACGCAGTGCCGGCGCGATCAAAACCTTAGATCAAGCAGAAATCGAAGCCATACTGGCCGAAGATGGCAAGATAGAAATGGGTTGCGAATATTGCCACGCTAAATACACCTTTGATGCCATAGACGTAGCAACCTTATTTGCTAACGGTCAAACATCAACAACCCAGCAGTAAAACGACTCCCCCTAAAAAATGGGCGCCCTATTTGACGCCCATTTTTTATTCATACCTATAATCCCCTCACACATTGCACTCGGCTTAGGCTACAATCGCCTCACTTTGTCACCTAGCACGACTCAGGCGATAAATAAAATTAAATCGGCAGACGATCGATATTAAAATAACCTTACAAATCAAATGGAGACCTCACTATGGCGGATGGATTAAACCGCGTTCACTTTAACCCCTCAACAGCACAACTTGTCGAATTTGCCCTGCTACGCGGCGAAGGTGAATTGACAGCCAATGGCGCACTAGTCGCTAAAACAGGCGCTCGCAGCGGTCGCTCACCTGGCGATCGTTTCATTGTAAGAGAACCCAGTTCAGAAGCTGACATCGAATGGGGAACAGTCAATCAAGCTTTCGATCCAGGTGCTTTTGAAGGTTTATGGGCACGGGTTGAAGCTTACCTAGCCGATAAAGAACTGTTTGTATCTGATCTCGAAGTCGGTGCCGACACTGAACATTACCAACCAGTACGAGTTACTACGCAATACGCTTGGCACCAACTGTTCGCCCGCAATCTATTTATTATTCCTGAAGAATTTAATCGTAAAGACAAACCAGTTTGGCAGATCATCAATGCCCCTGACTTTGTTTGCGTACCAGAACGTGATGGCACTAACTCAGATGCGACCGTGATTTTAAACTTCGCCGAACGTAAAGTGCTGCTTGCCGGCCTGAAATACGCCGGCGAAATGAAAAAGTCTATGTTCTCAGTGCAAAACTTCCTACTGCCAGCCCAAGGCGTGCTCCCAATGCACTGCTCGGCCAACGTAGGTAAAAATGGCGACACTACGCTGTTTTTCGGTTTATCTGGCACAGGTAAAACCACACTTTCTGCCGATCCAAAACGCTTCCTGATCGGTGACGATGAACACGGCTGGGCACCCGGCGGCGTATTCAACATCGAAGGCGGTTGCTACGCCAAATGTATCGATTTAAGCCAGAAGAATGAGCCCGTGATTTGGGATGCGATTCGTTTCGGCACTGTACTTGAAAACGTCGTGATGGACGAACACCGCGTACCTAACTACAAAGACAGCAGCCTGACGGAAAACACCCGCGCAGCCTATCCGCTGGAGCACATTGCCCAACGTAAAGAAGACAACTGCGGCGCTGAGCCACATGCGGTTGTATTCTTAACCTGCGACGTATCTGGCGTATTACCACCGGTTTCTATCCTGACCAAAGAACAAGCGGCATACCACTTCTTATCTGGCTATACCGCCAAAGTGGGTTCGACTGAAATCGGCTCAACCTCGGCAATTCAATCCACCTTCTCAACGTGCTTCGGCGCACCTTTCTTCCCACGCCCTGCTGGCGTGTACGCAGAACTGTTGATGAAGCGCATTGAGTCCTTCGGCAGCCAAGTGTACTTAGTCAACACTGGTTGGACTGGTGGCCCACACGGTGTAGGTAAACGTTTTGACATCCCAACCACCCGCGCCATCGTCGATGCGATTGTCAGCGGTGAGTTGAAAGATGTGGAAACCGTCCACTTAGACACCTTGAACCTCGCCGTTCCTGTGGCAGTCACAGGCGTAGACAGCAACTTACTCAACCCAATCAACACTTGGGGCGATAAAGCGCTATACGCCGAATATGCCCAGAAGCTGGCCGAAGCTTTCACTAAAAACTTCGCTAAGTATCAAGTGTCAGACGCTATCCGCAATGCAGGCCCAAAAGCATAAGCGCGTAGTGGATTTGTTCGGTACGGTTATTTAGTCAAAAATATCGTTTCATAAAAAAGCGCGGGTTCAGTCATGAACCCGCGCTTTTTATTTGCGGCTAAATTGATTTAGTGATGATTAAATCCACCCGCACTAAAGTCACTGCGATAGATTTTTATATGTTTTATTTCTTATCGATTAGTTAAACCAAGCTTAAATTAATGCTACGTTTTTATAATCACCGATAACAATCATCATTTTTTAGGAAGCGGCACCCAAATGGAAAATCATAAACCTGTCACTGGATTCCAGCGATTTCTCAATGGCGTCGAAGTCGTCGGCAATAAACTGCCTGATCCGGCGGTATTATTTGCGATGTTTCTGGGCTTAGTCTGGCTGATCTCTTGGGGATTATCGGGTGTCAGTTTTGATGAAATCGACCCTCGTACTGGTAACCCGATTCAAGTCGTCAATATGCTTGATGGTGGTGCGTTAACCGCTTTTACCTCGGCGATAGTCACGACCTTTGTCACTTTCCCGCCGCTAGGTGTGGTGCTTGTGGCCATGCTGGGCCTAGGCGTTGCTGAACATACTGGCTTTATTAATGCAGGGCTGCGCTCCATTTTATCTGTTACCCCCAAGATGTTACTCACTCCGGTATTGATAGCAGTGGGTATTCTAAGCCATGTCGCGGTTGATGCGGGTTATGTACTCGTTATCCCGCTCGGCGCGGTGATCTTTTATGCCGCTGGTCGCCATCCCTTAGCCGGTATTGCCGCCGCTTTCGCTGGCGTATCCGGCGGTTTTTCTGCAACCGTTGGCGTGCCATCCAGCCTTGATCCTATGTTAGCGGGCTTAACTCAGGCAGCGGCAAGATTATCAGCCGATCCCGCGGCCGCCACATTAACGATTAACCCACTGAATAACATCTTTTTTACTTCGGCTTCTGCCATTTTAATTATCTTAGTTGGCTGGTTCTTAACGGATAAAGTTATCGAGCCGCGCCTAAAAAACACTGCGGTGAATGGCGATCCCAGCACGCTCCCAACCCTAGATGAACTGCAACCCCATGAGCGCCGCGGACTCAAATTCGCCATGGCCGCCATGTTGTTGTGTGCATTAGGATTAGTATTAACCGCCTATGGTGAACATTCTGCTTGGCGTGCTACTGACGGCGCCCTAACCAGTGCTTCAGCGCCATTAATGCGCTCCATTGTGGCGATTATTTTTGTGTTTTTCCTCATTCCCGGCATCGTGTATGGCTATGCCGCTGGCACGGCAAACAACCACAGAGCCATTATTCAGGGCATGAGTAAATCCATGAGTGGCATGGGTTATTACATCGTCATGGCTTTTTTCTGTGCCCAGTTTATTTATGCATTTGGTCAATCCAATTTAGGCGCATTAATGGCCATTAAAGGCGCGTTGGCGTTAAAGGAATTAGCCCTTCCTATGGGTGTGACTTTGGTGGGAATTGTGTTTCTCACTGCATTCGTCAATCTATTAGTGGGTTCCGCTTCAGCCAAATGGGCATTAATTGGTGCCATTATGGTGCCCATGTTAATGGAACTAGGTGTGTCACCGGATTTGACTCAAGCCGCTTACCGAGTGGGCGACTCATCCACTAATATCATCACCCCACTGATGCCTTACTTTCCGTTAATTGTGGTGTTTTGCCAAAAATACGTTAAGGAATCAGGCATCGGCACCTTAGTGGCACTGATGTTACCGTTTTCAATCAGTTTTCTTTTACTTTGGAGCGGTTTCTTACTGGCATATTGGACCTTAGGCTTGCCTCTAGGGATTGGCAGCTCGCTCTCCTTCCCCGCAATGCCTTAGGGCGTTCAAGAGGTATTCAGAGTGCTTGCGAAATTGAATTCATAAACAGGCGCTCAATACCTCAATAACCACTAAATGGTGCACAACTTATTACCTTGCCTTAAACGCAAATGCCGACGTTAACCGTCGGTATTTTACCGCTAACAACACGTAATTTTATTTTATATAGAAACAACAAAATAAAAATAAACACTTAAATATCTATAAACGCATCTCGCTCATAGTAAAAGATAATAGCTTCAAGCAGTTCCTGTTCACTTGGCAGGGCTTTTTGCTGCATCAGGTTATCGATCACATCCTCAATCTGATCCGTGTTTAGCAGATAACCATAGTCACTCCGGCCTAAGCTATCCTCAAAGGCATCGATTTCGTCATCCGATAGGTCTCTCATATCATTCACTATCGGGAATAATGGAGTGGTCAGTTGCAGGGATTCACTTTCATCAAGATCTTGATAAACCAGCCAATAACTTAATCCAGGTTGTTCGACGCACTTTCTTATCCAGCACTGTAACGATTCGGGCGGGCCGAAAAATGAGGTGATGTTCATAATGTCCTCGAAATGGAGTTGTCATAGGGAAAACTGAGTGAGTCACAGAGTTGAATGGTCATGGAGGTTTTTTAGCTATTAACCACTCTCATGATTCATACAAGTAAAAGATGGGTGACCAACGACTCAAGCCGCCCAAAGAATACGAGAGGATATCTGCGCCCATCAAAGTAAAAATCACAATTCATCAATTCGGCAGTTAAAATCCCACAATAAAATAAGCTTTATTCATTTTTAAGCGCATAAATTTAAGCATTCCTCATTTAACGTTAACGTGATTTAGACTTTGGTTATTTTGAAACCAAGGTTAGTGATGTTTCACAATCCCCTGCTATGCAATTGTGGTACTTTACTCGGTCAAAAATGTCGGGCATTTGCCTTTAACATAGAGTGAACCTTTAGCCTAGAGTAAGCCTTAATCATTAAAGCTTGAGTCGTCTAGGTTCAAATCGTCTGTGCATGACACAAAATGCTGCGGCAACTGGGGAGTTTCGCAAGAATGAAGAGCAAGAGTTTATTAGGTAACATTGGTGTGCAAGTGGTTATTGCCATGATTATCGGCGCACTGGTGGGTTTTATCATGGGCGAGAGTGCAAGTGTGTTTGCACCACTCGGAACCATTTTCATCCATTTAATCAAAATGCTAGTGATACCACTGGTATTGGTTTCTATCATCAGCGGCGCGGCGAGCTTAGGTGACAGCCCATCGGCGGGTAAGATTGGCATTGGCACTTTCGGCTTTTTTATTGTCACGTCGGGCTTTGCCGTTGTGCTTGCACTCTTGATGGGTAATCTGTTCCAACCGGGTGCAGGCGTTGATTTTACCGCCCACAGCAGCACAGACTTGATGGAAGTAACCAAGGAACATGGCGCATTGCCCGGGGTAATGGATACCTTTATCGGCATGATCCCAACCAATGTGTTCGAGTCGCTGAACGGCGGTAACATATTACAAATCTTAGTCTTTAGTATCTTCTTCGGCATCGCACTGACTAAAGTTAAAGGCGATGGTGCTAAACCTATTTTGGCCGCACTCAACACAGTCGTTGATGCCTTTGTGTGGATGATCAACTGCGTGATGATCATTGCCCCTATCGGTGTATTTGGTTTGATGGCCGATTCTGTCGGCACCTTCGGTTTCGATGCACTAGAAGTCGTGTTTAAGTTATTCGCCGTGTTTGTGGCTGCGATTTTGATCTACGGCTTTATCTTCTTCCCATTAGTGGTACAACTCTTCTCAAGAGTGTCGGCGCGCCAGTTTATTTCGGCAATGAAGAAGCCGCAGGTGATGGCCTTATCGACCGCCTCTTCAATGGCAACTCTGCCAGTGAATATGGAAACCTGCGAGGAAGATCTTAAAGTCTCTAAGGCAACCACGGCTTTTGTACTGCCGTTAGGCGCCACCATTAATATGAGCGGCAACGCGATTTATTATGGTTTAGTGGCCATGTTCTTCGCCCAAATGTATAACGTTGATCTATCGATGACAGCCTATGCGGCCATCATTTTCACCTCAACCTTAGGTGCAATTGGTCAAGCTGGTGTGCCAGGCCCATCCTTTTTAGTAGTGGCAGTGCTGTTAGCTGCGGGAATTCCTATCGATGGTTTACCTTTGCTGTTTGCGTTAGACAGGGTTTTTGACATGATCCGTACCGCACTCAATATCACTGGCGATGCGGCTTGTGCCTTGATCATGGATAAATACACAGAAGTTGACGTTAAAGCGGATAGTGAGCGCAGCTTAAGCTAACTCAAACACTTTAAATATAGGCTTGAATAGGCAATGCTTATTCAAGCCTTTTTTATATCTGCAGCACGGTATAATGGCCTGCCTCTACACGCATCAGTTAAGCCTATTTAATCTGAGTGTTAATGTGATCTCTCCCGCGCCATCCACTAAGCTCAATTTGCTAGATTTCGCAATTTACATTTCTTTATGGCGCTATGGCCGCAAGTGACACGGTTTTTCTGCGATACTGCCACCAGATTAACATCGCTAAGTTAGCTCAAAGGAATTTTGCCCTATGTCTGTATTTGCCCCAGCCACACCCTTTGCCGACTTTATCTATCGCCATTTCCGCTCAATCCACGCCCTAAAGCTCGGGCTAGCCTTACTCGTTGCTGTCACTATTAATGCCATTTGGGCGCCACCGCATTTTATTTGGAGCATGGTCACGATAGTGATCATTATGATGAGCTTACCTCAGGTAGGCGGCGCGATTGAAAAGTCGCTACAAAGGGCGATAGGCACTTGTTTAGGCTCAGCTTATGGGGTGATGTTAGTTGCCACAGTGGACAGTTATTGGCTAATCATGAGCCTGCTGATCTTAGCCGTTAGCTTGATTTGTTTTATCTCGGCCGGACGTTACAGCTATGCCTATTTAGTGGCTGGATTTACCATCATAATCGTGGTCGGCGACGCCAACCATGACACCTCTGAGGCACTATGGCGCACGGCCAACATCCTCTCCGGCTGCGTGATTGCTATTTTGGTCTCACTGTTCATTTTTCCGATTAAAGCTAAACAAGATTGGCGCTCCCAACTCACCCATGCCATCGACAATATGGCCGAAGTATTAGCCGAGCATCTTAAGGCACCCGCCAATCATGAGCTCGATTTTCGCGCTAGACTAGAGGCTGCGATGAAGGCCGTACTCACTCAAAAGAAACTGTTTTTCTCCTTGGAATGGGAAAGTCAAACCCTCAAAAAACACAAAGTGCTACTGTCGCAGTTAGCCAATAAACAAGTGCGCTTAATCACCTTACTCGAACTCTTACCCTTAACCCGCTGGCAGGAAGAAGACAAAGACGCCTATCTGCAGATTAATGCGGTTGCCTCTGAGCTTGCCTTCTATTTGCAACAACTTGCAGAATTTGTAGCGGGTAAAGCTCAACAATTACCGACACTACCAGAATGCTTAGATCAAGAATTACAACACAGACTCCAGCTTGCCCTAGTCGCAGCCACTCAAGCATCAACCGCTGATCCAGTGACCGCCGTAAACGACCAAGTGCCGCAGGGATTTGCACTCACAGGTTATAGCTGGCTGATTTATCAGCTCGCGATTGCCGTCGAAGCACTTTATAAAGACATTGCCATTATCGACATTGCCTATCACAAGCGGCCAGCTTCTCAGATAACGCCCAACAAAACGGCTTAGTCGATTTGTCCCATTCCGCTTAGTGCTTAAATCCATGTCAGAAATACCGGATAACCCTTAGCCGCCCTTGCGTTAACGGGGCGTTTAATGAAAAGATACCGTCCTAATAAAAATTCGATAGATGGACTCTTTTCATGCGCTTGTTTTCTTTCTCCGTTATCGCCATTGCCTGTCTCTCTACGGGCAATCTGTACCCTGGGAATGCTTTTGCCAATGATGCGAAAACCACAACCCAAACAACTCCGGCAGCCACTATGGCGCAAGCCTCTACCACCGAAACATTGGCAGTTGGCTCCCCAGTAATCACAACGTCACAGGATGCAAGTCCAGCAGCGAATAGCCAAGCGACTGAAACTGCGACTAATGTACTGGCCGATACCACAGTTACGGCGCCAGAAGCACAACCAGCGCCCATTCCTGAACGAGCCAACACCTTTGTCAACGATGCGATTTTACCGCCAAACATCACTTGGTCTGGCGCCAGCGAATCGCTCATGTTAAGTGTTGATAGCGAGTGGGCGACTCCCTTTGAGCAAAGTGGCGGTATTGAAAGTCCAAGCTACGATGCCACTATCGCTTGGCTCGATAAACTCGCGGGCGAGACCGATAAATTACAAAAGGTGAGCTTAGGTAAGAGCCCACAAGGGCGCGATATTTGGATGTATATCGTCAGCAGTGAAGGCATTAATGAATCGGCACGCCTCAAACAAAACACTAAACCGACAGTGCTAGTGCAGGCGGGAATTCATGCAGGAGAAATCGACGGTAAGGATGCCGGCATGATGCTGCTACGAGACATTATCCAAGGCGATAAAAGTGCCCTGCTCGATAAAGCCAACCTCTTGTTTGTGCCTATTTTTAGTGTTGATGCCCATGAGCGCAGCGGCGAATTTAATCGTGTAAATCAACGTGGCCCTGTGAATATGGGCTGGCGCACTACGGCTAATAATTTCAACCTTAACCGCGATTATGCTAAGGCCGACAGCTTAGAAATGCAGCACATGCTGCGCGCAATCAACGTATGGCAACCGGATCTGTATATCGATGTCCATGTTACTGACGGCATCGACTATCAATACGATGTCACCTTTGGTTATAACCTCGCCCAAGGCTTAAGCCCAGCCAGTTACCGCTGGCTCGAAAACAGCTACAGACCTGCGGTTGAAGCCGCATTAACGGAACAAGGCCATATTCCCGGCGCACTGATTTTTGCCGTGGATAACGCCGATATTAACAAAGGCATGTCGCTGTGGAATCCAAGCCCGCGCTTCTCTAACGGTTATGGCGATGCTCGCCATTTGCCCACCATTCTGGTTGAAAACCACAGCCTAAAGCCCTTTAAGCAAAGGGTGCTCGGCACTTATGTGATGTTAGCGCAAACCCTCAAAACCGTGGGTGAACAGGCGACGAAACTTAAGAGTGCGATTCAAGAAGATAAATACCGCGCCTCACCGCTAATCACCCTTACTTGGAAATTAGCACCATTAGAAAAAGGCTGGGATTTTAAAGGCATAGATTATCAACTTGAAAAGAGCCCCATCAGTGGCGCTGAAGTTGTGCGCTGGACAGGTGAACCTAAGCTTTACCCTAACTTGCCTGTGATGGCTGAAACAGTGCCCGACATTAAGGTCACTCGTCCGAGTGCTTACTATATTCCAGCGCAATGGACTCAAGTGATTGATCGTCTTAACGTGCATGGCATTCGCATGACCACGCTCAAAAAGCCAACCGAGTTGAAATTGCAGCAATATACTCTCAGCAATCCCGTGTTTAACACTAAGGATTTTGAGGGCCGCCAAACGGTCAAAGCTGAGTCAGAGTTAACCAAAGTCAGCACCACACTGCCCGCTGGCACCATTAAAATCAGTACAGATCAACCGCTAGGCGATCTGGCGATTTTACTGCTTGAGCCGCAATCACCTGATTCTTTACTGCAATGGGGTTTCTTCAATCCTATCTTCACTCGCACTGAATACATTGAAGATTATGCGGTAGAGCCACTGGCGGCCAAGATGCTAAAAGATGCTCCTAAGCTACAAGCTGAGTTCGACAAAGCACTGACCAATGCAGAGTTTGCCGCCGATCCTGAGGCACGCCTACGCTGGTTCTATGAACGCAGCCCTTACTACGATAACCAATACCTTAAGTATCCGGTTTACCGTAGTCGCTGATCATCGCGATTACAAAACGGCATTGATTAAGCGGGCTTACGCGCACTGATGCTATACACCAAGGGCACCTTCTGCCCTTGGTGTGTTAACACATAACGACCATCGGCTTGCGCTTCGAGCCCTTCAAAGCAGTTATAGGGGCTGAAATCAAACTCGTGGAAGAACTCCAACACTAAGCCCGCCTGCAATAACGCATTGATCACTTCAGATAAACTGTGCGACCAGCACATTAAGGTTTGCTGATCATCACCGGTATTTTCGGTATATGTGCCTTCCAGCTCTATGTCTGGCTCACCCCGATTAAAATAGCTATAGCCATCGAACAACTGCTGCGCAGGATGGAACTCGGCCATGTAAAACTGTCCGCCGGGTGTTAAACAGGCAGCCACTGTCTGCGCCCATAGGGTTAAATCCGGCAGCCAAACAATGGCACCATAGGACGTAAACACAATATCGTGAGGCTCAACCTTACTCGCCACACTGTAAACATCGCTACAGATAAACTCGGCGGACAACTGTGTCCGTTCTGCCAGCTTTTGCGCTTCAACAATCGCCACCTCTGACAAATCGACGCCTGTGACTCTGGATCCCATTCGCGCCCACGACAAGGTGTCTAAGCCGAAATGACATTGCAGATGCAGCAAACTTTTACCTGCGACCTCGAGTTCACCTAGCTCAATTTCCCGCAGCGAAGCCTTACCACTAAGAAAGCCCGCAACATCATAAAAATCAGAAGTTAAATGTACCCGAGTGCGCGCATCCCAAGCCGTTTTGTTTGTTGTTAAATAATCCATCAGCATCCCTTCTTGTATTTTTGATTCCGCGTGACTTACGGAGCTTAAACTAACTTAATAAATGAGCAATTTCACTAATCTATGAGTAAATCACCCATGTAGCGGACATGTCCGCACAGTGAGCCTCGGACACTTTTTAGCTTAACTAATTGATTATAAATGAAACTTAAAATTGGCATAAGCTGTGCAGTGTCTTACCCATCGCAAGGCTACTCAGCACTCACCCAAAAAATCGAGTGCCAGATAAACAAGGAAGCTAACATGTCACTACGCCCATTTATATTCACCCTCGCTTTTATAGTGTTTTTTACTGCTGGGGTATCGCTCACTGGCTGCATTCTTAATGTGAACGCAGCAGGCATGCCAGACTTAGACCACCAACAACGCGAACTCATACTCGATAGCCAAGATTTACAAGGCCTGATTGCAGAAACAGGCGCAGGCAGTTTGGAAATTATCGGTGTCGAAGGCCTCAGCCAAATTAAACTCGTCGCCGACATCTATAGCAATAAGGACGGCAACGATGACAGCAAAGTCATTCTCACCCTTGAGAAAAAAGCCAATAAGGCCAAGCTCAAGGCCAACTTTGAGCAAGCAGATGCTAATAATAACTCGCCCTATATAGACCTAAAACTGCAAGTCCCTGCGAACTTTACACTGGATATTGATGACAGTTCAGGGTCTATTTTGACCAGCAAGATGACGTCAGACATGAACATCAAAGACGGTTCGGGTGAACTCACTATCAACGGTGGTAACAATATCAACATAGAGGATGGCTCAGGTGATATTGAAATCAGCCAAATCAACGGCAGCCTAACCATTGAAGATGGCGCTGGTGCCATCAAGGTGACCGATATTCGCGGCAATATCGCAATTGATGACGGCTCGGGCAACATAGAGGTCGCGAATGTGCAAAGTGCTGTGACCATCACAGATGGCTCAGGCAACATTAATGTATTTAACACTAAGGGATTAACGATTCTTGCAGCAGGTTCTGGCGATGTGACATTTAACAAAATCGACGGCCCAGTGAGCATGCAATAACGCGCCGTTTTACCACTCTACTCCCAAAGGTTTTACCCACTTCCCGGCGTAGAGGCTGATGTTGCAACGGTTCCCAGCCAAGATGTCAGTCTTCTACCCACCCTTTTAAGCTTAAGCCCGACTTATGCATTTATGCCACTAACCCCTTGTAGTGGCATTTTTTTATACCGAAATTAAGCTTGAGTTTGCAGAAATGACATTGATTTTATTCAGACCGTTACGCTTTAACCTTGTGGATTTGCTAAGATTGTCAGCCTTCCCACTTCAATAGTCGAAAAGTCACACTGTAGTGCCAGTAAGGTCGAGAATATGGATCAGTTTTCGGAATACCAAAGAGAAATTGAATCGCTTTCCCTATCAGATAACCCTAGACAGATAATGGAAGGACTAGGGGATATTTGTTTTGATGGCGAATCTTTTTACCGCAACGGCAATAAAGCCCTAGCCAAACACATTTTCAAGCATATTTACGCCTTAGATGCGCACTCAGACTATTTCTCACACGCCAGAACTGTCGCAAAAGCCTTTCTTATATCCTTGGGAGAAATTCAACCTATCTCCCTAGAAGAGGTTATTTTACAGATAAAGCATGAGCATGCCTCATTAGCCGCACATCAATTAAATCTGCTGATTGCAAAGCGTATTTTTAGGGAATTTAGTCACCATCAAGACGCTATCCACATCACTATGCAATATCTCACCAAAGCCGAGGCACTTTCCCCTCTGAGCAAGAGTGACCTTCGCTTTAAAGCTTTAGTCAGCTCAAATAAGAGTGAGTAAAGGGATAGCGTGACAGAATAAATCATCAGAATTTAGAGCCGTTTCTCAAAAGAAATGCAAAAATATACCGGAAGAGATCAACGTTCTGAATTCGACAACCCAATTTTAATTAAGTGATAATATGGACATTTCATCTTTTAAGAAATATATAAAGTTAGCACCAGAAAATGTTTCAGAATGGCAGAGGTGGGAAAATTCATTACCTACCTTCGATTCTATATTACCAATATTGGATTATGTATATAACGCTGAGTGGCAGCGAGATGATTGGAAAGCCATAATGGCATTCATTCGGAAAGGTTATGTTGAGCAAAATGAATCATCTGAATTGGTTGACGGGATTAAGCATGTAAATATATTCAACTCCAAAGTTATTAATCTAAAAGTTGATGTCGCAATTTCATTAAACTGCTCCATTGTTCGTTCATTAGAGTCAATTAATTTATGCTCAGACTCAGTGGAATCATTAAGTGTGTCCCATGCAAGCAAACTCTCTGAAATTACCGGAAACACCCAGAATTTAAGCTACTTATCTTTAAATAAATGTCAAAAGTTAGATTTTGGTTCTATCATTTCAACGCTTGACAGCGTAAAAATTTTAGACCTCAGTGGAAACCCACAGTTGTCCAGTATTGACGAATTACGTGGAAATAAAAATATTTTTTCGTTGTATCTTGTTGAAACAAATGTAATTAAAACTAAAGAGACTATAGAAATCTTGGCTTCGATACCAAACTTGAAAAAACTTTGGATTAAAGCAAACAAAAAGGAGTTGGAACTTTTGAGAGAAGCCCTACCAGGGATTGTAAATTAAGCATAGAAAAAGGCCGGACATGTAGTTCGAGAGCGTGAAAAGATCTGTGTAAGTGGCATTCTTAATCTGTTGAATGGAGTTCAGAATACCAATAGCAGACAAACTTATCGCTCAGCAGAAGAAAACATCGACTCACCCCAATAATAAATCCGGCAATAAACCGGCCAGTGGCATTTTTTTAACTCTTAATTCTTACTTCTCTAACCCCAATGCAGACCAGTCTTTGGTGGCGACGAATCAACACCATTACTGTAATGATTTTAAGTGGGAATTTAACTTGGGGAAAACTTACCTTTGCGGAGCAGTAAATGAGAGCTAAAGCGTAACCAATTGATTTATTATTGAATTCAATCGTTAAGCTATTAAGCACTGTCATTCCAGTGACTCGCCGCCCTTTCGTTTAACAAGAAGTGTCACTATAGGCTCGACCGTGGCATCTGCTGCATACGGAAGTGCAAATGCCGCGATCACATGGATACGAAAGAGCGGCCATGCCGCAAACTGTCACTTCCATGACAGTGCTTAATCTCATTAACCTTTAAGAATGACTGTAGCCAATTTAGCAATAGACCTCTTCATAAAAATATTTAATTGGCTGATATCATTACATAAATTAATGGACGTTCCAGAGTGCCAGAGATTTGGGCAATGTAACATTTTAAATTACGCTCCATTAACTTACGTACCGTGGCACAGAAGAGCTTGTTCACATAACCAATAACGACACCACCAACCAACACAGCAACAGCGTAGCAATCAAATTTATTATCATCTTCAAGTTTTAATTCGACTACAGAATACAGATCAATTTTAGATGCCTGTTCATAAGTTAAGTAGTGACGAGTTCCTGCAACTTGCATGAGATAGTCAAACGGCACTTCAGCTTCTTCAAGATTTGGAATCAAATCAAAACCATCGCTTGGCAATTGCACGCCAGTATGTGCAATCAAATCGAAGTCACTGCCATCAAATGTCTCAGGAAGATGGTGATTTACCAAATATTTTCTAAAGTCACGGCGAGATCGCGGTGGCAACCTTTTCATAAAGGTCGCCATAACATCATTCGTAAATGGCCCTTTGTTTAAAGGAAATGCAGGGTAACCCTGAAATCCCTTTACCAAAGCATCATTATAATCTGGAGTTTCCACTAAATATGAAAACTCAAAACCACTATCCAACCTTTTAAGCGCACCAACAAGATGGCGTTCATTGCGGTCCTTATTTGACTGCCAAGTTAAAAACAGCGTGTTTACATATATTGAGTTTTCAATCATTCTCATTTCTTATTTCTTCTTTAACTAACTCTAAGCGAGCAATAATATTTCTTTTAATCCAAGCAAATCGCTCGCGAGTGAATGGAACATCAATTTTTATTTCAGTCAATCTCTCAATTTCAGCCAACATACCTTCTACATCTAGACGCTCAATTTTTTTTTGTACATATGTTTTGATTGTCTCATCAGAGCCCGCGAGAGCTTTAACTAGAGCAAAGTGCTGAATTCTGGTTCTAGTATCTGCCCTTGAGATTCTCAAGTGATGACACCCTTTCTTTAAGTACGCTTTAAGTTTGTTGTCATCCCAGTCTTGCACTTTATCTAAGAAACGCTCATGACCCAATGCAGTTCCATTATCAAACAATGGGCTGAGGCGGGTCTTCTCATCACTTTGAAAAACTACACCCCAGTTTTCTTGGTGCCTATCCGTGTTTCCAATCAAAGAGTCGAATACAGCCATATCAGCTAGCCACTTTAGACGATCAGTAACTAAACCTATATTTATAGCTAAGCCACGTATAAATAAGTTCATATCTGTGAGGTTATGCTGCTTGCCTGTCTTATCATCAAAATCAGAAATTATTCGCTTAAAGTAGGAACCTGCATGAACAAACCTTTCTGTTTTAACATCATAAAACCATTCAATTAGCGAGCCACAAATAACACCATCATCAGTTTTCTTGACCGCTGGAAGCACTCTCGGAACGTCAACTTCGAGATACTTAGACACAATATATGCTACTAGCTCTGTCCAGTATTGATCAGGGTAACGATATATTGACTCTTTAAATAAATATGGCCAACTAGGTTTAAGATATGCGACCTCAATTAACTCTGGGGACCATAGCATCTCTTTATCACGAGCGCCCACAGGGAAAACTGCATGATGCTCATCTCCAACCCAACTAGTAACGTCTATAACTTCCACCAACTCTTGAGTATAAATCATTTAGGGTTAGCACATTAATTCAATCAGCGTGTTAACGAAGATAGCACACATACCTGTTCATTCATACAGTAAAAAGAAGAGTGAGGACATGTATGGCCGCCTCGAGTTTAGTAAGGTCAATGTCCTTTTCTGTTCAAAATAGATTCACGTTAATCGATAAATCACCTTTCATAACATCAGTCGGTCATCAAGAGTTCGCGCTCTTACCGCCGAATTTTAACAATTAACTTTATAAAGATACTCATCGATAACTTTGGGAACAGGTGTACTCAGGGATGAAGTGGATTAAGCGCTGTCATGGAAGTGACCGTTGGCGGCATGGATGCCGTCGTCGAGCCTATAGGGATATATTTACGGCGAGTCACTGGAATGACAGTACTTAATCATTGCTACTGTCGTAAAACTATAAAACCTTACAGAATAACGAAAAAGATCAACGTGACCCATGATGCACACTCTATCAGCACTAAGGTCATTCACGCCCTGACTCAATCAACACCAACTTTTGACTACGGCTTAACTTTTTAACTGCTATTTCACGGCGCAGTGCATCGCCGTGACTACCAACCTGCTCTTGATACATCAGCGTTAACGGACCTTTACCGCGCAAATACTTAGCGGATTTGATACCACCCGATTGATGCTCGCTAAAGCGTCGTGTGACATCTGTGGTGACACCTGTGTATAAATGCCCGTTGGCGCAGCGGACTAGATACAAATACCAGAGGGGTGCTGATTTTATGGGTGTAGGCTTCGGTGGTGCAGGATTTAATGGTACGGGATTCAGCGAAGCTTCTGTAACAACATTTTTGGTTGCGACAGCGCTAGCCACTGGGGCAAGTGTATCTGCCACCAGTGACTCATGTTGCTGTAAAGCGCCTCTGTCAGTATTGCCTAGGCTGACGGCTGATTCAGTCACTTGCGAATAACCTACTTCGCCATACCTAATAGACTCAAGAAGAACGCATATTCTTGGGCTGTGTCTTGGTACTGGCGATAACGGCCACTCTTACCGCCGTGGCCAGCTTCCATATCCACATTGAATAACAACACCTTATCGTCCATCTTGTACCACTTATTCTGTACATCGCGCAGTTTAGCGACCCACTTGGCGGGTTCAAAATACTGCACTTGGGAATCATGTAAGCCTGTCGTCACTAACATGTGTGGGTATTCTTGCTCGGTGACATTGTCGTAGGGCGAGTAACTCAACATGTAATCAAAGTAAGTTTTCTCGTTCGGATTGCCCCACTCGTCGTACTCATTGGTCGTCAACGGAATCGACTCGTCCAGCATAGTCGTCACCACATCAACAAAAGGCACATGAGCTGCAAGGGCGAAATACTTATCCGGCGCTTGATTAGCAATCGCGCCCATTAGCAAACCACCCGCGCTGCCGCCAGAGGCAACAACCTTGTTTTTGTCGCCATAACCTTGCGCCGTTAATGCCGTTGTTACGTCAATAAAATCATTGAAGGTATTCTGCTTATTCAACAACTTACCATTGTCATACCAAGGGCGACCTAGCATTTCTGAGCCGCGCACATGGGCAATGGCATACACAAAACCGCGGTCAAGCAAACTGATAACGGATGAAGAAAAATCGGGTTCTACTGTGTAACCGTAAGATCCATAACCGTATTGATACAGAGGGTTAGTGCCATCTTTCTTGAATTTATCTTTGCGATATACCAAAGAGACGGGCACTTTCGCACCGTCGCGGGCCGTTACAAATATCCGTTCTGCACGATACTGGCCGGCATCGAAGCCGCCTAAGACTTGATCTTGTTTTAATAAATCACGTCTATCGGGATTCACCAGCGAATATTCGTATACAGCTTCTGGCGTCGTTAGGCTGGAGTAAAATATGCGTAACTTATTGCTGTCTTGCTGGGAATTAATCTCTAAACCCATCACATAAGCAGGCTCATCAAAGCTCAACTCGAAGGGCTTTTGACCATTGAGCGGCATCACTTTAATCCGCGTCAGGCCGTTTTCACGGGTCTGAATAATCAGATAATCCTTGAGCACTAACTCATCTTCGATACGGGCATTGGAATTATGCGCAACCACTTCTTGCCACTTAGATTTATCCGCCGCATCTTTAATGGCGACTTTCATCAAACGGAAGTTAGTCGCCTGCCAGTTGGTGAGAATGTAATAAGTATCACCCAGCTTAGACACACTGTATTCGTGACCTTCTTCCCGCGCTAATACTGGCTTGAATAAACCTAAAGGCTCGCTGGCATCGAGAATAGACACTTCACTCGTCGTGGTGCTTTCTTGGAACAACACAATTTGCGACTCATCTAAGGTTTTACCAAGTGAAATATAAAATGAATCGTCTTGTTCTTCATACACTAAGACATCGCTCGATTGCTTAGTGCCCAGC
Organism: Shewanella sp. SM21; assembly: GCF_025654335.1. Classification (NCBI taxonomy): domain Bacteria; kingdom Pseudomonadati; phylum Pseudomonadota; class Gammaproteobacteria; order Alteromonadales; family Shewanellaceae; genus Shewanella; species Shewanella sp. SM21. The sequence goes on from NZ_JAKKRL010000012.1 coordinate 57,522, forward strand.
TCGTGGCGATACACTTGATAGCCCAGCAAGGTTTTTAGATCTTTGGCGATATAGAACACATGCTTGTTGTCGTTCGCCCACACTACACGACCTTCGGTATTTTCAAGCACGTCGGTGATCATGTCGCCCGAAGCCAAATCTTTAAAATAGATGTGATATACACGGCGGCTGAGGACGTCTTCGCCAAAGGCCAACATGGTTTCATCTGGGCTCACACTCGCGCCACCTAAACCATAAAACTCATGGCCCTTAGCTCGCTCGTTAACGTCGAGCATCACTTGCTCAACACCATCGGCGCCCTTACGGCTGATCAGCGGATATTCGCTGCCCTCTTGGTATCTGTGATAATAGCTGTGCTGATGCCATTGGTACGGCACGCTCGACTCATCGGCGACTAAACGCTCGGTTAACTCTTTATAAAGACCATCTTGCAATGGCTTTAATGGCTTGAAATAAGCAGCGGTATAGAGATTCTCAGCGTTGAGATGGGCCAACACTTTAGGATCTTTGCGCTCATCATCACGCAGCCAATAGTAATCATCGGTACGCGTTACGCCATGTAAAGTCATCACATGGGGAATTTTTTCAGCAACCGGGGCAGGTACTTGCCCTTTGGAGGTCGAACAAGCGGATAACAGCATAACAATACCTAAAGTGAGTAGCAGAGAGCGCATTTATACGTCCTTGTGACGTCCATAACGACCGTCGAAGAATGCGACGGCAAGTCAATTAGCTTATGTGTTCAGTATGATAGTGGTCAGGTGTGCACTAGCGCAAACATTGAACGCGAGAAGTTGCCATTCGCGGTAAATAAGAGCAACATAACCGCGTTTTTGAGCGCAAATGGCTCAAAAGCAAATTCTCAGGGCGGGGTGAAACTCCCCACCGGCGGTAAATGGGTAACGACTAAGTGATTATTTTGCTGAGCGACACCCAAAGCCCGCGAGCGCCCGAAATCACTTTCGGGGTCAGCAGATCTGGTGCCTTAGATTTTGCCTAGTGCAAAACTGACTATTCCAGAGCCGACGGTAATGGACTGTTTTGCTTTAATGGCGACAGTGCTGAGTCCGGATGGAAGAGAATGTAAGACAACATTGTGGTATCTCAGTGCAACGCGCTTGTGTATCTCAGTGTTAGCCTCATGTTTTGCAATAACTTCACACCAAGTGAAGTGATATTGCTACAGCAAAATCGAGCCTTTTGGTTTGATTACGTTGTATTTCTGCACGCCCTGATTCTGGATATTCCAATGTCGTTTATTTAAGGATATTAACCATGAATCAGTCTTTACTTGCTCCTTTTGGTACTGCTATCGAACGCGTTGAAGCGGGTCTTAATGCCCTGCGTCAAGGCCAAGGTGTGTTAGTTGTCGATGACGAAGATAGAGAAAACGAAGGCGATTTAATTTTCGCTGCCGAGACGCTGACTAACGCTCAAATGGCCATGCTCATCCGTGAATGTAGCGGTATTGTTTGCCTGTGTTTACCCGATGCAAAAGTCAAAGCCCTCGAGTTGCCCCCTATGGTGGAAAACAACTCGAGCCAATACGGCACGGCGTTTACTGTGAGTATTGAAGCTAAAGTCGGTGTGACGACTGGCGTTTCTGCTGCAGACCGCGTGACCACCATTAAAGCGGCGATTGCCGATGGCGCTAAGCCAAGTGATCTCGCTCGTCCTGGCCATGTGTATCCACTTCGCGCCCAACCGGGTGGGGTGTTGACCCGCCGTGGTCACACTGAAGGCACTATTGATTTAATGCAACTCGCGGGTTTAAAAGCCGCTGGCGTATTGTGTGAAGTCACTAACACCGATGGCACTATGGCGCGTTTGCCCGAAATTATTGCCTTCGGTGCGCTGCACAATATACCCGTATTAACGATTGAAGATATTGTCGTTTATCGCAAATCATTGCTGGCTAATGTCGGCTAGATAACATGCCAATCGCCTGAATCTAGGGCATTGATTTAAATAGAAGGACGTTTAGCTGCGGCAAACGTCCTTTTTATTTAAGTAGATTTACCGTTAACAATCGCGTTCCACCTAATGCACTAAAAAACCGATAAAAGGTAAAGTTAAACAAGTCATTCTTTCGAATGATGAAATACTGCTTCACATCACAGACAAAGCAAATGCTTGTTTGATAGGTGCAAAATAGGTTAATAAAAATAGTCTCTTAGCATGATATATAACAATTTGCTTAATTTCGTGACCTAGATTAGATATCCATAAACTAAAGGTCGCGGTGGCTGGCCGCCTATGTTAAATATCCTCACCCTGTGCCTAGTCCTATTTGTAACTCGGATTCAACGTTATTACGTTGAATTTTCTTTTTCTGCCTAGGTGAACGAGTGGAGTGATCTTTAATGCCGTCAGCGCTACACCATCTCAGTTTGAAGCAAAAGCTCATTCTGTTTTCGTTAGTCCCATTATTAATGATGAGCTTTTTCATTCTGACGCGCATGCATGACTTGATAAAGGAATCACACTCGGCCAAGCACAACCATCTTGCGGTACAAACGACGGTACAAATCACTGAGCTACTCTATCAGTTGCAAAACGAATATGGTCTAAGTACAAATCAGCGACCAACCGATGAAGTGCTATTACAGCAACAAGCAACTAGGTCAAAAGCACTCGATGCGTTACTGAACAGTGAGCCTTTAGAGCATCTTCTGGAGGCGCTCGACCCTAAAAGTATTGAAGCAAACAAAATGAACGCATTGTTGGATGCGCTCAAACTTACAGGCAACAAACTCGCTAACGTTCACCAAAACCACACAGACGAAACACTGAGTCAGTTTACGGAACTCTATAATCAATTCCACACTCAGCTTTTGCAGCTCATTCAGTTATTACAGTTACAAACCAACGAAATCAGTCAGTCCCGTGCCTATACCGATCTATTGAACCTACTTATGGTGCAGGAGTTGGCCGTAAAAGAACGAAGTGCCATCAATCAATTACTGCTCAGCAAATCACTCAATATTAATGATTACCGCACCATAATCTCCTTCATGTATGAATATGAGCGAGCCGTGATGCACGCAAGTAATGCATCAATTTCCGATAGAAGGTCCTTACTACAAAACCTACAAGATTCACCAGAAAATCAACGCATTCTGCAAATCAGCAAGCAAATTGAACAACAAACTCGCATTAGCGCTCTGGCACAAAATATTAATGCCTACTTAGGTTACGGTGGCTTAATGGGCAGTTTTCAGGACTATTTGCTTAAGGGCGATGAGATTTCACTGCAAAAATTTAATGCAGCACTTGCGACGATTCAGCTTAATTTGGATGAACTCAGTCACGAGACTCGTTCTCTGCCCGAATTTAAGGCAGCGCTGAAAACCATTGAAGACAGCATAAATCAATACCAGTTCAGCATGGTCAAGTTGCAGCAACTGCAGCAACAAGGTTTGCCGATGACGGAGATCAAAGCCATCGCGCAAGTCCCTGCCAGCGAGGACAAATTAAGCCAAGCGATGAGCCAACTATTAATGCCGCCACATCCAATTGATAGCCAGGAGTGGTGGGATCTCACCACTCAGCGTATCAATCAACTACATTTGCTGGCGCAAAATATCACCAAGAACATGGCGCAGCAGAGCGAATATCAACAAAACCACACCTTAATCTTACTCGGCTTATACTTGTTCTCGGCTTTGTTCACCGCGACCATCACACTTTGGCTTGGACAAAAGATCATCCGCAATTTTATGGATAAGATCACTAAGATTGCTAATGACATGCAGCAAATGGCAGCAGATCCACAGCTCAATATTAATATCCAAGTCTCAGGCACAGATGAACTCGCCCGCATGGCCCGTGCCATGAACCGTATGATTAGCGAACGGCAAAAAGCGAACCACGCCCTAAGCCGTGCTGCAGCTGTGTTTGACTACTCTGCCGAAGGCATAGTGGTGACAGATGCCGACAACCATATCGAACTGGTCAACCCCGCTTTTTGCCACATTACGGGCTATTCATTGGAAGAAGTAAAAGGCCGCAGTCCCTCCCTACTCAGCTCTTGCCGTCATCCTAAACACTTTTATACCGCCATGTGGGAGTCACTACAAAAAGAAGGGAAATGGGAGGGTGAAGTTTGGAATAAACGCAAAGATGGCCAAGTGTATCCCGAGTATCTAGCGATTACTGTGGTGCGAAATGAGCAAGGTAAAATAATCCAACATATTGGTTTATTTATGGATATCAGTAAGCGTAAGCAATATGAGCAGGATCTTTGGTATCAGGCCAACTTCGATGGGTTAACTGGGCTGCCTAATCGTAAGCTGTTCAATGAACGACTACAGCACGAAATCCATGTGGCGCAGCATGACTCTCGCAAGCTGGCTATCTTGCTGATTGATTTGGATCAATTCAAATATATCAATGATGTACAAGGTCATGCCACTGGCGACTTATTACTTAAAGATGTCGCAAAGCGCTTAGAAGGCATTGCGGGGAAAACCGATTTTATCGCACGTATCGGTGGCGACGAGTTTGTGCTTATCTTGCCACGGCTGACCAACGAACTCGCCATCGAACACATGGCAACCCGAATCATTGAAACCTTAGGTATGCCATTTAACTTAAATGACCGCGAGATCCAGATTTCGGCCAGCTTTGGTATTGGCGTCTATCCCGAAGATGGGTTAGATACCGGCTCACTCACCCGCAATACCGAAACCGCCATGTATCAAGCCAAAGACGCAGGGCGGAACAATTTTAAATACTTCACCGCGGGTATGAATCAAGCCATGTTCGCCCGGATGGAGTTAGAACAACGTCTACGCCGTGCCGTGGCACAAAATGAATTTGCCCTGCATTATCAACCTATCGTGGATATGCAAACCGGAAGTGTCTGCAGCGTCGAAGCCCTTATCCGCTGGCAAGATCCCGAGCTTGGGTTGATCCCGCCGGATCAATTTATCCCATTAGCCGAAGAGACTGGATTGATAGAGCCTATGGGCGAATGGGTGCTCAACCAAGCCATGCATGACCTGAGGCAATGGCAGAAAAGTGGCTTAAATATCAATGTCGCGATTAATGTTTCCAGCCGCCAATGTATCAATACACGCGGTATGGGGTTCGACCAAGTGTTGCAAGAGTGCTTCAACCGCCACCACGTTAACCCACGAAATGTGCATATTGAGATCACTGAAAGCATGCTGATGGGCGATGCCAGCCATTGCTTGAGCACGCTCGAGTCTATTCGTCATTTAGGCTCGCAAATCTATATCGATGACTTTGGTACGGGTTATTCTTCCCTGAGTTATCTGAAAAAATTCCCGATTTCAGTGATTAAAATCGACCGCAGCTTTGTGGAAAATGCCCTCGAAAATAACTCGAACGCCAACTTAGTCAAAGCGATTGTCATGATGGGGCAAAGCCTAGAAATGGAGTTAGTTGCTGAAGGCATAGAAACCGAAGCACAGTGGCACTTCCTACGAGATTTAGGTTGTCACTTCGCTCAAGGGTATTTGATCTCCAAACCGCTCCCCTTTAACGAGATCACTCCCTTGCTACGCATCAAGCACACAGCGCTGTTGAATGATGGCTATCAAGATAAATGCGTGAATATCTAAGCTTATAAAAAATAAAACGATAAAGAACAAAAAAGCAGCCTAGGCTGCTTTTTTTGTGGCAAATAAAACGGGTTTAAGCCTGTGGTTGGCCTTGACCGTTCATTATGCTTTCGCCACCCTTAGAGGCTAGCTTAGCTAAATCTTTATCGATAAAGAACAGTGCCTTACCATCTTCGCCCACTAAACGTATCTTATCGACAATCGACTTAAACAGCTTTTCTTCTTCGTGCTGCTCAGCGACATACCATTGTAAGAAGTTAAAGGTTGAGTAATCTTGATTCGAAAATGCGGCATGGGCCAAGGCATTGATCTGACGGGTAATAAGCTGCTCATGCTCATAGGTTAATTCAAACAACGCCAGTAAAGAATCGAACTGTGACTGCGGCGCCGCAATCGCACCTAACAAAGGTAAGCCACCGGTTTCACTCACATACGTGAACAGACGACGCATATGGCCCATTTCTTCATCCGCGTGCTCACGCATAAACTTAGCTGCGCCTTCAAATCCCTGATCTTCACACCACGCACTCATTTGCAGGTATAAATTTGAGGAGAAGAACTCCATATTAATTTGTTCATTCAACTTTTCGATCATAGTTGCAGACAGCATAGTAAATCCTCTTTTGCATTCGAACTGAATCATGGGGGACATTGTCATCAAGGGGGTCGACAAAAGCAACAAAATTTACCTTTGGATTTCTTGCTAAGTTAATGATTCATTGATAAAAATGATTTTCATTTGTTCATCGACTCGCGTTCAACCCTCGAATTAGCGCAGTAAATTGTGTGACGTCTAGCGAGGTTATCGCCCAAAGTGGCAGAAAAAACTGACTGGCCTATCACAGAAACTCACATGCAAATCATAGCCATCCCAGATCACCGTGGCATAATAGCCAGTCATAATCAGGTGGAAATTCATTCAGCGTCATTACGACCCATTGCATATAAGGCAGACCCTAATGTCCGTAACAGCCGATCCTTGTTCGCAACCTAGCTTAATGCATCCAGATCAAGCTATTCCCCTTTTGCTCGAGCAAGTTAGCCCAGTGTCAGACACCGAAGTCGTATTGCTTCCCCATGCCCTTGGCCGCGTCCTAGCAGAAGATTTAGCTTCCTGCATCGACCTGCCGCCCTTTAACAACTCCTCTATGGACGGCTACGCCTTCCGTTTTGTCGACTTAAATACGCAAACCAATCAGACCGCATTGCGCCTTATCGGCAATTCCTTCGCTGGCCATGGTTTTAAAGGTGAAGCCAAACCTAATACCTGCGTGCGGATCATGACGGGCGCGCCTGTGCCTACAGGCTATGACACAGTGCAAATGCAGGAAGAAGCCGAGGTTGAAGGAGAGATTATTCATATCCGCCACCCTAGGGCCCAAGGCGCCAATGTGCGTTGCCGCGGTGAAGAACTCACCCAAGGCACTAAAGTGCTCAGTGCTGGCATTCAAATTGGTGCCGCCGAACTCGGGGTGTTGGCCACGATTGGCGTTAGCCAAGTGCGAGTTTATCGTCAGCTTAAAGTGGCCTTTTTCTCCACTGGCGATGAACTGCGTCCCGTTGGCAGCGAATTAGCCCTAGGACAAATTTACGATTCAAACCGTTACTCGATCCAAGGCTTACTCAGCCGCGCTAATGTGGAATGGCTCGATTTAGGCGTAATAGCCGATGATCCTGAAGCCATACGTCAGGCATTTCGCCATGCTGCCAGCCAAGCCGACATGGTATTAACCTCGGGTGGCGTGTCGGTCGGTGAAGCGGATTTCACTAAACAAATTCTTGATGAGGAAGGCAAAATTACCTTCTGGAAACTCGCCATCAAACCAGGCAAGCCCTTTGCCATGGGCCGAATAGGCAAAGCGATATTCTGTGGTTTACCGGGGAATCCCGTGTCTTCTATGGTGACGTTTTACAAACTCGTTTGGCCAATACTGAACAAGATGCAGGGGTTAACCCCAGTTGCACCTTTGATGTTAGACGCTACGCTCACCACGCCTGTACGTAAACAACCGGGCCGCGTCGAATATCAACGGGGCGTTTTAAGCCGTAATGCACAAGGTAAACTTGAAGTTGCCATTACTGGTAGCCAAGGTTCTGGCATGTTGACTTCGATGAGCTTAGCAAACTGTTTCGTTTTATTGGAGCAATTCCAAGGTGATACTCCCGCTGGCACCCAAGTGACTGTCGAGCCATTTAACAGCGTGCTTTGCTAGGAAAATCCCAATGAATGTGCCAAAAGATATTCTCAGCGACAGCGAACTCTTAAGATACAGCCGCCAAATATCCATCAAGGCTATGGATATCGACGGTCAAGAACGCTTAAAACAAGCCAAAGTGCTCATGATAGGCGCTGGCGGTTTGGGCTGTGCCGCCAGCCAGTACCTCACGGTTGCGGGTATTGGTGAACTGACACTGGTCGATTTTGATACAGTTGAATTATCCAACTTGCAGCGCCAAGTGCTGCATCAAGATGCCAATGTCGGCCAGCCTAAAGTCGAATCGGCTAAACAGAGCCTCAGCCAGCTCAATCCCTTTATTAAGATCAATATTATCAATGCTGTATTAGATGATCATGAGATTGACGCCCTAGTCGCCGATCACGGCCTAGTGCTCGACTGTACCGATAATGTCAGTGTGCGCGAGCAACTTAATCTCAGCTGTTTTAAGTATAAAGTGCCCTTAGTGTCTGCCGCGGCAATTCGGATGGAAGGCATGGTCACTGTGTTCGATTATCACAGCGAAACGCCTTGTTATCATTGCTTTAGCGCCCTATTTGGCGAGCAACAACTGAGCTGCGTTGAATCGGGTATCCTAGCCCCTGTCGTCGGCATGATAGGTTGTTTGCAGGCGGTTGAAGCCATCAAAGTGATTACTGGCATGGGTAAAACCTTAGCAGGACGCATTTTGATGATCGATGCGATGACGATGGAGTTTCGCGAGATGAAGTTACCGAAACAAGCACGCTGCAGTGTTTGTGGTACTAAAGAGGCTTAGGTTGTTCTCGCTTGAAAAACGGCTTTATTTACACTAGCTTAATTGCCACCGCTTAATTTGCCGTCATATAGCTCAACACTGATGACGCTTAATGGCCCGTTAAAATAAGGAAATCACAAGGAAAACATATGGATTCGGAAAACAGTGTATTTGACCGCATGACCACAGACGACCCCATAGTTGGCGCAGGTATTTACAACCTCGTTATCGGCCTCACGCTGATTTGGGGTTTTGCAGTTAACTATTGGATGGTCACCAATATCGACCCAGAGGCGATTGCCAGTGTTAATCCTTGGATTTTCTTTATCGGCTATTTCGCCTCCTGTTTCTTTGGGATTTATCTGTTCCAAAAATCGACTAATCCCATTGTCAGTTTTATTGGCTACAACTTTGTAGTCGTGCCCTTCGGCTTAATTATCAATATGGTGGTCAGTCAATACGATCCCGAATTGGTGACCGAAGCCATTCGTATCACAGGGCTAGTGACCATAGCCATGATGTGTTTAGGCACACTCTTCCCCGCCTTTTTCCAAAAAATTTCCGGCGCACTCACGATTGCTTTATTGCTCGTTATCGTCGTCGAACTGATTGAAGTGTTTATCTTTAATACTCACCACGGCATTTTAGATTGGATAGTAGTGCTGATTTTCTGCGGTTATATTGGTTATGACTGGGGAAGAGCGAATCAAATCCCTAAAACTATAGATAATGCCATCGATAGCGCCGCCGCTTTGTATATGGATATCATCAACTTGTTCCTACGGATCCTGCGGATTTTAGGGCGAAAATAACTCACCAAGGAGTGTCTATGAAAATCAAATTCCTACTTGTTACTGCTCCACTTCTGGCGAGTCTGGTATTAGTCGGATGCAGTGATACTGAACAAGCAAAAATAGCCAATCCCGCCTCTGAGTATTGTGTCTCCATTGGTGGCAAATTAACAATTGAGAAAACCGCCGAAGGTGAACATGGGATCTGCACCTTACCCAGCGGTGAAGCAATTGAAGAGTGGGCGTTATTCCGTCGCGATCATAAGGAAGAAAAGCCGCAGTAACAGTGGCTATTTTTACCTTTAATAAAAACAGGCGCCATTCGCGCCTGTTTTGTTAATAGTACTTAATTGGGTCATACCCAAAAAGCCTTAACGGGCTAAGTGTTCACCGCGCCAGATTTTGCGCTTAGCTGCTGACTGGAAGCTCCACGCTAAAACCCGCGTAATTTTATTACCCTGCTGCATCTCAATCGTTTTCACAGTATCGACTTTCAACTGCGCTAAGGCTTGATAACAAGGTTTCAGGTTTTCCTTCTTCGACACTAGACTGGTAAACCATAAGCATTGATCTGCAAACATTTGGCTCTCACGGATCATAGTCGCTAGAAACTGTCGTTCACCGCCTTGGCACCAAAGCTCAGCCGCTTGACCGCCGAAATTCAGCTTAGGTGCAACCTTTGCCAAGCCACCCCGATTGAGCTGCAGATTATTCACCTTACGCTTTGTACCTTCGCTCGCCTCAGCCATAGAGGCATGAAATGGCGGATTGCACAGGGTTAACGCAAAACATTCTCCGGCTTGAATGATCCCCTTGAAGACCGCCTTGTCATCTGGCTGTAATCGTAAACCTATCTGCCCTTGCAGCACTGGGTTTTGCTCAATAATACTCTGCACATTACTGAGTGAACCGGCATTAATATCCGAGGCGACAAATTGCCAAGTGTATACTTGGCAACCCAATATGGGATAAATACCGTTCACGCCAGTGCCGATATCTAATACCCTAGTCTTATCCAAAGCAAATACATCATCGCCTTCGGCTAGAAGGTCTGCTAAATAATGTAAATAATCGACTCGACCGGGAATAGGAGGACATAACGCTCCATCAGGAATATCCCAAGATTCAATCCCATAATGATGTTTCAGTAGCGCCGCATTAAGGATTTTAACCGCTAACGGATCGGCAAAATCGACCGATAAAGCCCCATAAGGCGTGGGTCGAACAAAGGCTTTTAGCTTAGGGAATGAACTCATCAGCGCCGGAAAATCATAGCCGTTCAAGTGTACATTTCAAGGATGCAAAGCTTTTTTGATCTCAGCACTAGGCCTGTTTTTGACCGACTTGGCTTTGCCTTTCACCTCCGTTCTAGCCTGCTTTGGTGCTTTAGTTTTTGCATGACCAATGTTGGCTGTACTCGTTAGGCGTTTCGCAGTCACTAATTGGACGGGTTTCACGGCAGGTTTTGACATAATAGCTCTTGTAACGCAATGGGCCGACCTGAGTCAGCCCATGGAATGGGGCAGTAAATTAATCGTACAGATAAGAGGTAAACAATAAGTTTACGATCAAGGGTTTACCAGCTTCTTTGGTGATCAAGTTGTTGACCATTTCAAAGCACTCTCGACGAATCTCTTCACGACCCGTGAGTGACTTAATCTTCTCTTCCGATTGATTGCCTAACACTTCAACAATTGCGGCTCGCAATAATGGATTATGGAGCTCAATTGTCACTAGATCATCTGGACTCTTTACCATTAACTCAACGCTAATCTTCACAAAACCCAATTTCTTGCGATTAGAAATGTAGTTAGTGACAATTTCGGGTTCGAAACCATAGTAGGCATACTCACCCGTTGGTGGGGTTGCTGCTGGTGCAGCTTCTTTTTCATCGGCCGCATAAACACTGAAAACACTTGTAAACAGGATAAGACAGACTGAGAGTAATTTTTTCATAGCGACTTACGGCTCCCTAAAACAATAATGGTAATGGAAGAAACTTCCCAATCTATCTGCTCGCGTCGCGACATGCTAGACTGCCGACGTTTGTTTATATTGTAACGAGTATTTAATGAATGTGACTAGCTTAAGCTTTCCCTATGGTGAATCTATTCAGTGGTTTTCAGCCGATCTAGCCGACAAACTCCCCAAATCGCCCTTGAAAGAATGGTTGCTTGCCACTGGCAGCCTAACGCAAAAACTCAAAACTTGCTGCGCTCAATTTGAAGTAAAGATACTAGGCGAAGGACTGCATGCTCCCTTAGAGGGCGAATATCCCCAGCAAGGTGCTGTATGGATCCGTGAAGTCTTGCTTTGCCTCGACTCGATACCTTGGGTATTTGCCAGAACCTTGATCCCTGAAAAATTAATGGCCGAGCGCAAAATGGATTTCCTTAGTTTGGGTACTCGCCCCTTAGGTGAATTACTGTTTAGCCAAGATAACTTCATCCCCGGTAGAATCGAAGTTGCCAGTTTCGAAACCTGTAGTCGCCTTGCCCACTTAGCTGAAAGTTTAGATCAAAGTGTCGAACATGCACTCTGGGGACGCCGCCGCTATTTCCATCACGGTGAGCATGAAATGATCGTCAGCGAAATCTTTCTGCCAGCGGCCGAGCAAGCTATCCGTCAGTTATAAACTTTAGATTTCACCCAAAGCTTAGTCAGAATTTAGCCTCAAGACAGATAAAAAATGCCTCTAGATCAGAGGCATTTTTGTTCGGATTTCAAACAATCAACTTAGTGGACATTTAACTTAGTGCACATTTAACTGGCGGCGCCAAGTCAATAAGCTAAGGAAGGCAAGGCTTAACCAACCTAAGCTGCCGCCACCTGAACTCTCACTGGCCGGCGGAGTTACTGGAGGCGTAACAGGTGCAACAACCGTTACCGTCGAACTGCTAATCGCCTTAGTATTTTGCGCATCTGTCACTGTAAGCTTCACAGTATAAGTGCCCGCCTTCGCATAGGTATGGGTTGGCGCCGTGACAGTGCTTGTCGTGCCATCACCAAAATCCCAAGCGTAGGTTAATACTCCCATACCGCCATCAATATTACTGGTGAAGCTTACTGCTAATTGGTTGACAGTATTAGTAAAACTGACAGTTAACGGCGCTATAGCATCAGAGTTCGCATTCGCAAGACGAATAACCGCAGTACCATTATTGCTGGCTTGAGATAGTACCTGCATTGTCAACCCTAGCTGCTGCAACACCATACCTGACTGTGGCTGTAGTGGCGCGCTGTAATCTAAGCTGTCATCGAACAGGCTGACAGCATCGCGATGATTGTCCTCCAAATAGAAGGTTTGATTTACTGTACTAAAGGCCGCATCACGAATTTGTACGTCGGTAGAGCGAGTGCCAATCATATTCTGGTCAGCATCAATCACCCCAATCAAGCCATGGCCAGCGTGGTCTGAAACGTTATTGTCACTGTAGCTAAAATTTTCTAACCAGAGTAAAACTCCGGGATCAAAGCTTTTTGCTTTCAAACCCGCATCGACACCATTATGGCTACGCAGCTGGATAATATAACGAGACTGAGATTTGGGATCCGGACGAGAATCCTTAATCCGGCTATAACCGTTAAACGTCATTTTATCCGCGACTTCAGCGTTATCACTATATAACTCAGTGGTATTTTGTTTAACGTTGATGTTATCAATAGCGATCCCTGACTCAGAGGTATAATCATCGGTGACATAGTTGATTTCGACAGCAACAGATTTTCCAGAATATACTGATAAATCATATTCTAATGTTACCCAAGCATCGCGACCTTCCGCCTGAGCAAGCGCAGACGATTCACCAGTAATGATATGACGAGCACTATTCATTGCATTGTTCGACTTAGTGTAATTACCCGCAATGGCCACACCATCCACTTTCACCTGCATGTAGTCATAGTTAGGCTCAATACTCCAACTAGCCTTCATACTCAGAATCAGTTTATCTGTGGTTACTGCAGGTAAATTAACATTAAAATTCATGCTGTTATTCAGCATATTTCCTTGGCCAGAATAGTACTGATAACTGCCCTGATAAGGTGTTTTAAAAGGAATTAACACAAGAGGGAGCGGAATAGAGATCTGATTAACCGCCTGATGATTAACCGCCTCATTCAACGTCACTTCCATGCCTGATTTGGGAATGCTATCTAAGGTGATTTCACGTTCATTCAACCACTTACCTTTGTATCTTTTCTGTAGATAAGATCGAGCATAAGGACTAAAACCACTCGGCTGAGCGCCAGGAATAGCACCAGCCCAACTACCACCAGACATTAAAGACCATAGCCCCACAGGCGAGCCGTCTTTCTTATCATTTTCAGAGGTATCGTACTCATCAGGCAGACCTAGATCATGGCCAAACTCGTGGGTACACACGCCCGTTGCCGCATCGATAGGCTGGATTGTATAACCGAATACTTTTTTGTTCGTACCAGGAAGCGCATAACCATTGGTTGCTTGGTCGACATAATATCGATGCGACCATATCGCACTCGATCCTAGTTTTCCGCCGCCGACCTCTTCGCCTACGCTAGAGTGGAAAATCATCACATGGTCGATAATGCCATCGGGCTCATCGTAATTACCGTTATTGTTCAAATCATTTTGATCTTCAACATCATAACTCGCCAACTCAGCTGCAGACATATTTGCAACAGCTTGAGATACGGCTTCTTTTACCAATTGTTCGACCTGTGAATCACTACGGGTATCTGGATCATTAACACCATAGTATTCAGCATTTTGCGAGGCGGTATACCAGCCCTTCACATCCCCAGTAAAGGAGAAGGTTTGCCCAGAAACCGCTTGATAATATTGATACCCCGAATCTAACGTCTGCCCCTGTGGACCTTTGAAGCCCGTAGGCGAAAAGAGTAATTCCTTGTAGTGGGACGCAGGATAACTCGGGTAATACATGTCTGTATCCCCCGCTTTTAAGCCATTGTCATCATGTTTTAGATCAGCAAAATCCACTAATACTGTGAGCACTTTAACGGTTTTCTTTACATCCGCATCGGCCTGTAAACGCTGTGCAGGTGAGCGCATCATTTGCGATGATTTAGCTCTTTGTAGACGCGCATGTTCAGCTTCAACTTCGATGCGTGGCGCTTTAGGTTGTGCCAAAGTGGCGCGATGAATATAAGCTTCTATCGCCTCCTGCTTTACGCTATCACTGGCATCGGCGGCCACTTCGCCACGCTTAATCAACCAATATAAAATTCGATCTTTATTAATCACACCCGCATCTGCAGGTGTATGATTCGGAGCTGCAATACTCGCGCCGCTAATCAATGCCAACATCAGTCCAAACGCTGTTACGCCTTTTGTACTTCGCATTTTTAACATCCTTCTGTAACAGCCAACGCCATTCTATTTATTAAGACTAGTGTCTCTTTGCATTAAGACAAATTACCTTTAATTAGTAACCTACTCAGGGTTTATCCGTCTTCAAGTGATAGAGACAGATTTTTCGACATTAGCAGCACTGCACCTCAGTAACAACTTGATACACCTGTTCGCAGGTAAGATTTGCACTTTTGTCAGCAAATATTCAGCAAACCTCTGTGCTGACTCAATTCCAAGCCAAATCTCAGCCATAAAAAAACCGCATTAACAACGTTAATACGGTTTCGTTTTGATCAAACTAGATAAAGTTAGCCAGCGGTTTTCAGATAGTTTGAAATACCGTCGAGGAACATTTGTACTGAGATCATGACCAGCACCATACCCATCAAACGTTCGACTGCTGTGAGCCCCTTTTCCCCCAGCACACGGGTGAAAAGTTTATAAAACATTAAGATCACCGCACTCGCCCCCCAAGCTGACACTAACGCTATGGTCCAATCGCCCATACGTGAGCTATCGGTATGCGCTAGTAAAATCAAGGCTGCAAGAATCGATGGGCCAGCCATCAAGGGAATAGCCATAGGCACGATAAAAGGCTCTTCTCCCGCGGCTAATCCAACGACACCACCGGGTTGGGGGAAAATCATCTTAATCGCGATTAAAAACAGAATAATCCCGCCTGCAATACTCACAGATTCGGAACGAAGATTTAAGAAACTTAAGATAGCCTCACCCGCATAAAGGAAAGACAGCATGATCACTAAGGCGAAAAGTAATTCGCGGATCAGTACCTTACGACGTTTCTTGGGATCGATATGTCGCAGAATCGATGCGAAAATCGGCAAATTACCCAAAGGGTCCATGATCAGAAACAACATTACCGCAGCAGAAAATATATCCATTTAACGTATCAACACCCAAGCCAACATAAGCCGATATTATATACCCAAACAACCTGAAGATGCAGGATTCAGCGGGAATGTAACGCACTTTAGGCAAGGCCCTTTATTGCTCCTGCATAAATGGCATTCACGCCATCCATGGCGATTGCGGTTATTTGCGGACCTAGTGGGCTAAGTTAAAAATAACCAACACGGCATAAAGTACGTTACAACCCGCCGGAACGGAGCGCCTAGGGAGCTCCACTTCCGTGTTGCAACAATTCAAAAGGTGGCAGACATTCTGTCATTGATGCGCCTTGAATTGAAGCACCCTAGGCACTCTGAAACTCGTATCTTCAGGTAGCTTGGGTATAGTACCTTTTCTCGAGTTAGATCTGAAAATTTCTCCGCAGAATGGCCAAAGTGAATAAAATTCTCACCTTCAAAACACAGTATAAAATGTCAGTTGAGTAAATTGCCTGCAAGTCACTGCTCACTTTGCTTTACAGCTGGTATACTATGGCGTTTTTTCAGCAAATTTTCCGTGGAATCCATGCTCTATCTTCTTGCTAGCTGTATCGCACTCTTAATTGGCCCTCTGTTTTATCGCTACTTCTCATCGAGTAGTGGCTTACAAAAGGGGCTCGATGGTTTTATATTCGTCTCATTAGGCGGATTAGTGCTGATCCACATCTTGCCAGAATTACTCGAGCATGGTGGCATGCTTGCGATCATCTTTGTACTCCTCGGCATCTGGGGGCCTACCGCCAGCGAACGCCTATTTCACCGTTATTCAGAAGTCACCCATAATTTTACGCTGTTCTTGGGTATTGGTGGCTTATTACTGCATACCATCACCGATGGCACCGCTATGGTTTTGGCGCAGCAAGACGATAACTCCATTCTGCTAGCTCTTGGTGTCATACTCCACCAATTACCCGTCGGTTTTGCAGTATGGTGGATACTAAAACCCCATCTCGGAACACGTTGGACACTCATGATCTTTGCAGCCCAGATGCTATTTACAGGCATAGGCTATTTCGCCGGTGAGCAACTACTTCCTTATTTAAATATCGATGACACTGTCTACTTACAAGCCTTTATTACTGGCACAATTCTGCATGTGGTACTACATCAACCCCATGGTCAGCATGAAAGTGATACGCAAGGCAAATATGAATACCAAGCTGGCATAGGTAGTTTGCTCGGCATCGGTTTACTCGTGATATTGCTATTAATGGATTCAGGCGGCCACGAACATGCCCACCATGATCACAGCACAGAGCAATTAATGACTTGGCTATTAAAGCTCGCACCCGTGTTGCTGCTAAGCTATGGTGCGGCTGCGCTGCGCTTTAAATTAGGTTTGACGCCGCAGGATGGCAGTTTAGCCCGCCGCTGGTTCCAACGCTTAGCAGGGCCTGAAGCCTTAGTGATCACAGCTCTACTTCTCGGTCCTTGGTTAGCGTTATTCCAATTGCTTGTAGTGTTTATTCTGAGTGCGTATTTAAGCCATGCTAACGTCACCATTACCGATCCACACACTAAATTACCCAGCAATTCACTGCGTTTCGGCTTTGCTCATTTAGTCGATCGCAGCGCACCTTGGATTTTACTTAGCCTAGTATTAGTGAATTTAATTGGCCACCCTTCAATGCCCTTAAGCAATCCATTGCTACAGGTTGTTGTGCTATTGCTTGTATTTTTACCAATGCGTTTCTGCAACTTAGGCGCCGCCGTACTCGCTCTTGCACTGGCTTATAGTGGTTGGAATCCTATCGCGATTATGATGCCGCTGATTGCAGCACCTGTGCTCAACATAGCTCAGCTTAAGTTAATGACATGGACGCAAAGGGCGATATTACTGAGTATTATTGCGCTGAGTTTAGCCGCAGCCTTACGCTTACCACTATGGTTCTCCTTATTTACCTTGCCTGAAGTCGTGAACTTAATTGCACTACTGATCCTCTCAGGGTTGTTTGCTGCCAGCTTACTGCGCTTAGGTCCACGTAAATTTTTACGCCGCTTAATGCTCAGCAAACCGGTAGCTCATGCGCATAGTCATTCGCACAGCCACGCCCATAGCCATTCCCACGAGAATACACATACTCATGAATCTAGCGCTTCGCACACAGACGAGCAGAAATCTGTTGTGACACCTAGTGCTGATAAACATGCACATGAACACGCAAAAACGGATAAGCACTCGCACCACTAACGCTGTTCATTTGTGAGCAGACAGGCTAAGTTAATCTACCTTTGGATTAATTTAGCCTGCTATGTGCATACTCTTTGTCGCCATTAATGCCCATCCTAAGTATCCCTTAATCATCTGTGCCAACCGCGATGAGTTTCATCATAGACCAACTGTGCCAGCGCATTTTTGGCCGCCGGAAGAAAACATACTCGCGGGTAAAGATCTGCAGGCCGGTGGCACTTGGTTTGGCATCAATAGACAAGGACAAATCGCAGGCGTAACCAATCTGCGCGTTCCGCAAAAGAACCCTGAAGCCATGCGGAGTCGTGGCGAGCTGATTACTATGACGCTCAACTCAGGATCGCTCGTGTGCCCTAATTGGCTCGTTGAACATAGCGACAATTATCAGCCGTTCAATCTCATCTTCGGCCAAGGTACAGACTTATATTGTTTTAACAGTATCAATAAAGACACAGTAAAACTTGCCGATGGATTTCATGCCATTAGCAATGGTGCACTCGATGATATTTGGCCGAAAATGGCGAAGGGACAGCAGGCGTTAGAAGCGGCAATCAGCCAGTCCAGCAGTATAGAAGTGCAAGTACTGTTACAACTAATGAAAGACGATTCCCAGCCGCAAGATAATGAGCTGCCTAATACGGGAGTAGGGATCGAGTGGGAACGGCGTTTAGCTGCGATTTATATTCGTCACCCCGACTATGGCACCCGCTCCACCAGCATTCTGCTTGAAGATGCTGAGGGCGGTATGCATTTCACCGAAGTGAGATACGATGGCAAAGGTAGACAGCTTGGACAGCAGGATTTCCATTTAACTCTGCCTGCCGAGCCGCCCACCAAACCAGACTGTTTATTATCGCAAATCTAATTTGAACTGCTGTGCAGCACTGAGTGTAAAGGACACGGTTTAGTCTGAACTGTGGTCCATAGTGATCACCCAACGATCGTCGATTTTTTCAATCAACAGAGTAAACACGCCCGTTGGGGCATCTTTTATCCGCCGTAAATCCCAGCGCCCAACAACCATAGCGGCGTAATTACTGAGCATTTTTATTTCTTTGATAGTGAA
Organism: Shewanella sp. SM21; assembly: GCF_025654335.1. Taxonomy (NCBI): domain Bacteria; kingdom Pseudomonadati; phylum Pseudomonadota; class Gammaproteobacteria; order Alteromonadales; family Shewanellaceae; genus Shewanella; species Shewanella sp. SM21. Next base: position 76,392 of record NZ_JAKKRL010000012.1, read on the forward strand.
CTTCAGTTCACCAAGCGCTTCTTTATTTGGATAATTTTTCTTATAGGCAGCGAGAGTTTCTTCCCAGCCAAAACGAAACTTACCATTAGAGACAAAACGCAGTTGATCACTCTTCCAATAGCCTTGCATATAAGCATCGAGATCGCCGCGATTCCAGGCGTCTTCTTGGCCTTTGAGCATCTGCGTAATTTCATCCGTCGGCACCGCATTAACATGACAAGTCAGCAAGAGTAACAGTGCCGCAAAAACACGCTGCCAGATAACCTTGTTTAATAGTCCATTTTTCAACATAGTATCGTTCCCCCACAATCAATCAGGTTAAACTGTACTATACCGAATTCAGTACAGACTATCTTGTTTAAGCCAGTTTAAAATCTAAAAAAGCTGATGATATTATTAATTTTTCGACTCTGGGCACCGAACTATGTTTACACCACTTTGCCGTTGGCTACTTAACACTTCAGGCTGGCAGATAGAAGGCCAACTGCCCGACTGTGCTAGATACATCATCATAGTTGCACCGCACACTAGTAACTGGGACTTCATTGTCGGCATTTTAGCCCGTGGCGCCCTAGGTATCCGCATTCACTTTCTCGGCAAACACCAACTCTTTATCCCGCCTTGGGGCTGGTTTTTCCGCGCCATTGGCGGCAGTCCGGTGGATCGGCGCAAGAACAACAACTTAGTCGATGCCGCCGTGCAGCTGTTTGAGTCAAAATCCGATTACAAGTTAGCGCTAGCGCCAGAAGGCACCCGCGGCCCAGTGACGCGCTGGAAGTGCGGCTTTTATCATATCGCCAGCAAGGCCCAAGTACCCATTACACCCGTTGGCTTAGATTTTAGCCGCCGCACTGTCGTTATCCGCACACCACTGCAACCCAGTGACGATATCGTGACCGACATGCAAGAGATTTTGAGCTTCTATCGCACCATTAAAGGCCGTCATCCCAAGGTGATCCCTGATTTTATAGCGAGTGCCAAATATTAACATTTATTCCATTTAGAGCAGCAAATATGCAACCCGAAACCTGGTTACTCTATTTATTTGCCATTGTATTGATTGGGATTTCACCCGGTCCTATCGCTATGTTGTCTATGTCCCATGGGATCCACTTCGGCAAGATGCGCAGCATAGCCACAGGCCTTGGCAGTGTTAGCGCCGCTTTAATCTTAATGATGGCGTCAGCGGCAGGACTGGGGGCGATTATTAGCGCCTCAGAATACGGTTTTACCCTGCTCAAATGGTGCGGCGCGGCCTATTTAGTATTTTTAGGTATTAAGCTGTTATTGACGAAAAACCAAGCTCAAGCCCTTGAAGTTAGCCCGTCAGAGGGCAAAGGTACGCCTGCGCAGCTTTATAAGCAGGCGTTTCTAGTGGGGATCAGTAATCCGAAGGATTTACTGTTTTTTGCCGCGTTATTTCCGCAATTTATCAATCTTGCCGCGCCGCAATTACCGCAACTGACCATTCTTGCCGTCACTTGGGCCGTGGTGGATTTTAGCTTTGTGATGATTTATGCCTGCATGGCCAATGTACTTGCGCCCAGCCTAAAGGCGAGCAACAAGCTGCATTGGTTTGACAGAACCAGCGGCGGTGTATTTATCACCTTAGCCGCGATTCTTGTCTCTCGAAACTAAATCAACAGTCATCAAACTAGTCGACCTTAACCGACTTTAAACTGCGAATATCATTGCCTGTTGGCGCTTGGAACGCCTGCAGACCAAACTCAGGCAATATTGCAAAAACATGGTCGAAGATATCCGCTTGTATCGCTTCATAAAATGCCCAGCGAGTGTCGTTAGTGAAGATATAAATCTCGATCGGTAGACCCTCTGTGGTCGGCGCTAATTGGCGAACCATTAAGGTCATATCCTTGTGGACTTTATCGTGACGCTGTAGGTATTCCTGCAGATAAGCGCGGAAAGTGCCGACGTTAGTCAAATGGCGGCCGTTCACTTTCATATCGAGATCCGACACTCTGGCATTCGACTCACGAATTTCGTTTATTTTTGCGGGGAAATATTCTTTTAAGCAATTGATCTTACTGAGACGTTCGCGCTCTTCCTCGGTCAAAAACTTTATGCTGTTGATATCGATATTGATCGCGCGTTTGATCCTGCGACCGCCCGACTCAGACATACCCCGCCAGTTGCGAAACGCATCCGACACTAAGGCATAAGCAGGGATCATAGTGATGGTTTTGTCCCAGTTGCGCACTTTCACCGTGGTCAGCGAGACTTCTTCTACCGCACCGTCGGCGCCGTATTTATCCATCTGGATCCAGTCGCCTTTACTCACCATACGGTTAGCCGCTAACTGAATGCCCGCCACAAAACCTAAGATAGTGTCGCGGAACACTAACATCACAAAACCCGTTGCCACACCTAAGCCGCTGAGGAAGTACACAGGTGATTGATCGGCCAAGATTGAGATAGAAACGATAATCCCAACAAAGAATAAAAATAGCTTAGTTAACTGTACGAAACTCTTAACAGGCAAGCGCCGACTCACCAGATTCACATCTGAAATTTCATCAACCGCATCCATACCTGCATACATAGCGCGGATAATCAGCACCACTAACCAAATACTCAGTAATCGGTCGACTAGCCCGCTTAGCAGTGGATGCTCAGTCAGCGCGATTGGCACTAATAGATTAAGTACGATAGCGGGCACAAGCATGGCCAGCTTTTCAAGCACCTTATAACGCATGAATACATCGTCCCACGTCGCCTTAGAGCGCAGGATTACCATATTCACCGCACGAATCACCACGCGTCGGACAATAAAATAAGCGATGCTCGCTAACAGTAAGCAAGCAATGACCATAACTGTGGTCGATATTCCATCAGAGGGTTGGCTATCAATCCCAAAGCCCGCTAACCATGCCGAAATTTCGAGCCTTATTTCCTGATCCACAATTTCACTCCAACGTAGGCGCTAGCGCAACAAACCCATACAAAGGTAACTGCCGAGTTGACCTCGGTTAAATGCCACCCTAGAAAACACTCAAATCAAAACACAAAATATTTACAAATACTTATTTTAAAAGAGATTTTAGCATTTTGAATTGACCCCGCACACAGGAAAATGAACAATATTTCCCCTATCCCTAAGGAAACCATCCCATGTGTCGTCATTCATATACGCTAGCCTGTCTTAGCATTGGACTCCTGAGCCTATGCCAACCGCTTCAAGCGGCCGAATATAGCACTTCTAAGCAATTAGTTAGGCCAGATAAATCAGACGAAACTGCCAATGCACCTTATATCGCCCTTATGCTCGATTATATTCCCGCCACAGATAATCTCTATGGCATTACAATCGCCCCCTATCATTTCGATAATAATTACCAACAATGGGGTTATTACCTAGGCTATGCCCGCAGTCGTGAAACCGATATTATCGTGCCAGAACCCGCGCAGTCCTATCGCCAAGAAAGCCTCTTCCGCTTAGGCTTAAGCTACAGCTTAACGGCAGATTTAAGCTTTTATGCCGGCGGCAGTGGCTATATCAGCACAGTGTCTTACACGAATAACATTTCACCCAAAATTGTCGATGGCAAACCCACATGGGAAGAAGATAAAACGACCCGTTGGGGCGCAGAAGCTGGGTTAAGATATCGAATCACTGAGCACTTCATACTGAGTGCCGGTTATAACTCCAGCACAGAATCCACTATTTTAAGCATAGGTTACGCGGGCTAAGCTCCTAGCGATTGGGCTTGAGCTATTTATTGCGTTAGCTCGGCTCGCGCCTTAGCAAGATCAGCCTCGACTTCGGCGACTTTATTGCGTTTCTTGTTGATTTTATCCATAGAACGACCTTCTTCTATGGCTTTGGCCAATTCGTTTTGGCGCTCGGTGAGTTTTTCCTCTAAAGCCTCAACTTTAGCGACTCGCTCGGCGTATAAGCTATCATCGTCGCAATGGGTTGAAACTTCGTCATAGGCCTTTTCAAGTCCCGCGACTTTATGCTTATTACCTGCCGCTTTTGCTTGGGCAAGTTCGGCACTAATGGCATCTAATTTCGCCGCGCAACCCACTTTCGGTGCTTCAGCAGCCAAAGTGACAGTGCTAAATGCCAATCCAATCACTAAGCCATAAATTCCATGTTTCATCTGCATCTTAATCTCCTGTTACTTTATTCATTGAGCATACCGCTCATGTACACCTATCTAATAGTGCCACAGTCAGCTAGCTCAATCTGTACTAGCGTTAAAATCTCGCCATTAATCCACTTTATTCATCAAAACACGACTTAGACAGTGACTAACATGCGGCAAATTGTTTATGTTAGGGCAGAATATTGACTCAGACGGATATCGGAGCCAGAAAATTAATGCACACTTCATTACGCCTTAGCGCACTTAGCTCATTGTTATTGCTAACATCATCGGTTATGGCGGCCGACGTAGCCAATATCACCCTAGAAAATGGCGCCCAAGTCAGACTCAAAGACGACTTTACCTGGGAATACGTGATCACTGAAACCAAAGCAGCGCCCAATGCCTTAGCCACTGCAGCCGTAGCAAGTGCATCGAGCAATATTGCCAGTGTCCCAAGTGCCGCAGTTACCACTCAAACTGTTGCTGCGCCAGTCACCACCTTGACCGCCACTGCGATTACCCAACCTGAGCTATTAGGCTCAACGGCAAAAGATGGGATCAAAGTCAGCTTTGCTGAAGGTCAATGGAAAGGCGACAAACTCGGACTCAGCTTCGATCTCGCCAGCACCAGCAATGAACACGTTACCTTAGTTGAAGTTGAAGCTAGCTTCTTCGCCGATAATGGTACTTTGCTCAAAACCGAAAAACTCGAAGTGTGGGAAGCCATTTTCCGCATGCCTGAGACCTATCTACGCAAAGGCGAACAGCGTAAAAGCAGCGTCATTTGGGTCGAAGGCATAGATAAATCCCAATGGCAGAAGCAGCTCATTAACCTCAAAATAACCGAAATTAACTCACGCTAACAGGCAAAGAAGTAAGGGATTGCGAACCCGTTTTCAATCCCTTATCAACACTTTTATCAAATGTTATTGCTTTGTAGAGCCTGTGTTCGAGTAGAATGACAACACTTACTCTCCCTTTATTTTGAGCCCACGAGCAAGATGCATAATCTGATATCCAATCCAGCATTGTACCTTGTTGCTACGCTCTGTAGTGTCAGCCCCTTGTGTTATGCCGACACAGTTTTTTTGCTCAATGGCGATAAAATTAGCGGTGAAATTAAAGAGTTTAACGATCAAAATCTCATCATCAACACCAGTTATACCCCTAAAATTACCATTCAACGCAGTGCTATTCTCAGCCTCGAAGTCACAGATACTAGACCTTGGAGTGTCAGTCGTTCCATACAGGACATAAGTATTCAAGCCTCTAATGAACATGGCATGGTATTAATTAATAACCAGCACACTCCCGTGAGTGAGTTGAGATTCTCGCAGCACTATGCAAACTCAGATTGGAATTTTAACGGTAGTGTAGAAACCACACTTGATGTCACCAAAAACAAGAAAAATAGTCAGAAGCTACATATCAAAGGCGATATCACAGCGGAAACCTTGCAATGGCGACATAATATCAAGACCGAAGTGCGCTACGAAACCGAAGATGACGTGACGAAGCGCAACACCCTCGAAGGACATTATTCATTAGACTATCTGCTCAATGAGCATTGGCTGTTACGTCAGGAAGATTTTTATGAAGAAGATAAACTCGGCATCGATAGCCATAGTTATTATGCGGGGCTCGGTCCTGGTTATCGCTTTTGGGGTGCTGGGCGCGATAAATTAGACTTCGTCGTAACCTACAACCATTTTTGGCTTGAACAACAGTCCTTTAAACTAGAACTAAATGCTTGGGCGGCCTCACTTAACTATAAACAATATTGGTTTGGTGGCATTTTAGAGTCCTATGCCGATCTGCAAATTGCCTTCCCAGATATGCCTTCGATTGATTACATCTCAAACTCGACAGTAGGACTTAAATATCTGCTAACTCAGCGGATTTATTTGTCATTTAAATATGACTTCAACGACACTAAAACAGTGATAGGCAATACGAGAGATACCAGCTACACCTTAGGATTAGGGGTTAACTTCTAATCCTGGCTCCCGATACGCTAACCTGTGAGCCATAGGATGTTCATCATTCAATTGCAGTAAATCCCATAAGTTACCGTAGAGATCTTTAAACACAGCGACTGTGCCATAGTCTTGTTCTTGCGGCTCGCGCGCAAACTCCACGCCATCGGCGACCATACGTTGACAATCCCGCCAAAAACCACCGGTATTCAAGAATTTAAACAGGGATATCCAAACAATTTGAGGATTCAGCTAGCTTAGCGAGCAACGGTTTTCCTCGCATTATATCAGCCCCTCGATTGAGGGGCTTTCTATCATTGATTAGAGACTTCCAGCATTATACAGCGGCGCCCAAGCGCACATTGTACGATTGTTACTTACATCAAACAGATTGAAACGACTACAGTTATTGTCATAGTTATAACTACCAATGTTGATTCTATATTGTCCAAAATGTACATCTTGCAACGACACATGGCGGCCATCCTTTAATAAAGAAAAATGCAAATGTGGCCCAGTTGAACTCCCACCTTCACACAAGGCTGCATTTTTATTATTTGCATAAATGCCCATCACGGTATTCTGGTTTACATATTGACCATTACGCACTGTAATTTGATCCATATGATAATAGTTAGTCGCCCAACCGTTAGCATTTGTCACCCGTACTTGGCAGCGAGACAACACATTGACAGTCCCATCATGTGCGGAAGCAACCGAATAAGTCGGACTCCCCCATTGTGGCCAATCGTAGGATACATCGATTGATGATAGCGGATAGCCAGACCCAGTATGCGAATGAGCACCATTGGATTGCCATGAATATCCCTGTCGCCAAGGCATTTGCAGCATGTTACTGGGTGGCAGACTACTCGCGGTAATATTCGCCAATGGGACGACTTGTTGCATCGACTGAATTGAATCAGCTACAAGCGGATTTTTAGCAACTGAACTCATTAACAACTCACGGTCAGTATTGCCAAATAATAATCTAAACTGCTCAATGAATGGGTCCAATCCCAAAGCGTGCTCACCCGTCATAACGGCATCTTGCTGTTGCTCTATCCTACGACCGTTTAACAAAGCCAATAATGCGAAACTCGATGCGTTAACTGCGTAGGTACTTGGCGGGTATAGGCCTTTTAATTGAGACTCTTCATAGGCATAAAAACGTTGTGATAGCTGAGCCAATACATCTTGGAGTTGTTCCTCAAAACCCTGTTTATCCGATAATGTTCCCAAAGGTCGGTTAAGCGCTTCAGCTGTCGGAGACGAAATTAACTGAGATTGCATTTCCATCAAAGTCAGTATGACTTTGGGGTTAATACTATAATATCCAGCCCAATGCGTAATCGCCTCTTCTTTATCGATTAAATCAGGAACATTGACGTAAATAAAGTCAGCTAAATCAAACTGCGATGCATCTACGCCATATAAAAACATCAGATTATTAAATGGCAGTAACACACTAGGCATATCTACCATTTTCATTTCTTCTGCATCAATATGATACTGACTGGTTGGCATATCAGATGCGAACGATGGTAACGCTATTATCGCGGAGACACTTAACGCGCGGCCTATCCATAATGCCGTGCAACGTATTTTAAAAAAATTCATACTTATCAGATTCCTTTAGTAAGTCACTCAGATTAAATATTATTTTCAAATGCCAGCTTGCTTTAGACGTAATGATATTCACGACTAAATTTTTATAGCTAGAGAACATTAAAGAAGCTAAGTGACAATAATCGCCTATGCAAATAAGTGACGTATAAAACTGTCAACAAAAACTGACGCTCATTAATTTAAATGTGAGTTAAATACTAAAGTACGAAAAAAGTGAATGGGTAATTATAAAAACCAAAGAATAATTTATTCGATAGATATTTAATTTTGAATAAAAACATAATGGCATTGGCCGATCCATTATAAAATCTATCCGTTCCACAAGAATAAATTGAAATTTACAGTGAATTCCCAATAAAAATGATCAATAACTGAGAATTTTAAACGAACTTAACAGAGGTCAAACACAAAGAGTATTCCCAGTGTTTGACCCCATTAAATAGCTTGCGCGGTAATTCATACGAAATACTGAATCTTAACTCATTCGCTTAGCCATGACATGATTCGGGTTCAATTGCAGTAAATCCCATAAGTTACCGTAGAGATCTTTAAACACAGCGACTGTGCCATAGTCTTGTTCTTGCGGCTCGCGCGCAAACTCCACGCCATCGGCGACCATACGGCGATAATCACGCCAAAAGTCATTGGTATTTAAAAATAAAAACACCCGACCACCCGCCTGATTACCGATAAAATCGAACTGCTCAGGTTTAGACGCCCGCGCTAACAAGATAGAAGCGCCCTTAGAACCCGGTGGGGCAACAACGACCCAGCGCTTATCTTGCTCGGCTTGATAAGTGTCTTCGACTAATTCGAATTTTAATTTATTCACATAAAAATCAATCGCCTCGTCGTAATCTCTTACGACTAAGGCGATATGCACTAGAGCTTGTTTCATGGCGACCTTAAATCAATCCTATTTGGTCACCAGTTTACAGGTCATTTCTGGTGCTTCGTAGCCCCAAACCACTTTCGCTTCGCCTTGATGTTCCCAAAGACTTTCATTACGACCTTGATACTTAGCGCCGCTGCCGCTGGGTTGCACAAACATTAATGAAGTACTATCACCATGTTCAGCAATCAGGGTGGCAGGTTCGGTTTTAAAATAAGTCACGACCACTTCGTTAGCAGGATTGCCGTCACAGGCATAAAACACTGGGCCGGTCATTTCTACTAAACGATATTGTGCCTGCAGTTCGGCAATGCGGGTTTGATAGCTAGATTCAATACACGCGTGCTTATCGTCGCTCTTCCAGCATTCATTACGGCCTTTCACCCAACCACGTTGCATCGCCTTTAAAGTAGGAGGTTGTTCATTCTTCGCTTTTTCAAGCGCTTGGCTATAGACCTTAGCTAACTGATTATCAAGTTGGTTCAGCCCTGCATCCTTACAGACCATGTCTTCAATGCTGCCAGCATTCACTTTCGTGCAGTCAAAAGAAGGTGCATTAGCCGCCATTACTCCCGCACTTAACGCGCTAACCATCACGCCTGCGGCACAGTACCATTTGAAACCCAATCGATTACTTATCATCTTATTTGTTAACTTAGCCATCTCAATTCCTTTGTATTTCTGTGGTTTGTTTCAACGCTTGCCATAGCTAACCCTATATAGGCTTAACCGAGCCTGACTCAAAGCACTCTGCCTTGAAGAACCATGCCTTAAAGTGCACTCATAGTGATGTGATTTACTTTTATCTCGGTTCTAACTTAAGACTTAACCCTCAGCCGATATGCTGCGAAAACACCTAATTCTAGTGCGCTGCGAGGAAAATGCCCAGAGACTAAGAGCCACTTACCAATCTGTGTCCGCCTGCATAATCGGACTCTTTAGCGCTAAAAAACCACAAAATCCTGGCGAAATTGACTTACTCCAATTTGTGCATAGCTGATTAAACTAATGACAAAACGGTTAATTTTTTGCTTTGCACGCGATAGTGGTTGAATTTTCGAGTAAAATTGACTATTTTCACGCCGTTTGTCTCTTCACAAGGAAAAGGATCAACATGGAACAAGTTATTACCGCAGGGAACGAGAATCCCATTCAAATGACAGATATTGTCTATTCGAAGGAAAAATCGCTGTTCACTCTGTTAGCTATTATTTCTGGGATCGTCTGGGCGGCATTGATCATAGGCACTTTTGGCATGGCGCTGCTCTATGTGTTGATGTTTTTTATTATTTATCTCTTTAGCCACTCCGCCTTTATCAGCTACTTAAAAGGCACGGCTGTCGAAATCAATGCAGAGCAATTTCCTGAATTACATAAACAATATTTAGCGTGTTGCGAACGTTTAGAAATGCGCGAGCCACCACGCGCTTACTTATTGGCAGCTGATGGCATGTTAAACGCACTGGCGACACGCTTCCTCGGTCGCAACTATATAGTGCTATTTTCATCGATTGTGGATGCGCTTGAGTCAGATAAAGATGCGCTCAACTTCTATATCGGTCACGAGTTAGGCCATATTCGCCGCAATCATATAGGTAAAGCGCCCTTCTTAGTCTTCGCCACTTGGTTACCTTTAGTGGGTGCGGCTTATTCTCGCGCCTGTGAATATACCTGCGATCTCCACGGATTACGTTGCTGCAACAGCTTACGTTCAGCCACAAATGCCGTTGCTGTGTTAGCCGCTGGTGTCGAGCAATGGAAACGTATGAATGTGGATCAATATATCCGCCAAGCCAGTGAGTCGAGTGGTTTTTGGATGTCGCTGCACGAGCTTAATGGCAGCTATCCTTGGTTGACCAAGCGCATGGCGAGAGTCCAAGCCAAAGCACAAGGAGTGGAATATGCACCGCCATCACGCAGTGCATGGGCCTATGTACTCAGCTTCTTTATGCCACGTTTAGGCACAGCAGGCGGTGGATTGATAATCTTCGCTGCGATTATTGGTATTGCTGCAGCAGTCGCGTTGCCAGCGTATAAGGACTATCAAGAGAAGATGGGTGCCGCCACGAGTTATGAGGCGCCAACCACGACCGAAGCCACACCAGCAGCATTGAATGTACCCGATGCGGCACTGGCCATTGCCAGTATCGACCAGCAACATCAAGCACTGGCACCGATCACTGACATCTTAGTCGGTTACTATCAAACCAACAAAGCTTGGCCAACCGAATTGGATGTGCTTGGACTCACGGACGAGCAGATTGCGACATTTAATCTGTACACAGATGGCATAGTCGGTTTTATAGGAAGCGAAGCACTCGGGGATTATCAAGGCTATGAAGTCTATCTATCGCCTCAAGTTGATGAGCAAAATAATATCACTTGGGTTTGCAGCAGCAACGGTATTCCGGATGAATATCTGCCAGTAGATTGCCAAGGCTAATCCTGAATTTGCCCAATTAGCTGAAAGAAACTTTTACTGAGGAAGCTAATTGTATTTCCTGAGGAAATAGTAAAAAGCACAAACATAAGTTTGTGCTTTTTTGTTTTCATAATCGCGAAAGTCAGTGATTAACGCTGGATCAGATAACGAATAGTCGGACCATTCTGCTCAATTTCCAGCACTTTATAACCATGATTTTTAGCATCGAGGGGAATGTTGTTAATAGACTGCGGGCAGTCACTAATCACCTCGAGAATTTCACCGGGCTTTAACTTTGGCATAGCCTCAAGAGTAGCCACTGCGGGATAAGGGCAAGGTTCACCCACCATATCGAGTTGATAATCTGGAATATATTGAGCCATTACGCCGCCTCCGCTAGCAATTGTTCATCACGCTTCGCCTTGCGAGCAAAGAAACGTTTTTCCCACAGCAACATAGCGCCAAAGGAGAGCCCCAGCAGCACATAGGTCAGCAATAATCCGCCTTTATCGCCAAAGCTGGTCAGTAAATTAACTTTGTCCCAGTTCGTTGCTAATGGCTGAGCGATATCATCCCAGTAATACGCCAGTAAGGTTGAACCCAACACGTTACCTAAGCCCACCCACCAGAAATGCACTTGGCCTTCGACTGCACGATACATCCAACCCGTTTCACAACCACCAGCCAGTACAATACCAAAACCAAACAGTAAGCCGCCGATCACCGCATTAGGGCCAGCCCACATGATCTTAGGTGGCACACCCAGTTGCACATAGCTGTAAATACCTATCGCACTGACCGCCATGCCTAAGATAATCGCCTTCGCCATGTGAGTACGACCAGTGATCCACATATCGCGGAACGCTGAGGTAAAGCAGATTTGGGCCCGTTCGATTAATAAACCAAAACCAACACCACAGAGCATAGCAATGCCGAGTTTTGGCGCATTGAACATAGTCAATAACCCCCAACCGACGATGCCTACAAACACCAACATACCGATACGGAAACGACGTCTAGCTTGGTTTTCGTCCTGCTTGATTGAAGTCGCTTTATTTACCTTTTTCAGTTTTATCGGAATACGGAACATCGGCAGCAAGGTAAATCTTGCACCAAAGTAAGAGCCTGCCGCAGTCGCCAAAGCAAAGAACCAAGCATGTAAAGAGAACTGCGGAATACCCGTGAAGAAGGCGGCAAGGTTACAACCCATAGCTAAACGGGCACCAAAGCCAGCAATAATGCCGCCGATCAGTGCCTGAGCAATACGGATACGGCTCTGTGGCATACGCAGTTTGACGTTATTGGCCCAAAGCGCAGCAGCAATACAACCACCAAACATACCGATAATCATCATGCCGTCGATACGATCTAGAGGAGAGCCCTGCAGACCTATCACTTTGAAATAACCCCAAGTTTCTGGATCTGCACCTAAAAACTGCAGTAAATGACCACCCCAACGAGTGAATTCCCCAGTAACAGCCCAGAAGGTTCCGGTCAAACCAAAATAGTAAGTAGAAAGGATACCTGCAGCGATAACCGCTGGCATAGGCGCCCAAAAACGGACCAAATATTCTTGTTTAAATTGTTGCCATGTCATGTCATTACCCTAATGAACGAGACTATAAAAAATAAGCGCAATGCGCTTATAACCTGTGTGCCAGAATGATTGAAGTCGTTCGACAACCTCAATCTCAAGTGGCCTCACGCTTAAATGGCTTTAGCTAAGCTAGCGCAGTGCTGTCCCAACAGTCGATAACCGTGGGTGTAGAGCGTTGCCCTGCCATTGCGGCAAAAACCGATAAGCGTGATATTGCTTTTCTCTGCTAATTCCAACGCCAGTGAAGTCACGGCGGACATAGCAAACAGAATTTGGATATTGGCACTAGCGGCCTTTTGCACCATCTCAAAACTCGCGCGACTGGTGAGCAATACGGCCACTGGACGTTCCACATTGTGAGCGGAAAAGGCGCCAATTAGCTTGTCTAGTGCGATATGCCTGCCTATATCCTCATAGGCGGCGATGATCTGTCCTTGATGGTTAAGCCCCATGGCCGCATGAGTGGCGCCCGTCAGCTTAAAATGTTGTTGATTATCTTGAATTTGCCCAAGTGCGACCTGTAAGTGTTCGATATTGAATCTGGCATCTGAGTCCACCCGCATCACAGGCTTGACGGCCTCTTCGAGCTGGGCAACACCGCACAATCCACAACCTGTGCGCCCCGCCATATTGCGCCTTTGTTGCTTGAGTTCCATAAAGCATCGTTGGTTGATTTCCACTTGGATCAACACGCCTTCACTGGTGAACTCGAGCTCCACCCCTTTGATATCATTGATATGGGAAACGATACGTTCAGATAACGTAAAACCAATAGCGAAGGCTTCTAAATCTTGAGGGCTCGCCAACATCACGGTATGCGCTATGCCGTTATAGACCAGTGCAACCCGCACTTCATTAGCTAAGTAGTCAGTCAGCTCAGATGCGTGCCCATGTTCTAACAAGATCACGTTTCTTTCTGTCACCACTTCATGTGAATGATATTCCATAGCGCCCCTTTAAAACTATAAAACCAAATAAAAACAATTAGTTTGATGACAATTTAAGACTTGTATCACAAACCCATAAACTAAATAAGAATCGCCTTGAATCATCCTTACGCATTTTCTACTATCCCTAAGTCTTCTATTGGAAGAACGTCGTCTCCGGTGAGGCGTCCGGATTTCAAATCCGGGTAGGGCTGCCAGCAGTCCTGGGTAGGTTCGACTCCTATGTTCTTCCGCCAATTCTCATGGGAAAAAAACAACTCGGCATCCCGAACTTCTCGACTATTACTGCGATACTTCCTACGGGTAAAACCACTTCTGTCAAAGAACTCAAGCAGTTGAATACTCACCTTACGCCCAAGCCCAACCATGTCTTTAAATTCTGCCGTTTCGAGCTTGCCATGTTCTGCAATATGAGTACGCACTAAGCTGGCGTAGTAACAGATTTGCTCGCTGAGCAAATATCTGTCCTTCACCACAGCAGTAATAAACCCCTGCTGCACCAGCTGGAAACACAACAACCTTAATTTGGCAGGTTCTAGCGCAAGGTATTCGCCCATTTCGGTGACCCATACAGGGGCAGTTTGCTGTGCCAGCCAAGGCGCAAGCGCCTGCCAACAATGCTGAGCCTCAGCATCTAGCACTATTTTGTGTTCAGCGAGCTGCAACAAGGCACCACGCAGCACCATGCGACCTTCTTGGCAAAGCGTGTCGAGCACTTTATTGGCTAATTCGGGCGGCAAAGCGCTATGGCTCATGCGCTGCAGGCGATTACGCCCAAGTCCAAGTTGGTCGGGATGCTGTTGATGGAACTCGCTAAGTAAAGTAATAAACTGTTGTTTTTCTTGCTCAAGTAAACTTGTCGCTACAGCAAATGCCCCAAAACGGACTAAACCCGCTTGGGCTAACAGCATTGCCAGCCCTTCGTCGGTTAATTGCCAACGCCACGCGATTTCATCAAGCTCTAGCGCCTGAGTTTGGCCGAGTAAAGCCACCACATGGGCAGGATTATCCAAGCGTGCTAATTGCAGTAATCTCGCGACTCGTTCAGGCGTACGTTTCTTACGATTAGGGACTTTCAGCGCCAACACTCGCCCCGCACCTAAAGTCTGTTTACCCCCAATGTGTCGCAGGACAATTCGATCGTCTTGGCATAGGAGTAGTGGCTTTTCGAGTACCAACTCCGCCAGACAGAAGCCTTCTTCATCAGCTTCATTTAACAGGGAAACTCGACCTAAAGTATGATCGGCGCCATGGTGACAGTGGACATTTTGCCAATGCACTAATGACTCACAGCCTAAAAAATCGAAGGCTCGAATATGCACTACAGGGCGGCTACAGAGCTCGGCTTGAGGCAAACTGCTCAGCCAATCGCCACGCTCTGGCTCCCTATGGTTATCGACACCCGTTAAATTGAGTGCTACGCGTGTACCCGTGACAGCCCTTTGGGCTTCTTGTCCCTGACAATGTATGCCTCGCACTCTGAGTTTGGCCTTTTGCCCTGAGCTAAAAAGACTATCACCCACGCACACATTGCCGCTGATCACTGTACCCGTAACCACACAACCTGCGCCCTTCACACTAAAGGCGCGATCGAGCGTCATCCTAAAACTGCTGGCATCCTCAGCCCGCTTAGACTCCTGTTCAGCTAAATCAAGAATATGCGCCTTAAGCGCGGCCACACCATTGGATGCTAAGTCGGCAGTTTCACTTGCCGACACCTGAAAAACACCACTGGCCTCAATGCCATACTCGGCCAGCAAAGTTAAGCCATCGGCGACAAGCTGCTCAGCCATACTACTACCAACCAGATCCCGCTTAGTCAGTACTAAGGTCAAACTGTGAAGCGGTAAGAGCGCTAGGATTTGCAGATGTTCGCGGGTTTGTGGCATAACGCCATCATCACAGGCCAGCACGAGTAAGGCATGGCGAGCATGACTCACGCCCACCAGCATGTTGTTGATAAATTTTTCATGCCCAGGCACATCAATAAAAGCAAGGCGCGAACCATCCATAAGCGGCATAAACGCATAGCCGAGATCGATCGTCATACCGCGGCGTTTTTCCTCCGGCAGACGATCGGTATTCATCCCAGTCAAAGCGCGAATAAGCGTACTCTTGCCATGATCGACATGACCCGCAGTCACAATGATCACAACTGCACACCTAACGTACTCAACTCGGCGAGGAGTTCGGCTTCACTATCAAGACCGCGCAGATCTAATCTGAGTTGGTCCTGACTCATGCGACCTATGATAGGCCGTGCCGCCTGCTTAAAATGTTGCTCTAATAGGCTTAAACTGCCGCCATTGAGTGCGGTAAAACACAACGCCACTGAGGGTAAAAAAGTATCGGGCTGCGAGCCACTGCCGACCTGTGTTTGGCACTCGACTAACTCAATGCGATAACAAGGTTCAAAGTGTGGAACCAAAGCTTGCTGTAAGCGACGACCAATCTGCCATAACGTCTCTTGGCTACGGGCAAATTTCGCCATAATAGGCAGCTCAATGTCTAAGGTTTCAGGGTTAAGATAGTGGATCAATGTCGCTTCTAACGCCGCCAAGATCAGCTTATCGCAACGCAGGGCGCGCTTTAGTGGATGACTCTGTAACTTCTTAATCAGCGACTGTTTGCCAACGATCAAACCAGACTGAGGGCCACCCAATAGTTTGTCGCCGGAAAAACTGACTAAATCGACACCATCGGCTAGCATGGCTTGGGGCGTAGGTTCTTGTTTTAGGCCAAAGCGGCGCAGATCCGTCAGTGAACCGCTGCCAAGATCTGAAATGAGTGATATGCCACGCTCACGGCATAACTGACCCAGCCTTGCCTCCTCCACTGCGGCAGTAAAACCACTAATATGATAATTACTGGTGTGGACCTTCATTATCGCAGCGGTATTTTCAGTAATGGCCTGCTCATAATCCTTAAGGTGAGTCCGATTGGTGCTGCCGACCTCGACTAAGGTGCAACCCGCTTGGCGCATAATGTCAGGGATGCGAAACGCGCCGCCAATTTCCACCAACTCACCACGGGAGACTATGACTTCTTTCCCCGCAGCCACCGCTGACAGCATCAACAACACAGCTGCGGCATTGTTATTCACAACACAACAAGCCTCGGCCCCCGTTAAGCGCTGGATTAAAGCACTGATTGCATTATCCCTGTGACCACGTTCACCTGCCGCAAGCTCAAATTCCAGCGGTGTGGGGTAGCGCATAACAGAAGTCACGGCTCGAATTGCCGCTTCTGACTGCTGCGCTCGGCCAAGGTTGGTATGCAATATGGTGCCAGTGAGATTCCATACAGGTTTTAAGCTGTGGCTGTAATCATTAGACAGTCGATCAACCAAACATCTGTGCAATTGCGCAAGCTCGCCACACCATGTCGGCAAACAGTGCTCACGGCCGATTAAGCTGCGCGCCGCCTTTAACTGGGTATCCAGTGCGGCCTTTACTGCCGCTTTGCCGTAGGACTGCTGCAATACCACAAAACTAGGCTCTGCAAGTAGGCTATCCATTGAAGGCAAAGCTCGGTACAGAACTTGTAGTGTTTCAGGTGCTTGGGTCATCATCTGTGTCATTTTGTTTATATTATTGCCATTGGTTTATAAAAAGCAGGAAGGGATCAGCAACCCGACTCCCTCCCGCATTTGTTTAAGCTATGTGGCTTACGTGGTTTCGTGGGCCAGTAGCAGTGGGTTCAGTGTTGTTGCACCAAAGCCCTTAGCATTTAGCTCACTGTCTAACATCAAGGTTGCGAGATCGTCTGCCGCCACATCCATAGACGGCGAGTTTTCGACGAACATCATCTTGGTATAGCCATGACATTCATCGCAGCTTTCGATCCGCACTTGAGCCTTGGCATCATCTAGCGACCAAATCGTCATCTCTTTGTCCTGACCGCAACTGGTGCAATGGGCACGAATGTAATGCCATTCGCTCTCGCACAGACTGCAATGCAGGTAGCGCAAACCAGCTCGGGGCTGATCGACAATCACACTCGCCACCGGATGACATCCACAAACGGGACACATACTCTGCTGCGTCACCTTGCACGGCTCCATCCGCTTGATGACCATAGGTGCCCAATGCGACCAATAAACGCCCATCGCCGCCCAGATGAATAAGCTAAAACGGGCAGGCACTTCACTGACATGCCCTTGGCGTAGTGAACGCCCCCAAGAACTCAGTTGCTCGGGCGATTGCTGCATCAGCAAACGCACTACCCGAGCTATGGATTCATCCACCTGCGGCAACAAATCACTTAACAGTTGCTGTAGCAGTCCTTGCCAATAGCTATCTGCCTCTGAGCCCAACAGAGAAAGCGGAGTCGCCTCATCTTCCCCCCAAGCGAGAAGCTTACCGAAGTCAGCCTCCTGCGCTAACCTGGCCTGTATAGAGACCAAACGGCGACATAGCTCAAAGTAATCAGCCAGCGGCGAGTCCTTGGCCAATGACAGCAAACGCTGCGCCCTTCTGTGATACACAGCTTGGGGATCTGCCGCTTTTAACGGTTTAAGTTCCAGCGGCGATTCGCTGCCTTGGGCCAGAGGTATCTCGGCTGTATGACTCATTAATGTTTCTCCACGTCCGAATGTTCATCCAACATCACAGGGTGATGTTTGCGGCACCAAGCCTTAGAGACTTTGCCGTAAAGCATGCCCTTAACCGACCCTTCCACCCATGTCGCCATCCAAAAATGTACCATCACAAAAATCAACATGATGAGCGCACAAATGGCGTGCAACAGAATGGCCCAACCCACCACAGTGGCTGAGAAATAGGGCGCAAAGTAAGGCTGCCACATGATGATTCCCGTCACCGTTAAAGTGATAGATGTCAGCACGAAGGCGCGAAACAATACCTTTTGCCCAGGGTTGTAATGGCCGATAGGCGGGATTTTCTCCTCGTTCTCGAACATCACATCCTTAATGGCGAGCATCCAAGCGAGGTCGTGCTTTTCCCATTTGTTGTGTTTGTAGTAACGCACCAACATCAACATCAGAGGTAAGCACATCATCAAGCCCGCAATGGGATGAATAAACTTCGCCAATTGCGGTGTGCCCGCTATCGCCCCAAGCCATTGAAACGACGGATAGAAGAAGGAAAAGCCAGTGAGAAATGTCACTAGGCCAACCGCCACAATGAACCAATGACAGATGCGATCGAACAGCTTGTGACGCACTATCATTTCTTGCTTATCATGCTTGCTCATTTGTCGGCCCCCTCTTCCTGCTTAGCCTCTTCCTCTGGCGGTTGATAACCCGGTTGGTCTTCTTCGACTATGTTGCGACCGACGGTGATCTTATGCAGACAAGCGACGGCGGCAGTGGCAAGAATGCCCATAGTACCTAAAGGTTTGACCCAGTCCTGCCACAGAGTGAGTGACAGTGGGATCTGCGGGTTATCAGGCATGTTGTAGCTTTCGGGCTGATTGATATCGTGTAATATCATCATCATACCCGTGCCACCTACACCCTCAGGGTTATACAGTCCTGCCTTAGCAAAGCCCTTTTCCTTCAGTTCTTCGACCCGTTTTTGCGAGTAGAACAACATGTCCTCACGGGTGCCAAAACGCAGCGCCCCTGTGGTACAGGACTTAACGCAGGAAGGTTCCAATCCCACAGCCAAACGGTCAGAGCACATAGTGCACTTGTAGGCCTTGTTATCCTTAGGATCTATTTTGGGCACATCAAAGGGACAAGCACTGGCACAATAACCGCAGCCGATACATTTGTCCGAATCGAAGTCCACCACACCATTGGCGTGCTGGATAATCGCGCCCGAGGTCGAACAGGCCGTTAAGCAGGCAGGGTCAGCACAGTGCATACAGGCCGAGTGGGTAAATTGCCAACGCAGCTTGTTGCTTTCCATCACCTCATGGAACTCCATCAGGGTCCAACATTGGCCCGATAGCGACATAGGGTTTTGGTAACTGCCTTGGAAGGTGCCCACCTCTTCCCGTAAATCATTCCACTCAGAACACGCCACTTGGCAGGCTTTACAGCCATTACACTTAGTGGCGTCGAACAGCTTGGCGACCTTTTCTGATGAATTACGCCCCTTTGCCGCAGGCGTCACCGCTGAAGTACCGGAGCGGCGGATAATGTCTTGTGATGCCATAATCAGATCCCCTCCGCTTTAGTGATGTTAACCAAAAATGCTTTGAACTCAGGCACCTGTGTATTTGCATCCCCCACTTCCGTGGTGAGTACGTTACAGGAGTAACTCTTACGAGTGAGTGCATTATGGCTGCCGTGACGGGGTAACCCGACGGTATGGACTAACTGGCCATTTACCTTTAACGGCTGTAGCCGTTTAGTCACTAAGGCTTTGGTTTCAATGCTGCCGCGTTTAGAGCTGACAGTGACCCAATCCCCATTGGCGATACCTTTTTCTGCCGCTAACATTTCATCGATTTCGACGAAGGTTTCAGGCATAGAAATCGCAGCTAAACGAGCATGCGTAGACCAGAAGTTAAAGTGTTCAGTTACACAGTACGTAGTTGCCACATAAGGGAAGTCCTTATGGGAGCCTAAGGTTTCCTTCACACCCGGTAACATACGTACCGCAGGGTTACTGGTGACCTTGTGTAACGGGTTCAACCCAATAGGCGACTCCATCGGCTCGTAGTGCTCAGGGAACGGACCTTCGGCCAATAATTTAAGGGCGAAGAAACGACCCACACCTTCGGGTTGCATGATGAAGGGGCCAGCGGATTCCTGTGGTGTTAACTTCATATTGAAGTCGCCCACATCGATACCGTGCCACTTACCGTCAACCCACTCGACGATAGTGCGTTTTGGATCCCAAGGTTTGCCGTTGATATCGCAAGAAGCGCGGTTATACAGCACACGACGGTTTGCTGGCCAAGCAAATGCCCAACCCGGAGTAACACCTTTACCGGAAGGATCATGGTTGTCACGGCGAGCCATCAAGTTGCCTTCTTCGGTCCAAGAACCCGCATAAATCCAACAGGCGCTGGCGGTACTACCATCGGCTTTCAGTTCAGCAAAACTACTGAGCTGACGTTGAGTCACGAGATCCTTACCGTTAAGCTCGCGAGCGATTTCTTCAGCGTGCGGTGAGTGAGGATTGTGGTAATTCCAGCTCATCGCGTGCACTGGTTCAGGCAGCTTACCGCCCTCTTGTTTGTACAGTTCACGCATTGCCATTAAGACGCCAGAGAGAATCTCAGCATCTGGCTTGGCTTCACCCGGCGGGTTAGCTCCCTTCCAATGCCACTGCATCCAACGGCCAGAGTTGACGATGGAACCTTCTTCCTCGGCAAAACATGTCGTAGGTAAACGGAACACTTCAGTCATGATTTCAGCGGGATTGACTTCATTGAAGCCATCGGCATTTTGCCAGAAGGTTGCAGTTTCCGTTGCCAAGGCATCTAACACCACCATGTACTTAAGATTACTCAAGGCTTTGAGTACCTTATTACGGTTTGGCATAGAGTTAATGGCGTTAACACCTTGGATAATGTAGCCATTCACTTCGCCGTGGAAAGCCATATCTAAGTGTTTAGTAAAATCGTACTGCTTGTCCCATTTCGGCAACCAGTCATAACCAAAGTCATTTTCAACCGTGGCGTTATCGCCCCAAAAACTCTTCATTTGCGAAACAAAGAATTTAGGGTAATTTTGCCAATAGTTGGTTTGACCCGGACGCAGAGCGACAGGGGTATAGTTGTGGAGATAGGTTTTAAGATTAATGTCTTTTTCGTTCGGCAACTTGAGGTAACCGGGCAAGCTTTGACACAATAAACCCATATCGGTCGCGCCTTGCACGTTCGAGTGTCCGCGCAGAGCGTTAACACCACCGCCCAACACCCCAATGTTACCCAGCAGCAACTGCACCATGGCCATAGAGCGAATGTTCTGCGCCCCTTTACTGTGGTGAGTCCAACCTAAGGCATACATAAAGGTCGCGGCTCTATCGTGGGTATGAGTGCTACCAATTTGTTGGCAAACGATCTCATAGTCCGCAATCGGCGTACCGGTAATATTGCTAACTGTTTCAAAGTCATAGCGTTCTACATGTTGCTTCATTAAGTTCCACACACAGCGTGGATGTTCGAAGCTAGGATCGATTTTCGCGTAACCCTGTTCGTCTAACTCGTAATACCAAGACTCTTTATTGTAGCTATCTGTTTCTTCATCGAAACCACTGAACAGACCTTCACTAAAGGAGAAGTCTTCGCGCACTATGTAACTGGCATTGGTATAAGCCTTCACATAGTCGTAGTTCACTTGTTTGGTTTCAATAAGATAGCGGATCACCCCGAGCAGGAAGGCGATATCTGTGCCCGAGCGGATCGGCGCATAGTAATCGGCCACAGCGGCGCTACGGGTGAAGCGAGGATCGACCACCAAAAGTTTAGCGTTGTTATGTTGCATAGCTTCTGTAACCCAGCCGAATCCGACAGGGTGAGCCTCTGCAGCATTACCGCCCATAATAATGATCAAATTAGAGTTTTTAATATCGATCCAGTGGTTGGTCATGGCACCACGTCCAAATGTCGGAGCAAGACTTGCTACCGTTGGAGAGTGTCAGTTACGCGCAATAGTATCGATTGCAACTAGGCCCAGTGCCCGTGCAAATTTCTGGGTGATATAGCCGCCTTCATTCGGCATCGCCGACGAGGTCATCATCCCAGTGCTAAGCCAACGGTTAACCGTCATCCCAGCAGAATTCTTTTCAATCAAGTTAGCATCACGGTCATTCTTCATCAGACGGGCGATGCGTTGGTAAGCTTCAGTCCAGCTGATACGAGTCCATTCATTACTGCCTGGCGCACGGTACTCAGGATATTTAAGACGATTAGGGCTGTTCACATAATCCACTAGACCAGCACCCTTAGGACACAAGGCCCCGCGGTTGACTGGATGGTCTGCATCCCCTTCGATATGGAAAATACTTTGTTCGGCGTTTTTGCCGTTACTTCCTTTGCTGTACATCAGCAATCCGCAACCCACTGAGCAATAGCAGCAGTTATTGCGGGTTTCTTTCGCGCTAATGAGTTTGAATTCTCGAACGGCCGCATAGGCCTTTTCGGACATCAATCCCAACGCTGAAATTGCTGAGGTGGCAGCTCCGGCAGCACACAGTCTAAAAAACTGGCGTCTGTTCATTGCGTCCTCTCACACTCTTGTCGTTATGAGTCTAGTGGTTGCTGTGGTAAAAATGGCAACCGATTGAGTGAGTCCTACTAAAGACCACACTTAATTTAAGATTATCCCCAAAGAAGAAATAGATAACAAATAATGACATGAGATCAAGATCTCAAATAAACAACCACAGAACTTAACTCCAAAAAACATTAACAACAAAGTATCAAAGACCATTTATCAATGATAAAAGCACAAAAATAGGAATTAAAAACCAATAAACTGTAAAAGACAATTTGTCCAACATGACAACCCCATATTGTCCCACATCATAGGGTTATGGTTATTAAAAATGATTATATGCATTCAAATATGCATAATGATGGCGGATAAAAACACAAAGGTAACGGTTTCTAGAGGGATAGACAGCCACAAAAACTGACAATGTAAAGATTAGGGCAAAAAGTGCAGAGTCTGCGGTGTTAAACACACCAAAATGGCAAAGACAAAGATCGAGGAAAAGCAGATAAAAACCAAAGAAAAAGGCACAAGCAATCTGCCTGCACCTTAAATTTTGCCTTTTAACGCTTATTTTTAGCACATTGAGGTGCAAAATCTGGGCGCGATAACAAAAGCACCTCAGTGCAGCCTATTCCCGCGGAGTAAACACCTGTTCAGCCATTAAACTAAAACAAACGCCTAAAAGCTGGCTAGCGTTCCTGCTGGCAAATAAGTGTTAAAGCTCGCTGTATACAACAAATCTGTCGCGGCTTCGATATCTGGCGCGAAGTATCTGTCTTTATCGTAATAGGCGACGACTTCACGCAATTCGGCTTTAGCCTTAGCCACTGCAGCACTTGGGGCTAAAGGAGCGCGGAAATCTAAACCCTGAGCCGCCGCTAACAATTCAATTGCCAGTACACCACGGGTATTTTCGCTCATATCGCGCAAGCGGCGGGCAGCAAAGGTCGCCATAGAGACGTGATCTTCTTGGTTAGCCGATGTTGGCAAGCTGTCAACTGATGCCGGATGAGCGTAGGTTTTGTTCTCGGACGCCAAAGCTGCCGCAGTGACTTGAGCGATCATAAAACCTGAGTTGACGCCGCCGTTTTTCACCAAAAATGGCGGCAGTTTCGACAGGCTAGAATCGATTAGCAGTGCAATACGACGCTCGGCAATGGAGCCCAGTTCAGCAATCGCAATCGCCAGATTATCCGCCGCCATAGCCACGGGTTCGGCGTGGAAGTTACCGCCAGAAATGATATCGCCTGTATCTTGGAACACCAGTGGGTTATCGGTTACGCCATTGGCCTCTGTGCCTAACACATCGGCAGCGTGACGAATTTGGGTCAAGCAAGCCCCCAGCACCTGTGGCTGACAGCGCAGTGAGTAAGGATCTTGCACCTTTTCACAGTTAGCATGACTTAAGCTTATCTCAGACTCTTCACCCAGTAGATGACGGAAGACCATGGCCGAATCGATTTGACCTTTCTGACCACGCGCCGCATGGATGCGAGGATCAAACGGGCTACGGCTGCCCATAGCGGCTTCGACGCTCATGGCACCGATCACTGAACTTGCTGCGAACAAGTCTTCGGCATGGAACAACCCTTCCAGCGCCAGCGCAGTCGACGCTTGTGTGCCGTTAAGCAAAGCCAGCCCTTCTTTGGCCGCTAAATCGATTGGCTTGAGACCAGCGATTTCTAAACCTTCGGCAGCAGAAATTAACTCGCCTCGATAGCTCATTTCGCCTTCACCCAGCATAGGCAAACACATGTGCGCCAGTGGCGCTAAGTCACCCGAGGCGCCGACTGAACCTTTTTCTGGCACGCAGGGATAAACTTCGGCGTTCACTAAGCTGATTAAGAAGTTAATCACTTCTAAACGAATGCCTGAAAAACCACGGCTTAACGAGTTGATTTTTAACACCATCATCAAGCGCACTGTGGCATCTTGCATGTATTGCCCCGTGCCAGCGGCATGTGACAACACGATAGAACGTTGCAGCAATTGCAGATCTTCGGGCGCTATCTTGGTATTGGCCAACAAGCCAAAGCCCGTGTTGATGCCATAAACGGTACGGCCTTCATCCAACACTTTCTGCACGATTTGCGCACTGGTGTTGATATCAGTAATGGCCTCAGGTGCGAGTTCCAGTGTC
Organism: Shewanella sp. SM21; assembly: GCF_025654335.1. Taxonomy (NCBI): domain Bacteria; kingdom Pseudomonadati; phylum Pseudomonadota; class Gammaproteobacteria; order Alteromonadales; family Shewanellaceae; genus Shewanella; species Shewanella sp. SM21. Next base: position 101,240 of record NZ_JAKKRL010000012.1, read on the forward strand.
AACTTATGACGGCTGATTTCGCGCAATTGCGCTAGGCTCAAGCTGCCCGGCGTTAACACTAAGTGATTCACAGATTTCATATTTTTAGCTCCAAGCTTTTAGTTATTATTGTTATTGAGTCGTTAGCATCGGCTAGTCTTGCATAGGTAAATCGAGGCCCTGCTCCTTGGCGCAGTTTTTCGCAATCTCGTAGCCCGCATCGGCATGGCGCATCACGCCTGTCGCGGGGTCATTCCACAGTACACGGCCAACCCGTTTTGCCGCCGCATCTGTGCCGTCACACACAATGACCACACCCGAATGTTGGCTAAAGCCCATGCCGACGCCGCCGCCGTGGTGCAAAGATACCCAAGTTGCACCGCTGGCGGTGTTGAGTAGCGCGTTCAGCAATGGCCAATCGGATACTGCATCTGAGCCGTCCAGCATAGATTCGGTTTCGCGGTTCGGGCTGGCAACAGAGCCAGAATCTAAGTGGTCGCGACCAATTACCACGGGCGCCGACAACTCGCCATTTTTGACCATTTCGTTGAAAGCTAACGCCAAGCGAGCGCGATCTTTTAAGCCAACCCAGCAAATACGCGCTGGCAGACCTTGGAAGGCGATACGCTCGCGCGCCATGTCTAACCAATTGTGCAGGTGTGGATTATCTGGGATCAGTTCTTTGACTTTAGCGTCGGTTTTGTAGATATCTTCGGGATCGCCAGATAACGCCACCCAGCGGAACGGGCCAATGCCTTCACAGAACAGTGGGCGAATATAAGCAGGTACAAAACCTGGGAAATCGAAGGCATTTTCAACACCCATTTCAAACGCCATTTGGCGAATGTTGTTACCGTAATCGAGCGTGGCTGCACCCGCGGTTTGCAGGTCGAGCATGGCTTGTACTTGCACCGCCATCGAGGCTTTCGCCGCTTTCACTACGCCCGCTTCATCAGTTTTACGCATGGCCGCAACCTCAGCCATAGTCCACCCCTGCGGCAGATAACCGTTTAATGGGTCGTGTGCAGAGGTTTGGTCGGTCACCACATCTGGGGTAACGCCGCGTTTAACTAATTCAGCAAACACATCGGCGGCATTCGCTAATAAGCCCACTGATACTGGCTTACCAGCTTGGTTCGCCGCTTCAATCATGGCTAATGCTTCATCGAGCGAAGTGGCTTTTTTGTCAACATAACGAGTACGCAGGCGGAAATCGATGCGGGTCTCGTCGACTTCACAGGCTAACACCGAGAAGCCAGCCATAGTGCCCGCCAGCGTTTGCGCGCCGCCCATGCCACCTAGCCCGCCAGTGAGGATCCATTTGCCTTTGGAGACACCCTCAAAGTGCTGTTTTGCGACCGACACAAAGGTCTCGTAAGTGCCTTGGACTATGCCTTGAGTGCCGATATAGATCCAAGAACCAGCCGTCATCTGACCGTACATGGCTAAACCTAGCTTGTCTAACTCGTTGAAATGTTCCCAGTTCGCCCAATGTGGCACTAGGTTTGAGTTAGCAATCAGCACGCGCGGTGCATCAGCATGGGTGCGAAATACGCCCACAGGTTTGCCCGATTGCACTAATAAGGTTTCGTCGTCTTCGAGGCGTTGTAAGATTTCGATAATTTTGTCATAACAATCCCAATCGCGGGCGGCGCGGCCGATACCGCCGTAGACGACTAAGTCTTCTGGGCGCTCGGCGACATCGGGATGTAAGTTATTCATTAACATGCGCATTGGCGCTTCTGTGAGCCAACTCTTACAGCTTAATTGTGTGCCATGCGGTGCAATAATACGGCGGCTTGGGTCGTGGCGCTTATCCATTGAATTTTCCTCTTTCAACCTGTGGTGCTAACTCGTATTCGCTAAGTCGCTAATACGGGTTAGCACTATTGTTTTTATTGTGTTTTTATCTATCTATTTGTCGAAATAATCTAATAGGGTAAAGCTGTTAAGGTTACTGATTTAAATCTGCACCTAACGTTACTTGCTAAAGGTTAAGTGGCCGCCGAGTTTAAAACGGCTACCTGGGTGAACTAATTTTGCGAAACTCACGACGCCTTGGCGTGACCAAGTGCGGCGTAAAATCTGTAAACAGGGCTCAGTGGCGGGGATTTCGAGCCTTTGCTGTAATGCTTCACTGGCGATAATCGCTTCAATCGTGTGATGCGCCTCGGTCAGCGGTGCCACTTGGGACAAATATTCGTGGGGTGTCTGCTGGGTAAAATCCTGCAATAAATAATCGGGCACCAACTCGGGATTCACATAACGCTCTTCGACTTGCAACGGTAAGCCCTGCTCGCAATGCACTAAGATCGAATGGAATACTGTCGCACCGTGCTCAAGTCCAAGGGAAATTGCGATACTCGTACTCGCCGCGACTTGCTCTAACGCCCATTGCTGTACGCTATAGCCGTGGCCACGGTCTTTTATCTCATCGGCAATATTGCGGATCGCCAACATAGACGACTGGGATTTACACCCTGCGACGAAAGTGCCTAGCCCTTGAGAACGCTCAAGCACACCGCTATCCGTCAGCTCGGTTAGCGCACGTCGCGCCGTCATTCGGCTGCAGGTAAACAAATCGGCAAGCTGATTCTCAGAAGGCACGCGAGCATGTTCTTCCCACTCACCCGACTCGATAGAGGAGATAATGTATTGCTTAATTTCTGCAAACTTAGGAGTAGCCAAAACATTTCCTCAATATAGAGCGCTAGAATCTAGGTACTATTCACTCTTTCAAACGTTCAAAATTGCGGCTACAATCCTAGCTTGTATATACAAGTAAATACAAGCCAGCTCACATAAATTTAATAAACCGTTAATCACTTGGTTAACATCTGCCAGCACAGCGAGGGGAATACATGTCTTGGGATCAAGTTTGGATAGACGTTAACTTAGCCACAATGGACCCTTCCATATCAGCACCTTATGGTGCGATCACCAATGCGGCCATCGCAGTAAAAGATGGTAAAATTGCTTGGCTTGGCCCCCGCAGCGAACTGCCGGCCTTCGATGTGTTGTCCATTCCCGTTTACAGAGGCAAAGGCGGCTGGATCACTCCAGGATTGATTGATGCCCACACCCACTTAATCTTTGCCGGTAATCGCGCCAATGAATTTGAGTTACGCCTACAAGGCGCGAGTTACGAAGAAATTGCCCGCTCAGGTGGCGGCATTATTTCAACCGTTAAAGCCTGCCGCGAGGCGGATGAAGCAGAATTATTTGAACTGGGCCGCCAGCGCCTAAACGCGCTCGCCAAAGAAGGGGTGACTACGGTTGAGATCAAATCGGGTTATGGCTTAGATACTGAAACTGAATTGAAAATTCTGCGTGTCGCCCGCGAGCTCGGCAAGCATCACCATGTAGATGTGAAGACCACCTTCCTCGGCGCCCATGCAATTCCGCCTGAGTATAAAGACAATAGCGACGGCTATGTCGACCTAATTATCAATAAGATGCTGCCCGCAGTGATCGCTGAGAACCTTGCCGATGCAGTGGATGTATTCTGCGAAAATATCGCCTTTAACCTTGAGCAAACCGAACGGGTACTCAGCGCAGCCAAAACGGCGGGCTTAGAGATTAAACTCCACGCCGAGCAGCTAACCAATATGGGCGGCAGCGCACTGGCCGCACGTCTTGGCGCTAAGTCTGTGGATCATATCGAGTACTTAGATGAAGCAGGCGTTAAAGCCTTAAGTGAAAGTGGCACCTGCGCCGTACTGCTGCCGGGCGCATTTTACTTTTTGCGGGAAACCCAAAAACCACCTATCGATTTACTGCGCCAATACGGCGTACCTATGGTGCTCGCCAGCGATTTCAACCCAGGTTCATCCCCCATTTGCTCAACCCTGTTGATGCTGAATATGGGCTGCACCTTGTTCCGCTTAACACCAGAAGAAGCCCTAACTGGACTCACCTTAAATGCCGCCAAAGCACTCGGAATTGAAGACACGGTCGGCAGTTTAGTCGTTGGCAAACAAGCCGATTTTTGTCTGTGGGATATCGCCACGCCTGCACAGTTGGCCTACAGCTACGGCGTCAATCCCTGCAAAGATGTAGTGAAGAATGGCAAGCTAGTTCACCAGTAGCATAGATCCATCAATAATAGGTGCATCAGCAGCATAAACGGCATAAGCGAAGGTTAGATAAGGTCGCTCAATCAAACTTGGCGACCTTATCTGAATTTAAACACTGGCCCCATTTTCTAACAGCTCATCTTCTTGCTTTACCAGCTTATGCTCACCTTCGTTACAGCCTATTTTCCAATAGCTCGAGGTATAAAAATGACTCTTAGGCAATGCATGCGCTTGCTTAAAGTGTCTTCTTAACGCGCGCATACTATTAAATTCACAGGCAATCCATACGGCAGGCTCGCCAGCAAGCCAAGGTAATTGGGCTATTCGCTCAACCAAAGGGCGACCTTCGGGATCGGCCTCAGGATTGATCACCCAATGCAGCTCGACATGTTCAGGATGCACGAGAGGTTGAATGTCGGCTTCGCTCAATACTTCAATCACGGCATAACCCACGGCATCCTTTGGTAATTGCGCTAAGTTCACGCTAATGGCGGGTAAGGCTGTCATATCACCTGCGAGTAAAAACCAATCCGCCTCAAAGTTGATCAGTTTTTTAAGTCCGGGTCCGCCAATTTGAATGAGTTCGCCCACCTGCGCCGTTTTCGCCCAACTCGATGCGGGGCCGTCGGTATCGTGCAGCACAAAATCCACATCGATTTCATCATCGCGTTGCTGACGGATAGTGTAAGTTCGCATTAATGGACGCTCACCCGCTTGTGGGAATAACAACTTGATATAGGCACTCTCTTGATCGGCAGGAAACCCAGCCAATCCCGCACCGCCTAAGGTGATGCGTAACATATGCGGAGTGATATAAGTCGAGCGGATCACTTCTAGCTCACGTGGTGCAGGTTTATTCATTATGATTTTCTCCTATTGCGTTTTCTGCCGTTAAGCGCAACTCAATGGCTCCTTTTCCAGCCGTATCTTTTGGCTTACTAGATGGTCTTTTTTGAGTAAGGCAATCAGTTTCACTTTTGGCGGCAGCGGCATCATCCACACTTTTACTGATCCTATTGGCAAGTTTAATAAAAGTATCGACTTCGTCTGAACTGAGCGCCTGCGTCATGCGCGCCACGGTTTTACGTTCTGAGGCATTGATCTGAGTCATGATCTTTTCCCCCTCAGCCGTGGGTCGCAGCAACTGACTGCGGCCATCCTTAGGGTTATCGATTTTAGTGATCAACCCACTCTGCTGTAGCTCATTAAGAACACGGGTAATTTGTGCTTTATCCCGCTGCATACGCAGGGCGATAGACTGGGCCGTCGATTCAGGATTACGACAAACCCCCTTCAAGGCACGGATATGAGTGACAGGTAAATCAATCTTTTGTGCAGCAATATCACTACGCAATTGCTTTTTGTAGGCTTGCACTAATCTGTGCAAGGTTTCACTGAGTGACAATGAAGGCATAGAAGGCTCTCGATATAGTTGACTGTATCAACAATATCGAGATTAGTTGATTGTGTCAACTATACCGGCTAGCGTTAAACAATTATGACGATGCAACATTATAAATCGAAGCTTTATTCCATTCCGTAATGCTCATGCGTCACCTTACCTATCACTCATTAACGCTTTAGAGGCAAATAAACGCGTCTCGCTCAAAATAAAAAAGAATAGCTTCAAGTAATTCGCTATCTGTCCATTGCGCTTTTTGCATTGTGTAGTTGTCAATGACATCTTCGATTTGATCCATATTCAAGAAGTAACAATAGCCACTTTTAAACAGGCTATTTTCAAACTCATCAAATTCTTGATCCGAAAAGTTATTGGTACTACCCACTATCGGTAATAAAGTTGTCGTGAGTTGAATATCATCATTCTGTGAAGTGTCCTCATAAACAAGCCAATATCCGAGACCTCGATTAGAAATACATTTATCTATCCAGCCCTTTACTGATTCAGGCCTATCAAGAAATGGTGTTATATCCACTGATATTTTTCCTTTAAATGTCAATGTTTGCTAAACGGCAAAAAATTTAATTCTGTATTAGGACGATAAGTGAATTCAAATAAAAATTATGTTTTGGCGCTATTCCATTCTTCCTCGAATTAGCGCCATCACATTATAGGGCGTGTCGCCAAGGATCAATGTCCGTATTTAGCACTCACTTCCGTAAGTAACGCTTGCCATTTAGGGTAAATCGTTAACTCATCATTCCATGGCGCCATGGTCTGTGCCATGTTGGGATTTTGGCCTTGTTTTAACTGATATAAATAAGCAAACGCTGAGGCTCGATAATTAGCGAGACAATGCACTAATACATCTTTCCCCTTATGCTGATCCATAGCCGCAAAGAAGGCTTCCACATCTTCGACCTTTGGATTTTGCCAATCCACGGGAATATACACATAGTCCATTCCGGCCTGAGTCACGAGTTTACCTTCATCAGGGTGGGCATCTTTACTGCTGTCCGGCATAAGATTGATCACCACATCCACACCAGCTTGTTTAAGCAGTGAAAATTGCTGCTCATTTGGTAAACCTGAGCTTAATAACTGCGGCGCTTGCTGTTGTAATGCACGAATACCCTGAAGATTTTCGATCGATTCTATATTGGCATTCGCCAGTGGAGCCCCCAAAAACAGGGCAAGAACAAGGCTTGAAAGTACGGGATTTCTCATCAATAACTCCTTGGCTAACATAAAAATCAGAGGCTTGCTTAATCCTCTGATAATCCTGTACCACCGAAGTTCAGCAAATATCATCCCAATCCACCACAAATGCACAAACCTTTGAGCTAGCACTCATTTTTCGCGCCGAATTAACGATGGTTGCATTTCATCTTGGGAGATTTAGCAATCGGTTGCAAATATCGATGACTTACCTCTCAACATTTTTAAAAGCAACGGGCTAAAACATATTAAAAATCAACCATAAAAACAAAATAGAAGGTATTACCATCAGCGTGCTCACAACCACATATACCCAATGTTTGAAATAGATAAAGATCCCGATACCCACAATATTGGCAACAACAATAGAAATCACCAGCAGCAAAGGGGAGGCAATATGTGCAATATTATTCAAAACTCGAGATGTTGGGATATGGATTATCACTCCCGTAGAATTCAGCACAATCAACACTGCCAGTAATGAAAATGCCATCAGTACCCAAAAAAACTTACTCATTGTCCCTATCAACCTGTTATCCCTACATCCATCAGGATTATAAAGGTTCGTACCCCTATATGGCATACACTATTGAGTGTAATTATCTGTTTTACAAAGCACACCACCGAAAGCAACAGACAGGCATAAATCATCATCTTACCCAAGGTAATAAATTCGATGGCTAACCTTAAACCTGAAACGCTGCTAAATTACAGTCCTAACTCGCACGATTAAGGAAGCTGCATGCTCAATCCTGAACACAGTTACTGGCATGACACGCTTAAAGCCATTCGTCGCTGCGGTAGAAAACTCATTGAATTTGAACTGTTATTCACCTTAGTGTCGGCGGGTATTGTCGTCCCGTCTTTTGGCTGGCTACTGCGCCATCTGATTGCCAAAACGGGCAATGTCACCATTACCAATTACGACTTAATCGCCTTTGCCATGTCTCCCTATGGCTTGCTGTTTATGGTCATTACTCTATTCAGCAGCTTTACCGTGTTTTTTACCCAACGTGCTGGAGTCACTATTCTCGCAGCATCTGGCTTATACGATATTCCCATTGGCCCAGTGCGGGCGCTGATTTTCGCGACAGCGCGCTTACCCGTATTTATTCGCCTTGGTAGCATTTATGCGGCTTGCTTACTGCTGCTCAGCGTACCTTTTATCGGGTTAGGATATCTGATTTTCAGCGTGTTTCTACAGGGACACGATATTAATTACTACTTGTATTTCAAGCCTATAGACTGGTACCTCGCCTTAACGAGTATGGCGTTCTTAGCGATAATCTATGTCCTTGTTGCCTTATATCTGTGGGCCAAAGCGGCCTTTTCACTGACGATTATTGTGAGTGAAACGACCGATGCTTTGACGGCACTCAAACGCAGCTGGCAATTAAGCGTAGGCAATGAACGCCCGATTATGTGGCACGCTGCGGGTTGGTGGTTGAGGATAGGTGCTTTGGCGTATCCCTTAATACTGCTGATCTCCTGGGGAACCGATAGCTTACTCGATAGGGTTACGCTGACACTTTCGGCAGAATTAGCCATTTTGGCCCTCGTCTCTGCACTGATTTTTATGCTCAGTGCGGCATGGTCCTTACTCGGCATGTTTGGGGAAGCCTTTATCATCTTACTGTTATACCGCCAACTGGGAGAAAAACCCGCAGGGTTAGAACGCCTTGGGCGACAAACGGTAAAAAGAACGTCTGAACTGTCGCTTTATACAATAAGCGGGGTGTTAGTCGGTACTTTTTTAATCATGTTGGGATTAGGGGTATATGCCCTCAATAGTGAACCACAAAGGGATGACATCCTGATTACTGCACACCGTGCTGGCGCAGCTAGGGCACCAGAAAATACCCTTGCGGCTTTGCGTTTAGCGATTGCAGAAAAGGCGGACTATGCCGAAATCGATGTGCAAACGGCATCCGATGGCACCTTAATGGTATTGCACGATGCTGATTTGATGCGCATAGCGGGCGATCCAAGGCGAGTTGCCAACCTCAATGCGAGTGAAATGCAACAACTTGATGCGGGGAGCTGGCACAGTGCCGCTTTTGCAGGGGAATCTGTACCAACACTACTAGAGATGCTTAATGAGGCACGCAACAAAATCGGTTTGAACATTGAGCTTAAATATAATCAAGCCGATCCCAGCTTGGCGCAGGCCGTTGTCGCCTTATTGCAACAAGAGAAAATGACACAACAAGTGGTGATTACATCGCTCGAAGCAAGAGCCATTGAAGAAGTGCAACGACTCGACCCTTCCATTCACACTGGCCTTATCGTCACTCAATCCATTGGCGATCCCATTAAGGCGAATACACAATTCTTAGCGGTCAATCAATCGATTACTAACGAAAAATTTATCGCCAGAGCACACAAAGGAGGTAAGCAAGTGCATGTATGGACAGTAAATAATCCACGGCAAATGCTGCGCATGTTGGCGCTGGGAGCCGATGTGCTCATTACCGACTATCCGCAGGAAGCCGTGGAAATCCGAGAACAGTGGCTCGCGTTATCCCCTGTTGAACAAACGGCACTGCGCCTACGCTATGTTCTATAAATTCTGCTTTATTTACTCAACCTCGCCTCGAAACGCTTAGCTCTGCGTTGAAGCAACCAAAAGAGGCTTAACACCCCAAATGAAGCGGCTAAAGTGGTCAACGTTAGAGCAAAACCTTTGAATGAAAACAGGTTTACAGTAAAACCATCTAACACTAGTACCGCCAAGCCAAGCGGCATTTGGATAAGCACAGCGGTAAACCAATCGAAGGGAAGTTTAGGAAAGATCCTGTGGTAAGCATAAAGCACTAAACCTGCAAGCAATATCAGCAAACTCGCATCATGAGCCGCTAACAAAAGATACTCCACACTGTTATGCGAGATGTGAGGCACCGCACTCAACATGTCCAACATATAACCCGCGCTCGCGACTAATGAGAAACTGATAAAACTCAATAAAGCTAATAAGATACCAAAGCCAAGTGCGGGTAAATATTTCATGTAAGGTCTCTCTATTCGCAGGTGAAATATGCTATCTCGTCTCCCGAAAACCACAGCATGCAAGGTATAAAGGAGTAAAGAGACATTAACTACAATAGCAGCCTAAATTTCCCTTAGCTATTAAGACCATAGTCTTATGTCTACCACAAACTTGTGCGCAATAAACGAGATGAAATCCAGTATCAAATTAGTGTTTTCTCGGATAATCAGTGGATAAGCTTTTAAAATTACTAGATTAATCAAATTTCAATCTTATCGCTTAGTGATATCACCCACAATTTGCCCATGTGTTTGGGTGAAATAGACTAGCCAATTTCACCAATAACGCTTAGGATCGGAGTTGCATTTTTTAGCCAACATATTGTGGAGTATCAAAACATTATGGGTATCAGAGCCATAGTCGTAGACACAGCAGGCACCACGACAGACCTAAACTTTATCCAAGATGTACTATTCCCCTATTCTGTCAAAGCCTTGCCAGACTTTTTAGAACAGAACCAACACAATGTATTGGTTGAAAACTGTATTTGTGACACTAAAGATATCGCCCTAGAGCCCGAGGCTGACTTAGAGCGTGTAACTGAGATCCTGCAACAGTGGGTCAACGAAGACCGTAAAGCTACGCCACTTAAAACCTTACAAGGGTTAATTTGGAAGCAAGGCTATGCACACGGTGAATTTAAGGGCCATATCTTCCCGGACTTTATTGAAGCAGTGAAACGTTTTAGCGCACAAAATCTACGTATTTACAGTTTTTCATCCGGCTCTGTCGACGCGCAAAAACTGTTGTTCGGCCACAGTGACGGCGGCGATTTAACTGAAATGTTTAACGGCCATTTCGACACCCGTACGGGCAACAAATTAGATAAGCAGGCTTACTGCAATATCCTCAACACCATCAGTTTAAGCCCCAAACAAGTGCTGTTTGTGTCTGATGTTATTGAAGAATTAAAGGCTGCCGACGCTGCGGGTATGATGACCTGCCAAATGGTTCGCGACAGCAAGCAACGCACTGGCGAGTTCCGCAAAATCAGCAGCTTCGATGAGCTGCTGATTGAATAATGCGATTATTGAATAACACGATAGTCAGTTCAAGCTGATTTAGCCGATAAAACGAAAGCGACCTTGTGGTCGCTTTTTTATTAATTGGCTCAATTACCCTTAACCGCTAGCGGAAACGCGGCCGAGATACATTTTTCCACCTCAAAACGATAACCATAATCCGCATTCTTATCGGGTGTGATCAGCAAAATCTCGTAATCATTTAATTCAATCACATTCGACTCGGCAGGCTTTTTACAACGCGAGCGGCCATTGGCTTCAAGTGAAAATGCGAACGTAGCTAGCCATTGCCGCACTAAGTACTGATATTGAGTTCGCACCGAGGCGTAGGCCTTTTTGCGATCTTCCTCTTCCAGCTCGCTATCATCATTACTATTCTCAGCCTTGCTTGATTTATCGCTTTCAGAGTCAAGAGCAGTCTGAGTTAGCTCTACAATCGGTACCGTCAGCACATCGGTCGCATCCGGCAACCGTCCCGATTTAGGCTCGCGAGGCGCATGCTTAGCGGCTTCTTGGGGAGAGGTAATAAAGTTGCCAAACGAGGTTTCAATGCGAGTCTCTAAATCAATTAACAGGCTCAAGTGATACAAAACCACAGTCGCTAGCACGATACGGATCAAAAAAGTCGTTTTACGGAATGAAGTATGCGAGGTAAGCCGTAACGATTTGACACCTAAAGGTTTAAGCAAAAAGATCAATATTAAATAGATAGGAATAATCAACTGTAATGCCAACAGCACGATCGCGCTTACCATCAAAAACCAAGCGGGCATATAGAGTAAAATCGCTAAGTTATGGGTGTAATTGAGATCGCTTGCTGAGACCCCAACCACTTCGTTAACTATCGCGCCAGACCAGCCCAAAGCAAAGTTGGCAATCATCGCATAAAACAGCAACAACACAGCTTTGCCCGCCAAACTATGCCAAACCCGCTCGAACACAGGCCAAAACTCGATGGCCATAGCGATTACGGCAATCACAGCGACCAACCCCATTAACTCGCGACTAAAAGCCAATATCAAAGCAATAAGATACAGCTTTTGCGCAAAGGATAACTTAGCAACCCCTTGAATAAGACAACGCCAGAACTTGCCCACACCTAAACGGATTTCACTCAGTGATGGTAAGCTGAGTTTTCGCAAGTATTGGCGAGCCGAACCAATGTAACCGATTAAATTCATTATTCTTTTACATTCCATTGAAATAGTAAGACGGGCAACATTTGCCACTGTAATGTGCAAAGCACAGTGATGGCAACTGTGCCACTCAATCTCGGTACATTGGTAACTTTGGCTATCTCTAGCCAAAGTCGAATGTTCTGTTTAGAGTCGAATGAAAGCCCTGCAACACCCCATCGCCAGTTTAAATCTAACTAAAATGAACTTGAGAGGAAATTAAAGCGGCCTTATGGTCACTTTTGCAAATCGATAAACCTGACTCAGGACTAACTAAACGACGCTTAACTCCCGCTCAGAAAATACGGTTTTAGCGACAAACATGCCATTAAGTGCAGCAGGAAAGCCAGCATAAACCGACATTTGCAATATCACCTCAACAATTTCCTGCGGCGTACAACCCACATTCAATGCGCCATTAATATGTACGTTTAACTGTGGCTGGCAATGCCCTAGCGCCGTGAGTGCGGCAACTGTCACTAGCTCCCGCGTCTTAAGGTCGAGCCCTTCACGCTGATAAATATCCCCAAAAGGATATTCAATAATGTACTTGCCTAAGTCAGGGCAAATATCGGCAAGACTGCGGATGACTTTCTCACCCACCTCACCGTCGATTTCAGTCAGTTTAGCGAGGCCCTGCACATATCTTTGATTACTCATTTTTAGCTCCTGTTGGATTAAATCACAGCAAGCAGCCTAAACCTTAGAGTTAACTCTAAGTCAATGGTTCATTGATGGATGACACAGGCAAGGCGGATCAGTAAAACTAACCCTCTGTTTAACTCGCCGGCTAGAGGCGCAAGCAAATAGAAAAGTAAATAATATTAGCTTTTTAGCATTTAACCACAAATGTTAGCGACTGAGCTTAGCCACTAAAAATGAGTTTGGTAATAGTGAATTTTTTGCTTAAGGGCAGCCAAATGCTCCTGCTCTTGGCGAATACGCTCAGCCAATTGTGTTGCATGTTGCTCGAGCAACTGCTGTCGCTGGCCAGCGGTTGCATCGCCTTGGACACGCAACTCGGCATAGGTCAATATCTGCTTTAACGGCATGCCCGTTTCTTTTAAGCGATTGATAAACCCAATCCATTCCGCTTCTTTCGCCGCATAATCACGATGCCCGCTGCCATTTCGAACGACAGACTGCAGTAGGCCAATTTTCTCGTAATATCTGAGCGTATGCGCCGACAGCCCTGTGAGTACAGCAAACTGACCTATGTTCATAATCTAACGATCCGCAGGATGGTTAACGCCATCATTCGTGGGCACATTTTCGAGATCGAATGGATTGACCCCTTCGAGGCAACCAATGTTGTAACCATACTCATGCGGATTGGAACGCCGCTGGTGATGGGTGTAAATACCGCAGATAGAGCAGAAGTAGTGTTTGGCAGTTTTGGTATTGAATTCATAGAGTTTCAGCACATCCTCACCCTTGAGGATCTTAATCCCCGCCAGTGGCACAGAACCAACAATGGCCCCTTTACGACGACAGATAGAGCAATCGCAACGGCGTGGATTTTCGATGCCATTAGGCAATGACAACTCCAATACCACGGCACCGCAATGGCAAGACGCTCTGTGTTTTGGCTGAATAAGAGTATTGCCCACTTGTTTAATCACGCCCACTCCTTGTTTCGCTAGATTCTATAAACCTAAATTCCCCAGCCGCTGCACCAACGCTCGCCATTGTTGCAATTGCGGCTTCTTAGCACTCATCACTGGCCCCAACATATTGGACTTAGCCCGCTTAAAACCACTAAATACTAAGGTGGCGGTATCAAGCTGTTTGAGCGCGGGAGCGCCTTGAAACCACTTGTAATACCAAGGCGGCGTGTCCATAGTCATGATAATTCGCGAAGTTTTATGGCGCAGCAACTTAGCGGGTATCAATTTACCTTTCTCATATTGAAATGCAAATCCAGATAAAAATGTCCTATCGATTAAGCCTTTAAACTTAGCAGGAATACCGCCCCACCAAATCGGTGTGATAATCACCACATGCTCCGCCCACTGGATATTCGCTTGAAACGCTAGCAAATCGGCTTCGAGTGGCTGAGGTTGACGATAACCGTAGGTCAGATTCGGGTCAAAATTCAGCTCAGCTAGTTTGACGATTCTCACTGAGTGTTTATCTGCCGCCGCTTGGACATAGGTTTCAGCCAGATGCTCACAAAAACTCTGCGCCTTAGGATTACCACAGATCACTAAAATCTTTTTTGCCACGATGAAACGCCATAACAGTCAATGTGGCAAATAGCATAAACTCTGCCCCTAAGGGGAGAGTCAAGACCTAAGGTAACAGCTGCGACTCACAGGAGGTGAGCCCATCAATACAGGCATCTAACTGAGTGACTTTATGTTCTAACTCACTTATCTGGCGTAAAAAATCCGCTTTAATACCCAACAAAAAAGCCTGCACTGTGGCTAACTGAGCATGCTTATCGCCTTGTTCGAGTAAATCTTTTAGTTGGACAAGCTTAATACCGAGGGCTTTGGCCTCTTTGATCAGCAACAACAGCCTAATATCCGCCGCACTATAAATACGATAACGCCCCTGACGTGCGGGAGTGTCGATAAGCCCCCACTCCTCATACAAGCGAATCGCTTTTATCGACAGCCCTGTTTGCTTTGCCGCTTGTCCAATATACATAGCTCAACCTAACCCTTTAAAGACATTACTCATATCTGCATTGCTTGCCATTATCAGCCACAGTATCAGCTTAGGCCAAGACTTGTCGCAGCAATCTTATGCTGCTAGTCTGGCCGCTTAAACGAGCGTTTTAACTTGGGATTTTTATCATGGGATTTAAACAACAGTTGCAAGAAGGTGTACAAGAACAGGCAATGGAAAAGTTTTTCACCCAACACCCCATAGTCACAGAAATCCCCGTTGCATGGGGTGAAATGGATGCCCTACAACACGTAAATAATGTGGTGTATTTCCGCTATTTTGAAACGGCACGTATCGACTTTTTCAATCGCCTCTTCCCGCTAGATACCCTGTATAAATCCGGCATTGGCCCCGTAATCAGCGAAAATCAGGCTCGCTATAAACGCCCAGTGACTTTCCCCGATACTTTATTGGTAAGTGTCAGTATTAGCGATATTCACAACGATAGATTTACCATGCATTATCAGGCTTTTAGTAAACAGCAGCAGGCAGTAACGACGTTAGGTACTTCAGTCGCGGTGATGTTTAACTTTAAAACGGGCAAAAAAGCTGAGTTACCAGCAGAACTGCTGACAATTCTCAAACAACACGAAATCGCTTAAGCTATTCAAATCAATAACGAATTGCCAGCACACTTTAGGCCATACCTTGAGGGAAGCATGTATGTCAGATAACGAGAATATCGAGATAGCCATTGAACATCAACAGGATAGACAGCGTTTTATTATCCCTGTCGACGGCTATGAAGCCGTGTTGGAATACCGATTATCAGGCAAGGATATCGATTTTAGCCGCACCTTTGTCCCCAACGAACTGCGCGGTAAAGGCCTTGCCGAACGCTTAGTGCGCCACGGCTTAAAGTGGGCTAAAGGCCAAGAGTTTACTATCCAAGCCAGCTGCTGGTATGTGCAGAAGTTTTTGAAATAGGCAGATTTAAAAACGAGTTCGCTAAATCCAATAAACAGGGTAATGGCGCTTGGGATCGGTGGAAAGGTTATTGACCACCAGCGCGACCAGTAAGAGTAATACTGAGCCGAGGAACACTGGCATTAACGCGTAAAGAAAGCCAAGTTGATGCACGTTTTCACCGCCAATCACGGCAATCAATGCCGTTGCGCCGCCCGGAGGATGAAGAGTGCGAGTCAGGTACATGAATGCGATAGACAGGGATACCGCTAAGGCGCTCGCCAGCACCACATAATCGCCACACACTTGGTACACTGCGACCCCAATTAAGGCCGATAACACACTGCCACCAATCAAGTTACGCGGCTGAGAAAACTCCGCCAGCGGTGCACCGTACACTAGCACTGCCGACGCGCCGAACGAGCCAATGACAAACATAGTGTCGACGAGGTTTTCACTCATATAATTTGCGAGACTCGCGACCAAGTAAATGCCACAGAAAGCCCCAACCCATGACCACACAATCTTTTTAAGTGGCTGTCTTGGTGGACAAATGTCCTTCGATCGCATGCGGGTAAAATAGAATCTCATGGTTAATCCGAACCGATAAAAATTAAGCAATACAGATAAGTGATCTGCATCACAGTTAGCGGGTCGACAAATTAACCCTTCAGCAGCGCAATTGCAATTACGCTGACCGAAAGAGTAAGCAGACTAAGCACTTTCACCATTCAGATTAGCGAGCATTTCGCGGATTTCTTCAGGAATCGGGCGGCTTTTTTCACTGCTGTAATCGTAGTGCACTAAGGTAGTTTTTACTTCGGCGGTCTTGTTGCCCGCTTGCCAACAGGTTTGGGTCAGTTCGAAGCTGCTATTGCCGATACGGCTAACATAGGTTTTTACTGTGACACTCTTGCCATAGTAAGTCGGCGCGATAAATACCACGGTAAACCCCGCGACGATTAAGTTCCACTGATGCAAATCTAACTCGGGATTAAAAATCTCAAAGATTGGCGTGCGCGCCGCTTCGCACCATACGGGGATAACAGTGTTGTTGATATGACCTAGGCCGTCGGTTTCAGTAAATCTTGGATTGATTTCGAGACTGTATTCTGTGGCTGACATGCAAACTTCCTTTTTATTATTTTATGAATGGAAGAGCGTGGTGATTATCGCAATGAAACCACACCACCAAACTCATCCATTATCCTAAGCCAAACAGGTTCTAGCCACTAGCCCAAACCTAGCATTTTAAAACTGACAACTCGCCGTTTCTGGGGTTTGCTTGCCGTTAGCATCGTACTTTTTAAGGCATCCAGCCTTACCCATATCATACATTTTCTCGTATTCTAACTTGCCATTTTTATAAGACTTATACACCCCATGAGTTTTTGGGTTCTCTAAGTGATAAATCTTACGGCCCTTAGTGATATGTGAGTAATCGGCAAAACCCGGCTCTTCGGAATAGATGACACCGTTAATGTAGCGCTTGTGTACCACATGCTGTTCATCGATACGCAGCATTTCATTCGCTATCTTGCCATTCATGTCGTAACACACTTTGTCCACGGCATAATTGCTATCGAGGTCTTCAATACAACTCACGGCACCATTATCAAAGTACTCGCGCTGTATACCGCAGCGCGCAATGGCGTTATCCCAGTAGTAAGGTTCACCGTTCCAGGTTTCGCCTTCTTGCTGGCAGTAGTTCCACAGGCTTCTTAATTGCCCATTGGGATAGAAACTGTAATGGGGGCCAGAGACACGGTTATTCACTTGGTGACCATATCGGGAGAGTGAGTAACCACCATCAGTGGAATAACTGATACTTGGGCCGTATTCCTTACCCGCTTTGTACGTTTTTAAATTTAATAAACGGCCATTGGAATCAAACTGATATTCTTTATCTACAGCGCCATTGGTGTAATAAGCCAATTTATACAAGGAGCCGCTGCTATGATACTCGCGCTGCTCACCGTGTTTTATCGATGAAATTGCTTCATTTTTGCCATTAATCACCCCTTCACAATCATCTGAGTAGGGATTCTCACGCATAATACATTCATCGTGCGAAGGCTTAAGCGTCACCGCTTCATTGAATTTATAACTCGTTAGTTCAGTCAGCTCACCGTTCTGGGGATTAAAGCGCATTTGCTGGCCATCCAACTCTCCTTGGCGGTAGTTAGCGATATCCACCACGACATTGGGACTTGAATACCAAATACTCTGACCATTAAGGCGACCCTGCTCATAATGACGGGTATTAAACATCAGATTATTTTTGTCGAATGATTTAGACTCTCCTTGACGTAAGCCATTGACATAGTTCACTTCGGTACGAGTCCCATCTTCGGCTTTAAATACCCAAGGGCCAGTGCGTTTTCCTGCAAGATAGGCGCCTTCACCTACTTGATCACGGAAATGTCCGCTCGTCACTTTATCGACCCAAGCGCCTTGCTTCACACCCTTTTGATACTGGCCTTTGCTGCCATCAGCCTCAAGCCACTCGCCATCTTTTACGCCATTAAGATAAATACCTTTTGCCACTAATCGCTTATCGCCTTCTGCACTGGAGTCATAATCGGGCTCATAGACTTCGTAGGGGCCATCGAGCACATCCTGATTGTAATGGGCAAAACCAAAGTTATCGGCCTCATCGAACATCGACTGTGCAATCCATTTACCTTGCTTTTTACCGTCAAGATATTCGCCTTCCCAATAAATGGCTTGGTTCTCTGTCTCCATCCACTTACCGACTTTTTTGCCCTGTTTGTAGTTACCAGAGTAAACCACGCTACCATTGCGACCATCGTAGGCCGCATACGGGCCATCAAGCACGCCTTGGGCATAATGACTTTCACTGGCAAGCCCTGCCCAAGTACTCGCCATGCTCATACTCATAAAATCGTAGGATGGGCCAGTTTTAGGGATCACGGCACCACCACTTTTAAGCCAATCAAAGTCATCGGCCTCAAAGGCCACGCTCACCAACACAAAACTGCCATCTTCTTCACTATATCCACTGCGATCAAAGGTGGTCACAAGGCTATATTGATGCTCATTACCTTGGGCATCTTTATCTTTACGAGTGAGTGGATAACGTAATTTATATTCGACGGCGGTCTTCACATCGACGGGTGAACCTTCGGAATTACGATAACCCACTAAGGTCGGCTTGAGCTTAGTAGAACCATCGACAACCGCTTTAATAGCGGGATCTTCAATCGCGTCAACATCATAGGTCATACGGTATTGTTGCGGCGGAATTTGGCTTAGTACTTTACGAACGCTACCCACGGTAAACGAGGTTAAGGTTGGTGCGACTTCATCGAGCACAACCTGTAGACGGGGAAGTTTTGTGAGATCATCCCCTTCAAAACCATAGCCCCGTAAATGCTGACCATCGGCATCTTTAAGCATGACAACCACTTCTTTGGTGCCACCTTTATCAAAATCGAGGTAAAAAACCGCAACCACTTCAGCAGAACCATAATCATCAAGACGCACGCCGGGCGCATCGCCATAGAGCATTTCGCCCCACACTTTATGATCTTTTTGATAGAAATTGAGCCATTGCCCGTTAGGCAAGTCCACTGGGCCATGGACGATTTTGTCGTAATCCTCAGCGTCAGCTGCAGGAATGACAGTTAAAGAAGATAACAACACCGCACTCGCTGCAGTGAATAAACTACGAATCGAAAGTTCCATTTAACTACACCTTTTATACCGACGCCTCGCGCCTCATGCGCACCAGTAAACGGGGCGAATTTTAAGCGAAGAAAAGCACTTCAGGAAGTAGTAGATAAAAAAAAGGCCGCTTCTGCGGCCTTTAGCAACAACAACTTAACAATTAGTTGTTGTACATAGCATTTATTTCATGGGCATATTTATGGTAAATCATCTTGCGGCGCAGCTTGAGCGTTGGGGTGATTAAACCCGCTTCCATCGAAAACGCTTCAGGCAACAGAGTGAACTTTTTAATCTGTTCAAAACCGGCCAACTCATGCTGTAACTGCTTTAAGCGTTGCTCAAAATGCTCAACCACATGACTATGGCGCAGCAATTCTAAAGGTGACTCATACTTCAGCCCTTTGTCCTTCGCCCACGCTTCCAGTGACTCAAACGCTGGCACAATCAAAGCGGTCACATAATTACGCGCATCGGCAATAATCGCCACTTGCTCGATAAAAGGACAACAGCCCACGGCGCCCTCAACCCTTTGCGGCGCGATATATTTACCGTTAGAGGTCTTCATCAATTCTTTAATACGATCGGTAATAAATAAATTGCCGTTCGCATCGAAACGCCCTGCATCGCCGGTTTTTAACCAACCATCTTCAAACGCAGCTGCGGTATCTTCAGGACGGTTGTAATAGCCGCGCATCACAGTGGCGCCGCGGACTAAAATCTCATCGTCCTTACCTAGCTTAATTTCGGTTTCCAGCAAAGGTTGTCCATTGGAACCTGGCACTCGATTACCTAAGGTATTGCAGGTCACAGTCGCGTTAGTTTCTGTCATACCGTACCCACAAAGTACCGGAATATTAATCGCATGGAAGAAACTACCGACATTCACATCTAAGGCTGCGCCACCGCAAGGCATAAACTTCAAACGGCCACCGAGCACGGCTTGCAGCTTGCTATACACCAGCTTGTGCGCCAAACGCCATTGCAGCGACAACCACAATCCACCCTTAGCACGACCTTGTCCAACTTCGAACTGACGTTGGCCAACGCGCATCGCCCAAGCAAACAACTTCTTACGACCGTCGGCTGATTTGGCGACTTTATCTTGTACGGCGCTATACACTTTTTCGAGGAAACGCGGCACCACACACAAGGTATGTGGACGCACGGCGCTAATCGCCTCTTTCACTCTTTGGGTATTTTGCAGATAGACGTTATGGCCGCCACGGCACAAGACGTAGAAACTCCAACTGCGCTCAAATACATGGCTCAATGGCAAAAATGCCAAAGACACATCGCCAGAATGGAAGGCCAGTTTTTGATCGTGCTGGCGTATGGTAGACGCCATATTACGGTAATCCAGCATCACGCCCTTAGGATCGCCCGTCGTGCCGGAGGTATAAATTAAGGTCAGTAAATCATCGAGATTTGCAGCTTGTAAACGCTGATTAAGCTCGGCTTCTTGCTCAATGTTTAACTGAGTGTCACCCGCCAGTAGGGTATCTAGATGCCAATGCTGATTGGCATTATCGGCAGCGAGTGTCACGCTGGCATCGAATACAATCACATGCTCTAGGCTTGGGCATAAGGCTTGCAACTCACACGCCATGGCGTATTGCTTAGCATCGTCAACAAAAATCACTTTAGCGGTGGCGTCGTTTACGATAAAGCTCGCCTGTTCGACGGTACTGGTGGGATAAATTGGCACTACAACGGCACGAGTTTTAAGAGTGCCGACATCGGCACAAGTCCACTGCGGGCAGTTTTGCGCCAGAATAACGCAACGGTCTTGCACTTGTACGCCAAGTTCGATCAACACTTGTGCAATTTTACTGCTGATTTGGTCGAAGGCTTGCCAACTCACCTGATACCAAGGAGCGGCCATTTCAAAACCTTCCAGCGCTACTGCGTCTTTTAAAGACTCGCTTTGCTGCTGTAGTAGTCGAATAACATGATATTGATCGAGAGACATAAGAGACTCACCTTTTTAGCTTACAAGTGTACCGCTTTTGCAGCATTCTACCTGAAGGCCAAATAAAAACTAAGAGTTTTTGCTCTAATGTTGTGCAAATGTCGCCCAAATCACGCTGTAAATAGCCTTTAGCAGCGTACCACTCTTAGTAGCACTTACTTGCCAGAGCGAACAAAATTTAATCTCGAAACGTCAACATGCCCTCATAACATCGCCCTTCCAGAGGATTTTCTTGCCCCAAATCAGCACCGCTTGCCCAAGCAGTATTAAGAGTAGATCCCATAACAACCAATTAGTTAAATTGCCGCCATCACGTAAAGAGGTAAGGCTGATAGACACCCACAGGGAATGTCCCGCGACGACCATCATAGTGAGCGTGATATGCAAAACTCGGCGACACATACAGCCAAAACCTAACGTCAAAGCGCAGGCCCAGTAAGTGCTGAGCACCAGATGACCCACTAACGGCATATTCAGATCACCATTGAGCCAGCCCAACAGCAGACTACACGTCAGCATAATGCCGACGACCACATTCAGGAGTCTTTGCTGTCCAAGGCAAAATGCCGCTATGAGTCCTTTTCGACCATCAAACCCTGGCATCAACAATAAGGTTTCTGTCGAGCGCGAGCGTTGCACTCGGCTCCAATGCACCAGCGAACAACTAATCACGCTGAACTGCGCCAAAAACAATAATACAGGGGCGTTCCAATGAAATTGATGCGACAACAGCCCAAGCACTAAGGCTAATATAGGCAGTAATAACAATAGAATGGTGAGCATAGGGCCAATAAAGAAATTGGTCGGATGCAAATAACGCTCGAAGCGACTCAAGATACGCATGGATTGCAGATTCGGCAGCCAAAACCAGCCCATTTCGAGACCATTGAGATATACCGTCCTCGCCTCAGCACGCCAAGGTAAAACACGGCATGCACGCGCAATCAGCATACCTAAAATCAGCAGGGCAATCGCACTTAGCCAAAGAGGAATGTGCTCTGCAATCAATGGGATAAATGGCATTAAGACAAAAAGTAAAAACGAAGCATAAAACCACTGAGTGCTGAGTAAACAAAGCCAAATAAAAGTTAAACTCATCACCAAAGCCAGCACTAAGCTCGCTAGGCTAGCCGTCAAACCTAAAGCCAAACAGAACAAGACTCCTATGCCAAAAACGCTGACTAAAACAGTGACACTTTGAATGTAGATATGGCGACGATAATGGGGAATTAACTGTGCACATTCATTCGCCATCAGACGTATGAGTTGCCATGCAACCGCCGCCGAACTTGAGATAATCCCCATAGAAAACAACAGTTCAGCACTATCATTTTTACCATAAACCGCAGCGATACAAGCTAAGATCACCCCCAGTATAGCCGTACCTAAAAAGCTCACACTGCCGATATCAAAACACCAAAAGCGCAGCATGCCCTTGAAAGGATTCATTCGTTGACTCGTTCTTTTGCCCTTCGCGACTTGTATCTGCTTATGGTGCGCCGCACTCATCTGTGTAGCTCCATAAACAGTTGCTCCAAGTTTAAGGCTTCATTCTTTAACACGCCTGATATTGACGCGCTGTGCTCACCTAAATCCACTAGCACTGAATCGCCAACACGGCTCAGCACTGTAATTGACTCGGGCAAAACAGCTTCAGGCGCGAGAGTGAGTAGGCGCACTTCTTCACGCAGGGCATCAATTTCCTTAAACAGCACTAACTCACCCTGTTTAATCAATGCCACATGGCTGGCAACTCGCTCTAAATCAGAGGTGATATGGGATGAAAACAGCACGGCAGAACCAGATTCGAGGGCGAGATCGAACAAATCGACCATAAATTTGCGCCGGACTATAGGGTCGAGGCTGGCAACGGGTTCATCGAGGATTAACAACTCAGGGCGATAGGCCATCGCCATAATTAACGCTAATGATTGTCTTTGCCCAACCGATAAACGCTGCACCTGTTGGGTCACATCTAACTCGAAACGAACTAGCCAATCTTGCTCTAATTGGATGTCCCAATTGGGATAAAAGCTGCGGTGTAAATCGAGGGCGCGTTCAATAGTAAAACCTTCATAACCAAAAGGTTGCTGCGGCACATAACCTAAACGCTCCTTTGCCTTTGAAGTTAAGTTTTCGGGCGTTTCGCCTAAGGTAACAATACTGCCAGAATCCGGTGTGAGCACACCTAAGGCACAGCGCATTAGGGTCGATTTACCCGCCCCATTTTGCCCCAATAACCCCACCACCATACCCGCCGACAAAGTTAACGATAAATCCTTAAGCGCCCACTTTTCACCTGCGCCTTTACCGCGAAAGACTTTATTCACTCGGTTAAATTCAAGTATTGGCGTGCGCTTTGGGTCCATCGAATTTCATCCTTTTTATGCTATTTATCGGTACATTACTTTCTAATCTTGCCATCGCTCATTTAGCAGTTGCAGCAACTCGGGCAAGCTGACACCTAACTGCTTTGCCTGCGACAACAGGGCATCGAGCTGGGGTTCGAGCAGACTAATACCCGATGCCATAGTCTCAGTTCGCAACGCGACTTTTGTCGCTTGGCCACGGCGACGTTCGAGCCAACCTTGGTCAACCAGCTGTTGAATGGCGCGGGATACCGTCATGGGATTTACCGCTAAATGCTCGGCAATCTGGCGCACTGAGGGTAAGACATCATCCACTTGCAGTTGACCACCCACAATTAAACGCACGATTTGCTCGTGTAATTGTTTGTAAATAGGTTCACCACTGCTGGGGTTGACATTTAAAAGTTCTAACATTAGCCTTTACACACTGTATTAATACATTGATACACCGATACACTGGTATTTAAATTAACACACTCGTCCTGAAATGCAAAAAGGAAAGCGCGCATGATAGATAGCATGACACACAGGAAGTTAAGCAACACAGTTCAACGCCTTGTGCCAACTCAGCCACGGCATGGTGCCACATGGCGCACGCGTGCTTTGAGAATGAGCGCACTCATACTGGCAATGGCAAGTATGGCGACGTGGGCGAGTGATGTGAAAAGCCAAGAGACACAAGCGACGGCAGATATCGCGAATAAGACCGACACTTGTTATGTGGAAGGCGTTTCCGATCGTCTAAACTGCGGTTTTGTGACTGTGCCAGAAAACCCTAACAAACCCGATGGCAAACAGATCCAAGTACATTACGTTGTTTTGCCTGCGGTGAAAAATGCCAACCATGAAGAAGCCTTACTAGCGATTGCCGGCGGCCCAGGACAATCGGCCATAGAGAACGCGGCAGGTTTCGATGCCATGCTGAGCAAAGTCCGCCAACAGCGGGATATTTTACTGATCGATCAAAGGGGCACAGGCCGTTCGAATGTGCTGGCCTGCGATGAAGGAGCGCAATCTCCACTGTCCTTCGATAACGATAATGTCGATACCTTAGCCGAAACGCAAAAATGCTTAGCCAAAATTGATGCCGACGTGACTCAATACGGCAGCCTCAATGCGATTAAAGACTTCGAAGCCGTGCGAGCGCACTTAGGCTATAAAAAACTGCATATTTACGGCATCTCCTACGGCACTCGCATGGCGCAACTTTACATGCGTTTATATCCAGAGCACTTAGCCACAGTGACCTTAGACGGCATAGTGCCCATGCAGCAAAGCGTATTAGAAATTGGCTCGGCGATTGATCGTGGCTTCGACTTATTGTTTAAGGATTGCCAAGCAACCGCCGCCTGTAACAGTCAATTTCCCCAGTTAAAGGCAGACTTTGAGCGAGTCGACGCTAAGCTCGCCACTGGCCCTGTGATGGAAAACGTTTACGATCCCGTCACTGGCGAAAAAACCATGTTGACCATGACGCGCGGTAAATTCTCTGGTTCGATCCGCATGGCGCTGTATCAAGCCAATGTGCGCGCCCTCTTGCCCCATGCGATTCATCAAGCATCGAAAAACAACTTCCAACCCATACTCGGCCTCTATGCCCTCACTATCGACAATGCTGGCATGGCGATGGGCATGCACGCCTCTGTTGTCTGTGGCGAAGATATGCACCGCATTACCCCAACCATGCGCGAGCAGGCCAAAAAATCCTTTATGGGCAGAACCATGCTCGAAGGCTTAGAGGCGACTTGTTCAATATGGAAAGTGCCTGCGGTCGATAACAACTTTAGCGAGCCCATTAACAGCAACATTCCAACCTTGTTGTTATCCGGCGAAATCGACCCCGCGACACCACCGAGTTGGGGCGAGTTAGCGATGGAAAAACTCACCAATGCCAAGCACTTTGTCGCTCCTTATGCGACCCACGGTGTGGCCTATCAATCCTGCGCCAATAACCTGATTGCCGATCTCGTCCGCTCGGGCTCAGTCAACAATCTCGACGGCGAGTGTTTAAACAAAGATGTTCGCCGCAGTTTTTATTTAAATGCCAGCTCGGTGGAACCACTTAATGCGACCAGCACAAAAACCACGACAACAGATGATCACGCCAGCACTGGAGCTAAGGAATAAGCCATGATTAAAGTATCCCATCTTTCCAAGCGCATCGGTGACGTGCAGGCGCTGAATGACTTAAGTTTTGTTGCACAAAACGGCCAAATCACAGGACTACTCGGCCCGAACGGGGCAGGTAAAACGACCTGTTTACGCACTATTTTTGGCCTGCTGAAACCCGATAACGGCAAGGCTGAAATCGAAGGCATAGATGTCGCCATCGACCCTATTGGCGCTAAGCAGCAACTCGGGCTATTCCCCGACCCTTTTGGTCTGTATGAACGCTTAACACCAAGGGAATACATTCGCTATTTTGCCGAGCTAAGCGGCTTATCATCCAAGGACGCCAAGGAAGCCACCAGCCAAGTGATTGCAAAATTGCACCTCGAAGACATTAGCGATCGCCGCTGCAAAGGCTTTTCCCAAGGACAAAGAATGAAAACCGCCCTCGCACAGGCAATCGTCCACAGCCCGAGCAATATTATCCTCGACGAGCCGACACGTGGGCTGGATGTGATGAGCACTCGCCTATTGCGCGACATTCTTATCGACCTTAAAAATCAAGGACATTGCGTGCTGTTCTCGAGCCACGTGATGCAGGAAGTCGCCGCGCTGTGTGACCAAGTGATCGTCATGGCCCAAGGCAGAGTCGTCGCCATTGGTAGCCCAACAGAGCTTTGCATTCAAACAGGCAAAGACTCGCTCGAAGAAGCCTTTATTCAACTTATCGGCACGGATGAAGGGATAGCGGCATGATGACTCAAACTAACAAGAATGCAGGCAGCATCAATGATGTACAAGCTCAGATAGATAAGATCATGGATAAGGGAATAACAGCATGAATAAAATAATCGCTATGGTTCGTAAAGAACTCATCGATGCCGCCCGCGATAAGCGCTCTGTGATGGCGGGTCTGTACTACGCCATAGGCACACCGTTGATCATGTGCGGCCTATTTATGGTGTTAATTGGCCAATTAACCAGCCCCGATGATTTGAAAATCACCATTAAAAATCCCGATAAAGCACCGGATTTAGTAAGATTTTTATCAAATAAGGGCATCACTCAAGGCGCAGCCGATGGCTCTGACGCCAAAGACCTTAAAGCCATAGAGCTGATCATCAACACCGACTATGCCGCGCAAATGAACCAAGGCAAAAGCGCTGAGATCACTATCGTGGCCGATAACTCTGAGGAGAAACTGCAGAACTCGATTCGTAGACTCGAAAAACAACTGCAGGCCTATAGCGCAGAAATGGGCAGTTTACGTTTAATTGCCCGCGGTATCGACCCGCGAGTGGTGCAACCGCTCAAGGTGAATGTGCAAGACAAAGCCACCACAGACTCTAAGGGTGGGATGATCTTAGGTATCGCCATTTTCACTATGATCTACTCGGTATTTATCTCGGGGATGAACCTAGCTATCGATACCAGTGCCGGTGAGCGCGAACGCAACTCCTTGGCCCTGCTATTGAGCCATCCGCTGACCACTCGCCAATTAGTACTGTCAAAAATTATTGCGGTGAGCTTGTTCGCTCTGCTCGGTTTAGTGCTGATCTTGCTGGTGTCTAAAATCGCCTACGCCTTTGTGCCATGGCAGGAATTAGGCTTTAGCGTCAACATCACCACGGAATTTATGGCACTGATGTTAGTGGTCGGCATCCCCGTCGCGTTAATGGCCGCTTGTCTGCAACTGTTTGTGTCTTTTATGGCGAAAACCTTTAAGGAGGCTCAGTCCTATCTGACTATGGTGCTATTTGTGCCCTTAGCCCTGTCGATGGCCGCCAGTTACAACATAGCGCCAGATATGCTGCAGTGGTTGCCCGTCTCGGGTCAGCAACAGGCATTAATGGACTTTATCAAAGGTAAAGACTTGCCCATGCTGCAGTTACTGGTTTCGACCTTAGGCACACTCGCCATTGCGGTATTGCTCGCCTTTGGCATGGAAAGGTCGCTCAAGAGTGAGAAAGTGATCTTCGGTTTATAGGGTAAATCGATTGCTCAACTTGGCGGCGATCACCAAATCGTCTCCAAGTTGAAAACCTCAATAACTACGGGAGTTTGTTATGGAAAACGAATATGTCTTAATGGTGATTATGGTCACCTTCATCATAGGAATGAGTGCTACTGAGATGCTTAAGCACTATCTAAAAGCGCGCCAATTTGGAGTAGGCGCCGCAGACGATAGCCATCTTAAGGATAAAGTGACTCAACTCAGCCTACAAAACCAAGCACTGATCGAGCGAGTACAAGTACTTGAAAAAATCGTGACAGAGCCAGAGTACGAGCTAAAGCAACAGATTAATCAGTTATGAGCCCTAAACGAACAAAACAATAAGGCCACTGAATTTCAGTGGCCTTATTGTTTTACAAGCTAGATAGAAGCTTACTTAGCCTTAGGCCTGAATGCTTTGATAACCGACTCATTGCACTCTAAATACGGGCCTTCCATCAAGTCGATACAGTAAGGAATGGCGGGGAACACGGCATCTAAACATTCGCGAATCGATTTTGGCTTGCCGGGTAAATTCACAATCAAAGAATCGCCACGCAAACCTGCGGTTTGGCGCGATAAAATGGCAGTGGGGACAAATTTCAATGACTCGGCGCGCATCAACTCGCCAAAGCCTGGCATCATGCGATCGCAGACGGCTTCAGTGGCTTCTGGGGTAACATCGCGTTTCGCTGGGCCAGTGCCGCCGGTAGTGACAATCAAGCAGCAATCCTGCTCGTCAGCCATTTTGATCAGCGTCGCTTCAATCACATCCTGCTCATCGGGGATCACTTGATAAATCGGCTCCCACTCGCTGGTGAGGTAGTCGTTGAGTGTGTCGATAATCGCCTTGCCTGAGATATCTTCATAAATCCCCGCGCTGGCGCGATCGCTTACCGTCACAATACCGATTTTTGCTTTGCTCATAGGAAATCCCCAGTGATGTTGAAATGAAACATGCCGAAGTGAAAATTGTCGACATCAAGCATGGAAGAAGCCGCTACAGCTTCGACCTTAAGCCGCAGCTAAAATAGCACAAATGCCTAGCCAATGGAGCGACTAAAACGTGATGAGGTTCGCGCAACACCGTTTAAACACTCGGAATTTAAAAATTGTTCATTGATGACAAACGTCTTCCCCAAAGCAAAGCAGCATTGGGCCGATAAAAACATGCCATAAAGGGAGATTGGCTCAGGCACTCTCACTGCAAGTTGAGCCATTCAAAAGATAAAAACGATCAAAGGGCTAAATCCGCCGTGCATTCCAATACTTAGACGCCCAATAACTGTTATGCAGGCTCGAAATCTTCACCCCTTGGCTAGTGGAAACATGTAGAAAATTATCGCCTCCTACATAAATGCCGACATGGTGTGTGCTCCAGCCCGTCTTGAAAAATACCAAGTCACCCTTGCGCAGTTGATTTCTCGGCACGGGTTTACCTAAGGCTTGTTGCTCTTCGACTGTGCGCGGTAAGGTCATACCCAACATCTTCTGATAGGCGACAGACACAAAGGCCGAGCAATCTATGCCCCGCTTAGTGCCACCGCCAAGGCGATAAGGTACTCCACGCCACTCAGAATGCAGTTCGGAGATATTGCTATCATTCCAAACTGTGGCGGGTTCAACTTGCTTTACCACAGGCTTAGGTTCTGGCGCGCTAGCACAAGCGCCAAGGCCTAAGGCTAAGATAACTATCAGTAATCGTTTCATAGCTTCAAACTCATTGCAGGCAGGTTTCACAGTAACGTAATTTTGAGTTTTTATCAGGTAAATTCAGGCGGCTGGGGATCAAAACGCCCCAACACCCGCGCACTCTAGCAGACTAATATAACCTAAAGCTTAAAACTATAACGCCGTCCACAATAAACGCACACCCACCAGCACCATTAAAATCAAGATGATGCGTTTAAATAACCTATCGTCAATTTTATCTTGAATGAACAAACCTAACTTTACCCCTAACCATGCCAGCGGCACCAATAACAGAGAAACGATAATATTCTCTTGGTTGATCTGCCCAAGCAAACTGTAAGGAACAAGTTTAACCAGATTCACCACCGCAAAAAACACCACGGCAGTGGCTAAAAACTCCGTCTTAGCTAAACGCAATGGCAACAAATAAGCGTTGAGTGGCGGCCCGCCCGCATGGGCAACAAAGCTCGTAAATCCGGCGGTTAAGCCACACAAGCGCCCAACCAAAGGTGAAGGTAATGCTTGAGTTTTATCCCCAAGGATCAAACCATACAAACCAAAACCTAAGGACACACAGCCTAGAATCACCCGTAAGTAATCTTCGTTTAATCGATCGAACAACAGATAAGCGATAAAAATTCCCACAACCGCCGCGGGTAATAGTATCCATAAATGACGCGGATTATGTTGCCCCCACCAGGAACGTACACTTAAAAAATCCATATAAATCAGCAGTGGTAACATGACTGCCGCCGCTGTAGCAGGGCTAATTGCCAGCGCCAATAGCGGGACAGTTAACCCGCCCACGCCACCCGCAAAACCGGATTTAGAAATCCCAGTAATCAATACTGCGGGTATCGCCACCAACCAAAAAAGAGGGTCCGTTAACATCAACACATCCTGAATAACGCTTTAAGGTTATCAAGTTACCTGTTGTTGGTGTGATAAAAAAGAGGCAGCACAGAGCTAACATCAAAAGTGCAATCACATAGATAAGTCAGCGAGCCTTAAATGAATAACAACCTCGCCCATAAAACACGGGATAAAAAGTAAAAAATCCGCAGCCATTTGGCTGCGGATTTTTTATGTTAGCTTTTAGCTAAAGAGGAAAAGCTTAGCTTACGCCTATGCAGATTCGGCCGTCATATTCACTAAGCGAGGCGTACTCTTAGTCGCTTTCTTAGCTGACGCAGGGGTTTTGGGCTCTGGCATACGAATGGTTAATGACATGACTAACGCCACCACCAGTAGCACTAAAATCACGTTAAAGGTTGCAATAAACCCACCAAATAACGAGGCGACAATCGAACCGATAATACTGCCGATACCGAAACCTAAGTAGATAACGCCATAGTTTTTAGTCAGGTTATTCAGGCCGAAGAAGTCGCTCACCAATGATGGATAAACAGTGATAGTACCGCCAAAACTAAAGGCAACGCAGGCAACCGCAACGAAGAACAGGTTAGCATTCAAAGGAATGAACAACAGTAACACCATACCGACTAAAGTGATGATCTGCGCCAGTGAAATAACCCGAATGCGGGGGATTTTGTCCGACAGAATACCCAGCACTAAACGACCACTGAGGTTCGCCATAGCAATCACAGCAACAGCATTGGCGGCGACCAGTACAGGCAAGTCGACCATCTTCTCACCGATATCTTTAGCCACACCAATCACATACAAACCACTCATACAGGCCGACAGGAACATCAGCGCCAGCATCCAGTATTGCGGCTTACGCATGGCTTCAGCGAGGGTGAAGTCGCGGCTTTCGGCCTGCTGACTTGCGGCTGATTGTGCAGGCGCATCTTTCATCAACATACCGCCACACAAGACCAACGCCATGGCGATAAGGCCCCACAGTTGGAAGGTGGTTTCAAGGCCAGTGTTTTCGAGTAACAGCACGTTAATGTATTTAAATCCGAGGCTACCTAGACCATAAGCGCCAATCGCTAACGCCGAAATCAGCCCTTTGCGTTCGGGGAACCACTTCACGCAGTTAGACAAGGTCATCAAGTAGCCAGTGCCATCGGCAAAGCCCACTAAAATCCCTGCGCACAGGTAAAGCATCATCAAGTTACTGGCTTGGGCAGTGAGTAAGAAGCCAACGCCGAGTAACAGGCCTGCGCCTAAGGTGACATTACGTACGCCAAAGCGTTCCTGTAATTTGCCCGCCATGGAAGATGCCACGGCCAAAGACAAACTCAGCAAACCAAACACAAATGCCACTTGGCTGACGGGTTCGTCGAGCTTAACGGCCAACTGCGCATTAAACAGGCTCCAAGTGTAGACTGAGCCGAGTGCGAACTGGGTGATAATAGTACCAACTAAGGTCAAGTACCGAGTACGGTTCATCTCTTTAGTCATGATGCATCTCGCTTTAGGGGATCAGGAATTGAGTCCACTATAAGAGAGATGCGATTCGCGCCGATCAATTAAGGCATGAAATACAGATCTGCAGGAATGAATGACAATTACAGCCTCATCAGCTGTCGAAAAGCCTTAATATTACTACGGCTAACGGGCACCTCGAACGACAAATCATGCAACCTAATCAGGTAAGTACTGTTGAACCAAGGCACGATTTCGCGGATCTTGTTGATATTGACGCAATAGGAACGGTGACAGCGGAAAAAGCCCTCGGCGGGCAAACGACTCACAAACTCGCTGATGGTCATCTGCATCACATAACGGTCGGTGCGGGTGTACACATAAGTGAGTTTTTCATCGGCCTCGGCATAATAAATTTGCTCACAGGGCGTGACGATAATCCGCTCACCTTTGACTAAATTCACGGTTCGACTGGTGTTACTCGCGGCCTCATGCTGCGGCTTTGGTGCTTGCCGCCCCACCTGTTCAATCTTCTGCAATAAGCTGATAATCCGCGGTTCATTGTAGGGCTTGAGAATATAATCGAAGGCTTCGAGCTCAAACGCTTCTACTGCAAATTCTTTATAGGCAGTAACAAACACCACATGGGGAGGATGGGTCGATTTATGCAGATTCTTCGCCAACAAAAGGCCATCGATGGACGGTATTTGGATATCCAAAAACACCACATCGACCTCGTGATCCTGCAAATATTTAAAGGCCTCTAAGCCATCCTCGAAGCTAGCCACTATGTCTATCTCACTGTGGCTCTTCACTAAATACTCTAGCTCCTCACGGGCAAGATATTCATCTTCAACTATGATGGCTTTTAACATACTTGCTCCTCATTTTCCGGTAAGTAAAAACTGACTTCAGTCCCCGGTTCGAGCCGTTTAAGCTGCAAACCTTCGCCGTACAATAACTTCACTCTCTGGTGCACATTCATCAGCCCAATACTGCTACTTTCTACACGGCCAGCAGCTACGCCATCAATCACCTCTTGGCGGATCCCATAACCAGTATCGCGTACGGCGACGCGAATGCCTGCATCGAGTTTTTTCACTTCTATCGTCACTCTACCCGGTGCACTGCGCGGCTGAATGCCGTGCAAAATCGCGTTTTCCACCAGCGGCTGTAACAAGAGGCAAGGTACACAAAAATGCACATCGTCGACATCGAAGATCACTTCAAGCTTGTCGCCAAAGCGCGCCTGCTCAATCGCCACATAATCACGGACTTGTTTCACTTCTTCTTGAATATCAATCAGCTCATCGCCTTTAGCCAAGTTATAGCGCAGATAATCGGCCAGATTAGCAATCAACTGTCGCGCCTGCTGTGGCCGAATACGGATCAAAGAAGAAATCGCATTGAGGGCATTAAATAAAAAGTGCGGGTTAATCTTGCTCTGCAACGCCGTAAACTCCGCCTTGCGGGTCATCTCTTGCAGTTGCTCGATACGCGATACTTCCATCTGGGTCGAAATCAGCTGCGACAAACCCACGGCCATCTCCCGCAACGAGCTAGTGATACGATAGGTATTGCGATAGTAAATCTTCAGCGTGCCACTCACAGTGCCGTTTTCGCGCAGCGGGATTATGATGACCGAATGAAAATCCGATAAATGATATTGGCGTAAGTCGTTGTTAATAATGTTTTGATCTTGCTCTATCGCCCTTTGAGTCATTTCGCTAATCGCTTGATGACCATCGACCTCGTAGTAATCTTTGCCAATGCCCATATAAGCTAATACATCGCGAGTATCGGTAATCGCCACGGCATCGGCATGGATTTCATTACGGATCACAGCGCACACTTGCTCTAAGGCATGGCGATCAATCTTGCGGAAAAAGGGTAAGGTTTTATTAGCAATATCCAGCGCGAGCTTAGCCTGCTTGGCGGCAATCAACTCTTTCTCATCGTCGAGGTCCTGCACTAGCTTGATGATTAGCCCGATACACACAGTGCCCGCAATCATGGGATAGGCAATGTGATTCACAATATCGACGCCCACCTCGTGTGGCTCTGTCAGCAATAAAATCAACAACATGGTCAGTGTTTCGCACAACATGCCCGCCACAATGCCATAAATCCACAACTTAGATTTGGGGCATTTGTAATAAATCCACGTCGCCATAAGGCCGGCAATAATGCTGGCGATTAAACATGGAATAGAGGTATCACCATCCATATCAATCAGATATCTATGCAGCCCCGACAGCACGCCCGCAGGAATACCAACCCAAGGGCCAAATAGAATCCCGCCAGAAATAA
Organism: Shewanella sp. SM21; assembly: GCF_025654335.1. Lineage (NCBI taxonomy): Bacteria > Pseudomonadati > Pseudomonadota > Gammaproteobacteria > Alteromonadales > Shewanellaceae > Shewanella > Shewanella sp. SM21. The sequence continues at coordinate 135,203 of NZ_JAKKRL010000012.1, forward strand.
TCGCGATAATACGCACGTTTACCAGCGCGCCTTCGACCTCAATACCGGTATAGGTACTAAATACCGCAAATAGGCAAAAAATCGCCGCCACGGAGACCAGCTCTGCGGGGGTATGATTACGCTTTTGGAATAAACGCTGAAACGGTCGAGTGCGGGTTAAAAAGAACAAGGTCATCAGCATCAAGGCCGCCCGTTCAAACACCGCCAGTAACATCATTTGATTTTCGAGCACGCTTTCCCCTTTGCAGATCTGACGTAAGACATAAACGATAAAAATCACCGAGCCCCAAACTGGTCAAACACCCGTATTTAGGATCGAGTAAAACATCAAACGCTAATGCCCACATAAATACAGGCTTGCTAAAGTAAAGGACAGATAAAAGTCCCATTCACGCGGGCTCAGTCACATATTCACCTTTGGATTGGATTAACAAAGTCTATCCAAGGGCAAGTCAAACCGCACTGTTGCTGTGGCCATACCCTGCACCAATTTGCAAAATCCACCGGAATACCCGAAGCTAAAACCTTCGGCTCGAATGCAAGATGAGATCACCCCCATGCGAGATTCTAGGTTCACACTTAGCAGCACTGAACCGAGCCAAACTGAACTGAGCATGCCCTAGTAATGGAATAAGGAGCGAACATGAGTGAACTACAAGCACAGTTTTATGGTGGCCCTAAGGAATGTCCTATTGAAAATGGCCGCATTCAAGCTCAACGGATTGCCCCCAAAATCAGTGATGTCGGCGGCATACCTGTCGCACGGGCTATTCCACAAAAAGAGCGCCGCCTTATCGGCCCCTGGTGCTTTCTCGACCATATTGGCCCAATCACCGACGGCCCGCAGTTAAACGTCGGCCAACATCCACACATTGGATTGCAAACCTTTACTTGGATGCTCGAAGGCGAAATCATGCACAGGGACAGCCTAGGCAGTGCTCAAGTGATCCGCCCAAAACAAGTTAACCTGATGACAGCCGGACACGGCATAGCCCACACCGAAGAGTCGATAGCGGGCCATCACACTATGCACGCAGCCCAACTATGGATTGCCTTACCACTAGAGCACAAAGATACCACTCCGAGATTCGATCACTACCCAGAGCTACCGACTTGGCACGAGTCAGGCGTCGAATTCACCCTACTGATTGGCAGTTGGCATCATAAACAGGCGCCCACATTACACTTCTCACCTATCGTTGCCATAGATCTGTTTGCCGCCCATGACGCTGAACTCACTCTGAATCTCGACCCTAGTTTCGAATATGCCCTCATGCCACTGGAAGGCCGCTTCCAAATCGAGGATGACAGTTTTGATAATAACCACCTCGCCTACCTTGGCATGCTACGCGAAACCATCACCATAAAACTCGAGGCGGGTTGTCGCATACTGCTGATTGGCGGCGCGCCATTGGCTGATCCTGTCAGCATTTGGTGGAACTTTGTCGGCCATAGCAAAGATGAAATAGTCAAAGCACAGGCAGATTGGGAAGCCGAAGATCCCCGCTTCGCCGCCGTTACTGGCTATAGTGGCAAACGCTTAGTGCCCCCACCAATACCTTGGTGATGCTTAACTCAATGACGGGCAACTCAATGACAGGCAGGTAAATAATTCAGGGTTAGTGGTTGGATAGGCGCTTTGGCATCATACGTAATGGCCTGCGCAAGGGTTAAGGCTTACAACATGAGTGTATGCGGTAAGCCTTATCATTTAGCCAAAGTGTGATGTGAACAAGCTCGATTTGCCTAAGCTAAGTGCAAGCTAAGCCACTCACAAGGTTACAAATTTTACGGCATTTTTACGCGCTATCTTAAAATGCCTTTGCTAAAGTACAGGCACTTTCTTTATATGCGTCTTTCTATTCATGACTTCATCCATAGCGGCTCCCATGACACAATACTGGCGTTCGCACCCGACTTTATTTACCTTCATAGTGCTAGTGACGGCCATTTTCAGCAGCGCCTTTATCGATCACTTTTCAAACTCGACTATCGCCGTACTGCTGATTTTACAATTGGCCGTAGTGGCCGTAGCCCTACAATGCAACGCCAACTTAGCCTATTTTGCGGCAGTATTTGAGGCGACCAGCTTTAATTTTCTATTTACCACACCACGTTATTCACTCCAGATGTTTAATCTTGAGGACATTCTCAATCTCAGTGTGTTTCTGCTTGTCGCCCTCACCACCAGCAAATTAGCCGAACACTATCGACGCCAGCAAGATGCTCTCGAACAAGCTCAGTTACGCAACAGTATTTTGCTGTCGGTTTCCCACGATTTACGCACCCCACTCGCCACTATCATTGGCACGCTCACCACCCTAAAGGAATACATGCCTAAGCTCAGCCCAGACCAAAAGGATGAGTTGATTGATAGCGCGGCCGCCGAAAGCCATCGCCTGCACCAATATATCGAAAACCTATTACAGGCCACTAAGTTACAACACGGCGCACTCAAATTTAGCTTGAGTGAAGACGCAATAGTGAATGTATTGCACCAAGCTATTGCCCGTTTTCCAGCCACGCAGCCGCGCATTATCATCAAGAGTGACGCCGATCTACCGTCACTGATGATCTGCAGTTCATTGATTGAGCAAGCTATTTTTAATGTATTGGATAATGCGCTGCGCTATTCGCCTTCTGATAAGCAAGTCATAGTAAAGGCGTATCAGCAGGGCGATGCATTATTGTTAGATATCCAAGATGAGGGTCTTGGCATAGAACCCGCTCAAGCGCAGGCAATTTTTGAACTCTTTTATCGCCAGCATCCCTCAACCGATAGCGGCTCGGGCCTTGGGCTTGCTGTTGCTAAGGGCATAATTACCGCCCATGGTGGCCAGATCAGCGCCGAACCTGTCGCTCATGGCAGCCTTATTCGTATCGCATTGCCGATAAAAAAGGGAGAGGAATAAATGGCTTATAAGGTGCTGGTCGTCGATGACGAAGCGCAAATCCACACTTTTATGCGGATATCGTTAGAAGCGGAAGGATTCGAATATCATGGCGCCGCCTCGATTGCGTCAGCCCTAGCGCAATATCATGCGCAGCAGCCACACGTGTTAGTGCTCGATCTTGGCCTACCCGATGGTGATGGCATCAGCTTGCTGCAAACCCTACGTCAGAGTGACAAAGTGCCTGTGCTTATCTTAACCGCCCGCGATCAAGAGGAAGAAAAAATTCGTCTTTTGGAAGCAGGCGCCAATGACTATCTCAGCAAGCCATTTGGGATCAGGGAGTTAATCGCTCGCATCAAGGTTTTAGTCCGCGATTTAGTCGATGAACCGCCATTAAGTGATTTACTGCAGTTTGGCGCACTTAAGTTGCAAAAAAGTACCCACCAGCTTTGGCTCGATCAGCAAGAAATCGCCTTAACCAAAAAGGAGTTTGCCCTGATGGAGACCTTAATGTCTCACCCTGGTCAGCTCGTTAAACAAACTGAATTACTGCGGGATATTTGGGGTAAAACCCATCAAGAAGACAGTCATTATCTGCGGATCTTAGTCAGTCAGTTACGTAAAAAACTCAATGACAGCAGCGAGCAGCAGCTCATTAAGACAGAAGCGGGCCTAGGTTATCGCTTAACAAACAATAGATAAGCATTTGTTATAAAATAGAAAAGGATATTTTAATGGCACATTTTACCGTTATTGGCTTAGGGCGATTTGGTGTCGCCGCTAGCCTAGAATTGATCCACTTAGGCCACACGGTCACTGGCGTGGATAGTGACCCTAAAATGGTGGAAAAATACGTAGAAGACTTAACCGAAGCGGTTATTTGTGATTGTTCCGACGAAGCCGCACTACGTGAGCTAGACCTCGCAAACAGTGAAGCCGTTCTGGTCGCAATTGGCGAAGATATGCAATCAAGTTTGCTGTGCACCTTGGCACTGAAAAATCTGGGAGTAGAAGTCATTTGGGTCAAGGCCAGCACTAAAGCCCATCACACTATCGTCTCTAAACTCGGCGTCGCCCGCATCATACATCCAGAGGAAGAAATGGGCATACGTGTCGCCCAGTCACTCAACTATCCTATGGTGAACAATTTCCTGCCGATTGGTGATGGTCTCTATGTAGTCGAAATCCATATCAAGCCTCACCTTGATCAAACTACTGTCAGCCAACTCCTAGGCGCTGCACAGGATGATGTTAAAGATGATGCAAAAAGCAATGTGATACGCAATCCTAAAGGCAAAGTCGCCGCCATTATGGTTAAGCGGGATCTGACGGTTTTCAGCAAAATTGATAGTCAATTTATCCTGCAAACGAATGACGCCTTACTGCTCTGCGGTAGCCGTACTGAGCTCAAATACCTAGCGCCAAGGTTGGTGTAACTTGGTTCAATGGCATCCCTCCATCATGGCGATTGAGCATAAACCCAAGTCGACTAAAAAGCTGTTAGGCGCACCGCCCTTCATCCTAAGCGTGAGCTTTGCATTGTTGATCATCTTAGGCACTTGCTTACTCAAACTGCCCATAGCAACCGAATCGTCTATTACGTGGCTACAAAGTCTGTTCACGGCCACCTCGGCAGTAACAGTTACAGGGCTGGTTGTTGTCGATACTGGCACTGTTTTTACGCCCTTTGGGCAAATCGTCATAGCGCTGTTAATTCAATGCGGTGGACTTGGGCTGATGACCTTTGCCATTGTCACCTTGATCGCCATTGGCGGCAGAATTGGTTTTTTACACCAAACAGTCGCAAAAGAGGCTTTTAATCAAACAGATACATCTACTCTAGTGTCAACGGCAAAATCAGTGTTAGTGTTTTCCTTATTGGTTGAAGCCGTAGGCATGGCCATTCTTTCCGTGTACTGGAGTCAGGAACTCGGCTGGCAAACCAGCTTATTCCACGGTTTTTTCTACACCATCAGCGCTTTTAACAACGCAGGTTTTGCCCTCAGTGCCGACAGCCTAATGCCCTATGTTGCCGATCCTGTCATAAATCTCACCATCACGGGCCTGCTCATCATAGGTGGCCTTGGATTCTCGGTGTGGATAGATCTTCGTAGGAACAAACGTTGGTCAAAACTCAGCGTTTACAGCCGCATGATGATCACAGGCACTATAATTATCAACGCCGTCGCCGTAATTGCGATTTACTTTATTGAGTACAACAACCCCAATACCTTGGCGCCCTTAAGCGAACTCGGGAAATGGTTAGCCTCATGGTTTCAAGCCGTGACACCGCGCACCGCAGGCTTTAATACGCTAGCCATAGACCAACTCGAAGATGGTACAACGCTACTCATGCTGGTATTGATGTTTATTGGCGGCGGCTCATTAAGCACCGCCAGTGGTATTAAGGTGGTCACCTTTATGGTGCTCATCTTGGCTACTTATGGCTATTTACGCCGCGATGAAGCCATTTATGTGTTTAAGCGCGAGATCCCCAAAGATACCGTCAGCAAAGCCTTGGCGCTAACCATGATCTCCATTGGCGTCACTTGGCTAGCCATCTTCGCACTGGTATTAAGTGAAAACGCACCGTTAATTGATATCGTCTTTGAGGCCGTATCGGCACTGGGCACAGTCGGTTTGTCCCGCGGTTTGACAGGCAACTTAACCACTCTAGGCCAAGCCATCATCATTTTTATAATGTTCATGGGTCGCCTCGGCCCACTCGTACTCGCCTACTTCCTCGCCAGCCCAAGGACCAAGAAACTGCGCTACGCAGAAACTAAACTGGCGATTGGGTAAAGGTTATTGGTGTGTGATACAACAAATTTACAGACCATCAGAGGTTTGTAACGCTGAGCCTGCGAGGTAATTGAGTTGGCTCTGAAAGCGCTGAATTATAGGCGAGCCATGGTATTTGCTCGACGACACGCAGCTAGCCCATCCGTGGATGCTCGACCGCCCCGTCCATGGGGCGGACGGTCGTCTCGCTAATCACCATGGATCTCCTGTTTAACATCGGTGTAGCCTGTTTGTTTTAAAGAAGATATGTGACTCGTTTTTGGACAATTCCGAGTTAGACTTTTAGCTCGAATTAGTGAATTTCGAATTAAAATTTCTATGGGCTAACGCTTAACATATGGGGATTTTAGGAGCGCTTTTTCAGCGAGTAAAATTCCCACCATGATGTTTTTGTTATATGCGTGCAATTTACTACCTTTGTCGTTTTAATTTAGTATTAATTGATTTTGCGTTTAAGTCTAAATAAATAATAAGTAGATCCCAAGAAAGTCGCTAGAAATGCTAACCCGAGCCAGAAGGATAGCAAATAATAAAAAACTGTTGAGCCTCCATTATGAAGTGTAAATATGCCGCAATCATAACCACACGTTTCCATCCGATAATATGACCACAGAAATAATACAAAACAAAAAATAAAGGCAGATATTGCCAACTTTCTAAGTTTTATAACGTTCATTTAAAGTTACTAAATCCCTTTAAGCATATAACGCCGCCATAAAGGGCGAGCGAAGCGAGTCCAGCCCACGGCCTTTTGTGGGCGGTCTTTGATGGCCTGGTTATGTGATTACTCTTCATCGTATTCAAAATCTGAAGCCACCCATTCACTAAAACTGCTACAAACAAACTCACTTAACTCAGGGTCCATGCTTCCATGATCTATAAGAGCAACTTTCGGATCTTGATCACTAAGTTTAAGAATAAATGCCATACCACCGCCATCACTACCGATATTAATATAGTCTGGAGCGTATTCCTTTGTTTGATAGCACTCATTTCTCTCAATAAGCATATCTGGCAAATAAAGGTAAACATCTCCGTCCAGCTCTTTGTCGAAGGACAAAAGGAATTGTCGATAGGTTTTAGGTAGAGTGCACCCAAAATATTTTTCTACTTCGACTATATGATTCATAATATTTTCACATAACATTTTATTAGTGCGCATGCGCGTTTACCTCATTAGACCAGTAAAAACGCGCATCATTAACTGCTTGTATTGCAAAGAACTTATCAGCTTTTTATCTAATACACCATCCGGAAAAACGCGCAAACTAATGAGTTTAAAAACACTCAAAAGCATCTAAATTTAAATACGACTGTATACCCATATATTGTAATCGCTTTACGGTAGGGCCAAACATTGGGTAAATAGATGAGATTTTGTAGGGCAATTCATTCGTCAGTTTTCAATTCACTAAATGAATGCTAGCCAGCTTTGGGGCAAAAGCTTTTAGCCAGATGAACAGTTCAATGGTCGTAAAGATTGGCATTGTGGCAACTGTGACCGTTGGCGGCATGGATGCCGCCGTCGAGCCCTCAGGGATGAATTTATGGCGTGTCACAGGGGAAACAATAACAATTCATCCTGTACACCTGACGACAAACTTATCTAGTTTTGGGGTAATATCTTTTAGCCAGATGAACAGTTCAGTGGTCGTTAAGATTGCCACTGTTGCAATAGTGATCGCAATATACGATTCAGCCGTCTTGCTGATTTAGCTAGAAGATTGGCTTTGATGAGTTCAAACAGTCAGGGTTTTAAACTCATTACTCTTGCAAGTTAGAGACTAAACCGCTTGTCCTGCAGCCACGCCAGATGCCCAGGCCCATTGAAAATTAAACCCGCCTAACCAACCACTTACGTCCATGACTTCACCGATAAAGTAGAGTCCTGCGACTTTGCTGGCTTCCATGGTTTTAGATGACAATTCATTACTATCAATACCACCTAAGGTCACTTCGGCGGTGCGGTAGCCTTCGGTGCCATTCATCAATACTGTCCAGCGGTGGAGATCATCCACAAGTGTTGCACGCTCAGCGTGAACTAGCTGATTTAAGGCTTTATTCAACAGGGCTTCATCGAATAGTACTTCCACCAGCCGTTTAGGTAACCATTGGCTAAGTGTATTGCGCAGGCTTTGTTTTGGATGCGCAGTGAGCTGCTGCTCAAGCAATTGCGCCAAATCCATATTCGGCAAAAGATCGATTTCTATGGTTTCGCCCGCTTTCCAATAGTTGGAAATCTGCAAAATGGCAGGGCCAGATAAGCCGCGGTGGGTAAAGAGTAAGGCTTCGCTGAACACAGTGCCATCTTTAGCGGTAATGCGGCTCGGTACGGCAATGCCTGACAGAGGTTCGAAACGAATTTTATCTTCACTGTGCCATGTAAAAGGCACCAGACCCGCGTGAGTTGGCAATACTTTGAGGCCAAACTGCTCGGCCAGTTGATAACCGTAAGGCGTGGCGCCGAGTTTAGGCATGGATAAACCGCCCGTGGCGATAACCAGTGAGTCGCAGCTCAGTTCGCCGTTAGAGGTGTTGAGCTCAAAGCGCCCTGCCTCGGTCTTTTTAACGGCCAGAATATCGGTGCGCAGCTTAATGGTCACGCCTGCCCATTCACACTCGGTCAATAGCATAGTGACTATCTCTTTAGCCGAGTCATTGCAGAACAGTTGGCCGTGATCGCGCTCATGGTATTCAATGCCGTGGCGCTCGACCAGTTCAATAAACTGCTGCGACGGATAACGCGCGAGTGCCGATTTAACAAAGTGGGGATTGCCACAGAGGAAGTTAGCGGGCTCAACTTTAAGGTTGGTAAAGTTACAACGCCCGCCGCCGCTGATGAGGATTTTACGCCCAGCTTGCTTGGCATTGTCGAGTACGAGTACATCACGGCCTCGGTAACCCGCGGTCGCTGCACACATTAATCCCGCGGCGCCGGCTCCGATAATAATGACATCATGATGTTTCACGCTCTTACTCCACACAGATAAATTGATTGGTATTGTCTGCCAACGGGCAATTTGATGACTCGCGAACCTTTAGCAAGCAAGTCATGCAACAGCTAAACGGAGCAAAGATAAGCTCAAACGTTAGGTACAAATCCCCTCTTTCACCATCCCTGGCGACCGGGGATAAATACTTCCGTGTATAAATCCTCTCTTTCACCATCTGACCTCCAGGGATGGAGGGAATGCCCGTCTGATGTCGGGAACATCAAGGGCCCTGATGACCGGGGATACATCTTGCACACCAGAAGTCCGGGCACAAAAAAGGGCGCTATTTTAGCACCCTTTCCTTTATTCGGCATTACAGCATCATCACGGCTCGCGGTTTATTGCGTAGGCGTTTCTGATTTCTTTTCTCTGCTGAGCAGCTCTTTAGCAGCATCGACCGGCGCTTTGCCTTGATACAAGACTTGGTAAATCTGCTCAGTGATCGGCATTTCAACCCCGAGGCGTTTCGCAAGTGTAAACACTTCTTTGGTATTGCGATAACCTTCAACCACTTGGCCGATTTCAGCCTGTGCTGTCATCACATCACAACCTTTACCTAAGGCTAAACCGAAACGACGGTTACGGGATTGGTTGTCGGTACAGGTCAACACTAAGTCGCCTAACCCCGCCATGCCCATAAAAGTGGCCGCATTGGCACCTAAGGCTTCGCCTAAACGCGTCAATTCGACTAAACCACGGGTAATCAAGGCTGTTCTGGCATTGGCACCAAAGCCGATACCGTCGGACATGCCCGCGCCAATCGCGATCACGTTCTTTACCGCGCCGCCAAGTTGCAGTCCGGTAAAGTCGTCATTGGCGTAAACCCGCAAACGTTTAGGGCTATGTAACAGCTCAACGAGATCGTTAGTGAACGTAGGACAAGTGCCCGCAACTGAAATGGCCGTAGGTAAACCCATAGCTAATTCTTTCGCAAAGGTCGGCCCAGATAACACCGCCAGCGGATATTGCTCACCTAACACATCACGGGCCACATCTTGCAGCAAACGTCCGGTTTCAGGCTCGAGCCCTTTCGTTGCCCATACGATGCGCGCATCGCTACGGAGTAACGGTTTAGCTTGCTCAAGCACAGTACCAAACACATGGCTTGGTACGACCACTAACACATTGTTGCTGGCGGCTAAGGCTTTGGCTAAATCGGCTTCGATCTGTAAACAATCAGGAAACGCAATACCAGGCAAAAAAGCTTGGTTGCACTTGTCTTGAGCGAGCGTTTGCATGTGGACAGGATCGTGTCCCCATAACAAGGTCTTATGACCGTTGCTGGCTAAAGAAATGGCAAGGGCGGAGCCATAAGAGCCCGCCCCTAATACCGTGATATCGGCAGAGTTTTTCATGTAATTAAGCGTTAGCTTCTTCGGCAGCTGGTGCAGTCGCAGCAGCTTGACGTTGTTGCACGTATTGGGCAAACAGCGCGTCGAAGTTAACAGGTGCTAAGTTCAGTTGTGGGAAAGTACCACGACCAACTAAGCTGCCCACGGTTTCGCGAGCATATGGGAATAGGATGTTAGGGCAGTATGCACCTAATGAATGGGCCAGTTGTGGCTCAGTCAGACCCGTGATAGAGAAGATACCGGCTTGTTGTACTTCACATAGGAAAGCGGTATCGCCACCGTTTTGTGCAGTCACAGTTAAAGACAGGACAACTTCATACACATCATCAGCTAATTTAGCGCTGCGCGTGTCTAAATCTAACTTAACTTCTGGGTTCCATTCTTTTTGGAATACCGCTGGGCTGTTAGGCGTTTCGAAAGACACATCTTTAGTGTAAACACGTTGGATGTTGAATTGTGGGGCTTGTTGTTCGTTGTTTGCTACTTCAGCCATAATTTCCTACCTATCCTATCAATGTTGTATCGGCTTTTCGTTGAAAGCCAATTATTATTTGAAAGCCAATTACTATTTGAACGTAAATTGGCTCGGGGCTTATGTTACTCAAGGCCTATATCAGATCTCGGTATCATCCCAACTTGTACCCATATTCGGGTATCGATCGAACCAGTCTAAAAACTTACATTAAGCCCTTAGCGACCGTAGGATCAGTATGCCAAACAATGATGACTTTATTACTGCACTATCCTGTGGATGGAGTGCAGCTTAAATCATAACTGCCGCCGACAACTTATCTTTTGCTTTTTGAAACAGGCATATTTGCTGCCTGCCATTCACCCATACCACCTTTCAAGTTGTACAGGCTTTCAAAACCTTGCTTACTCAAAAGCTGAGCGGCTTGAGACGAGGTCATGCCAGCATTGCATACCAATATAATGGGACTGGCTTTATACTTTTCAAGGGCTGATATCTGATTATTTTTAATATCGGCGAGCGTAACGTTAAGTGCATCAACAATATGGCCCTTGCGGAACTCGTCATTCGAGCGCACATCAACCACTTTAGCATCCTGTCTATTCACCATAATCGTTAATTCTTGATGAGAAATACTTTTGATTTTTGACATGCTAGATTTGATGATACTCGCGACAAGCACAACAAATAATCCCACCCAAGCCAGACTGAGCATTGAGTGAGCTTTAAAAAATTCGATATATTCTTGCATGATGATTGCCCGCATAAATGGCGAAAATTCGATAAGGGCACAGAGTATACCGATTGCCTTGGCAGAATGCAGCAGTTTAGTCACAGTTCGAGATCGCACTTTTAGTACAATTGACTCTGTACTTGTCACAAGCCACTCACAGAATCGAGCGAATTAGTGATTCGATGACCTTAATCGGGGTAAAGCGCTTTTTCATACCCCGCTAACGTAGTAATATTTGACCAATTTCAGATTTCTATCGCTTCTATAAAACTTAAAGGTATCACTATGACGACAGCTAAACGTCCGCTCGCGTTGTTGATCCTCGATGGCTGGGGCTACCGTGAAAACACGCATAATAATGCGATTTTCCACGCCAAGACTCCGGTACTCGACCGTCTCAACGCTAAATATCCCCATAGTTTGATTTCAGGTTCTGGCTTAGATGTTGGCTTACCTGATGGCCAGATGGGAAATTCTGAAGTTGGCCATATTAACTTAGGCTCTGGCCGTGTGGTTTATCAAGAACTCACTCGTATCAGTAAAGCCATTGCAGATCATGAGTTTGAAAAAAATCCTGCGCTATGTGATGCGGTAGACTCAGCCATCAAAGCTGGCGGGGCTGTGCACATTATGGGCTTGCTTTCCCCCGGCGGCGTCCACAGCCATGAAGAGCATATCGAAGCTATGTGCCGTATGGCCGTTGCGCGCGGTGCAACTCAGGTTTATCTGCACGCTTTCCTCGACGGCCGCGATACGCCACCGCGCAGCGCTAAGGGTAGCTTGAGCCATTTTGATGATCTGTTTACTACATTAGGCCATGGCCGTATCGCATCGATTATTGGTCGTTACTTTGCTATGGACAGGGATAATCGTTGGGATCGCGTGTCGCAAGCCTACGATTTAATCACCCAAGGCAAGTCAAAATTCCAATACGACAATGCCGTTACAGCATTAGAAGCCGCTTACGAGCGTAACGAGAACGACGAATTCGTCTCTTCATCGGCGATCACAGATGCCAACGGTCAAGTTGCGACCTTAAAAGACGGCGATGCCCTGATTTTTATGAACTTCCGTGCAGACCGCGCCCGTCAAATCACCCGTAGCTTTATTCACCCAGACTTCGATGGTTTCGAACGCGCTGTAATGCCGAAAATGCACTTCGTCACTTTGACTGAGTATGCTGGCGACATCACAGCCCCTATCGCTTATCCATCTGAAAACTTAGTGAATACTTTAGGTGAAGTGCTGCAGAAACAAGGTCGTACTCAGCTGCGTATCTCTGAAACTGAGAAATACGCCCATGTGACTTTCTTCTTTAACGGCGGTAAAGAAGAGCCATTCGAGGGAGAAGATCGCATCCTAATCAACTCGCCTAAAGTGGCAACTTACGATCTACAGCCTGAGATGAGTTCAGCTGAGCTGACTGACAAGTTAGTTGCAGCAATTGAATCAACCAAGTACGACGTGATCATCTGTAACTACCCCAATGGTGACATGGTTGGCCACACAGGTAATTTCGATGCCGCCGTTAAAGCTTGTGAAGCTGTCGACGCTTGTATCGGCCGTGTGGTTGATGCGCTGGCGAAAGTAGGCGGAGAATGTATTATTACCGCCGACCACGGCAATGCCGAGCAAATGACCGACGAAACCACAGGTCAGGCTCACACGGCCCACACCAGTGAACTCGTGCCTTTCGTCTTTGTTGGACGCGATGCGACCATAGATGAAGGTGGTAAACTCAGCGATGTTGCACCAACCATCTTGACCTTGATCGGCGAAGCCATTCCAGCTGAGATGACGGGCAAACCCTTAATCCACATAAAAGAGTAACCGTTACCTAGTGAGCACTCGACTCCTTGTTAAAGCCAGCATTATTGCTGGCTTTATGATGTTATCTTTCTCGGCACACGCTTCTGATTTGGAGAAGCGTAAGTCCGAGTTAAAATCAATCCAAACGCAAATAAATCAACAACAAAGCGCATTAAAAACCACCAGTAAACAAAGAGAAAAACTGCTGTCATTGCTGCGTAGCGATGAAGAAGCGATTGCGTCAGCGGCCAAAAAAGTCAACAGCACCAAAAATAGCTTAGCGCAAATCGACACTAAACTTGCCGAGCTAAAACAACGTCAAGATGAGTTAGAAACGCTTAAGGTGACTCAACAACAAACACTGTCGAAACAGCTGTCGAGCGCCTATCTTGCCGGTAATCACGATTACACTAAGATGATGCTTAATCAGCAAAGTCCCGCCACTATCGAGCGTATGTTGGCTTATTACCAATACCTCAATAAAGCGCGGATGAAGTCGATCAACGAATTAAAGCAAACCTTGACCGAGCTAGATGAGATCAAGGTGTCGCAAACGAGTAAGCAAAAGCAATTAACCAAACTCGTGGCCGAACAACAAGTACAAGCTAAACGTTTGAGCCAAGAGCAAGATCAGCGTCAACTGACCATCAAAGAGCTGCAACGCACCTTAAATTCTAAGGGTGCAGAGCTTGAGCAGTTGCAAATTGAAGAGGCCAGCTTAAAGCGCGTCGTTGAACAAGCGCTCCGGGCCATGAAAGATAACCCCTCCATGGAAGGCTTTGGTAAACAAAGTGGAAAACTTAAATGGCCAACAAAAGGTCGTGTGAGTGCTAGCTTTGGTAGCCAACGTTCCGGTCAAGTAGTGTGGAAAGGCACTATGTTGTCTGCACCAGAAGGGCAAAATATTCGAGCTGTTTCAGGTGGTAAAGTCATTTATGCCGACTGGTTACGCGGTTTTGGTCTTGTTATGGTCATCGATCACGGTAAAGGTTATATGAGTCTTTACGGTCACGCTCAAACCCTACTAAAAAGCCCTGGTGAGATGGTAAAAAGCGGTGAAGCGATTGCTTTAGTCGGACGTTCAGGTGGACAGAGCGAGCCTGGCCTATACTTTGAAATAAGGCACAAAGGGCAAGCCGTCGATCCAGCGAAATACTGTCGCTAATCATAACGGTCCCCTTATCACAGGGGACCGTTATGAAATACATGATCCGCTATATCAGTTGCGTTGGATTAGGTCTCACTTTAGGCCTATCCATCAGCCTCTCCAGCCAAGAGAATGCTAAATCCTACCGCGACAACTTTGACTATCCATTACTACAAGATGTACTTGAAACGGTTGAAACTTACTATATCAAAACCGTTCCCAAAGAAGAGCTAGTGCAGGCCGCCATCAAAGGCATTTTTGAACATCTCGACCCCTATTCCAGCTTCTTGAATCATCAAGAATTACTCGATCTTAAAGATTCTAATCGCGGCGAGTATTTTGGTTTCGGTTTCGAAGTCGCGGCCCAAAAAGACCACATCAGCATCATAGCCCCCTTTGCCCATTCTCCCGCAGAGCAAGCGGGAATACGTGCGGGCGATATTATTATTAAACTTAACGACACCCTGGCGACTGAAACGAATCTAGCCGATATCCTTACTGAAATAAAAAAACATAGTCTCAATAATCAGAGTATTAACTTAGAGCTAAAACACAGTAATGACGATGCCACCTTTAAAGTGTCACTCAAGCCAAGCAATATCACTATAGAGTCTGTAAGTACTCAACTGCTTGATGGCAATATTGGCTATGTCAGATTAAGCAACTTCCAAGAAAACTCTACCGAAGATATGGTGCGCTCGCTCAGCCAATGGCAAAACAAACCACTCACAGGACTTATCTTAGATCTACGTAATAATCCCGGCGGCCTACTCGACCAAGCGGTTAAAATTGCGGATCTCTTTCTCGCCAAAGGACGCATAGTCTCAACCTCTGGCCGCTTCTTCGACGCCAACTCTGACTACTATGCCTCACCGCAAACCATGTTAACTAACGTGCCTATGCTAGTGTTAATCAACAAAGGCTCGGCCTCTGCATCCGAAGTTCTCGCCGCCGCATTACAAGAAAATGGTCGTGCTAAACTCTTAGGTGAAACCAGTTTTGGCAAAGGTACAGTACAAAGCCTGATCCCCATCTTAGAAGATGGTAACGCGATTAAACTCACAATTGCCCAGTACAATACTCCTAGAGGTGAAAACATTCACAACATAGGGATCATCCCCGACATAAAAATTGCCGCCGAAACTGGTTCCGGCGTTGGTAATTTAGCTATAATCGACGCCCTATCAGCCCATGCATCACTGGCCCAAGATCATCAAGTGACCTCTGCCATTGCATGGATACAGCACCATGACGAATAAGAAGAAATTGTGCGCTTACTTTATTCCTTGGCCCTATTGGCCCTAAGCATTTCTCAAAGCTATGCAGCCCAGCTTGCACTCATTATTGATGACATAGGTTATCGTCATACAGATAAAGCCGTGCTGGCACTGCCCAGTACAGTAACACTCTCAGTATTACCTCATACCCCACTTGGCAAAGAACTCGCTAACGCAGGACACCAAAAAGGCCACGAAATTATGCTACATCTTCCCATGCAGGCGCTTAATGGTAAGACATTAGGGCTGGGGGGGTTAACCAATACAATGACTGAGGCACAAATTCGCACCAGTGTTATTGATGCGATTAACAGCGTTCCCTTTGCCAAAGGTGCCAATAACCACATGGGGAGTCTATTAACTCAACTGGACGATCCCATGCTCTGGGTCATGGAAACACTCAAACAAAAGCAGCTGTATTTTGTCGATAGTATGACAACACGATTCACTAAGGCTGGGGATAACGCAGATAAGCTAGGCATTCCTTTACTAAAACGCCAACTGTTTCTAGACAATGATACTAGTGCCAATGCACTCGAGAGACAATTTAACTTAATGATAAGTCAGGCACATACCCAAGGTAGCTTGGTGGCGATTGCCCATCCTTATCCGGAAACTATGCGCTTCTTGGAGGCTAACCTACACAGACTTAAAACCGAGGGGATTGATCTGGTGCCAGCATCGAGTTTGCTCCCCATCGGTATTGCACTTAAAAGTGGTACTAATCCAGTTGCAGTACTGAAATAGAAAAGTCTGGCAGCAAGGCGACTAACTCATCACGGTTACTCACAATATCCAGCAAAGTATATTGATCCAGCACATTCAAATAAGCTTCAACAGCTTGGGCTAACACGCCTTTAAGCTTACAGGCTGGTGTAAATCGGCAGTAAGGTTTGCTGCAATCAATCGGTGCGAGTGAGTTTTCTAATACTCGAACTAACTGGCCTAGGTTAATCTCACTCGCAGGCTTACCCAAACGGAAACCACCCATCTTACCGCGGATGGTTTCAAGGTAACCCATCTTGCCTAAATGATGCACTATCTTAGAAACATGATTTGGTGACAGATCAAACACCTGCGTAATTTCAGCAATCCTAAATAAAGTTGTTCTATCTGGCTGAACCGCTAAATACATCAGGGTACGAACGCCAAAATCGGTATAACGAGTTAACTGCATATTTCACCTGTCAGCGATAAACTTAATGAGAGGTCTGAGATTCGAGTTGGGTAATCAACCAAAGCGCCTCTTCGTTCGAATGACCACAAACATCTTCAGATGCATCGAAATCACTACAAACCGCAGGACGATCAGGCGAGCCGAAAATCAAACATAAATTGGCATCGCTCAATTGCACACAACGCTCACCCGCCGCCTTACCCTTTGGCATACCCGGAATACTGCTGCTTATTGAAGGCGCAATACAACAAGCACCACACCCAAGACGACAATTCATTTTCGTTACTCATGAAAGACATAAGGCATTATACCGTTTAATTTGTCCGAGATCAGTGTCACAGGTCAATACTGCCAAGTCGCGCACAGGAGGTTTTCAGAACGTGAAAGAAACACTATCGATAAAGTGGAATAAAGATCGGCAAAAAAGTAGGTTTTGATTTTTAACATTGAAGCGAAAGCGTCATATTCTGATAAGGATTTCATCTACATGATGGCCGAGTATAAGGATAACCACATACTTCGAGCCCGAAGCATGTGCGTCACTGACACGAATTATCCGCGACGCCATAACGAAAAAAGCCTCATCTTTCGATGAGGCTTATCTCTTAATGTTGGCGGAGCGGACGGGACTCGAACCCGCGACCCCCGGCGTGACAGGCCGGTATTCTAACCAACTGAACTACCGCTCCTTTAGCTTAACGTCTACACGTTAACCTAAATTAGGCGCTTGGCGATGACCTACTCTCACATGGGGAGACCCCACACTACCATCGGCGCGTTTGCGTTTCACTTCTGAGT
>NZ_JAKKRL010000013.1:0-131544 GCF_025654335.1 Shewanella sp. SM21
GAGCCATGATCAAACTCTTCAATTAAAGTTTTGTTGCTTCCGTCTTGCGACTTCAGCGGCTCAATGAATTCTGATTTTTTTGTTTCTCGCTAAAGAAACAAACTGTACATATTGCTATGAACACTCATTGTTACATTGATTTAAATTTTTGACTGCCAACCCGAAGGCTAAGCAGTTTCGATTAACTCAACACCTGTGAGTGTCCACACAGATTTCTTGTTTTATCTTGTTAAAGAGCAACTCAACCTCATAAGAGAAGGTGAGTACCACACTGAGCGTCGAACGCTTCCAGTTGGCTAGGGCTGCGTATTCTACGCATTTTCCGTTTCACGTCAAGGAGTTTTTGCAAACTTTCTTAACACTCATCAATCAGTAAACTTATCGATGAACTGTCACACCAGGCTGCTTAACGCTGTCTGCCGTGTCAGTGGATGCGCATTATAGGCAGCAGAGGATTTTGTGCAAGGGCTTTTTTAACAATCTCCGCCAAGCGAATAAATAACCACCAAACTGCAGAAATATACTGCAATACTGAGCAATATCGCAGTTTGGGTTGATAAGTTTGGCAAAAGAAATCGCCTATTGCAGGGATTTTAATAGATTGAATGGGCATAAACAGAAGTTGATAGCTATTTTTCGCTATATCTATCAGCAAACCTCTAAAAACGTTATGCCCTGTGTGATGTCTTACTCTTATTTACACCTAGCTAATGATAAGCAATGCTCAAAAGAACGAGCCCTAAGATTTATGCTCTTCTTGTTTCTCTTTCTCGAGATCTGTAACGACTTGAGTTTGTGCAGCGGCTTGGGCCGAGGGAACCGTTTCGACATTCGCCACGACATCATCTCCTACAACATGTGCGACTTTGAGTTTTCTCACGGTTCGAATCGTAATGATTGGGCCTGAAATCGCATATAAGTAGAAGCCGACACATAAGATCAATGCAGGTTGAACTGACACCACCACAAATACACCAACGACCAGTAAGATCACGATAAAGTTAACCTTGCCACGCCAGTCAATTTCTTTAAAGGAGTGATAGCGGAAATTGCTGACCATCAGTAAACCGGTTGCTGCAGTAACAAGGGCCGCAATCCAACTGATGTTTCTTCCATCGAGACTGTATTGATTACCAAGCCAAATACTGCCAGCAATAACAGCGGCGGCGGCCGGACTAGCGAGACCTTGAAAGTAACGCTTATCGGCGACGCCAACTTGCGTATTAAATCGAGCGAGCCTGAGTGCCGCACCTGCACAATAAATAAATGCCGCCAACCAACCAATTTTACCTAAGTCCGCTAATGCCCAATTGTAGGCGAGTAGTGCTGGCGCCATTCCGAAGGACACCATATCGGCCATACTGTCGTATTCGGCACCAAAATCACTTTGGGTATTAGTCAGTCTTGCCACTCGGCCATCGAGCCCATCACAAATCATGGCAATAAAAATGGCTATTGCAGCAGCTTCAAAGTTAGCATTCATGGAAGCTATCACAGCATAAAAGCCAGAAAACAATCCTGCTGTCGTAAAAAGATTAGGCAGTAAATAGATACCTTTATTCTTTACTGTTTGATTTGAAGAATTTTGCATACACTTATTACGCTAGTTCAGTGAAGAGAAGTTAGCTTTCAAGATAACATATTTTATTATCATGTCGATGAGAGACCAGTTAGGGATAATTTCGATGTTAAAAGTGAACATGTTCAGAATAATACTGTATCGATGGCTCTGGCTCGGCCTTTTCATTGGCCCCGTTTCTGCGGGCGTTATCTATACTTGGGTCGACGAAAATGGGGTGACGCATTACAGCCAACAAGCCCCGCAACAAGAAAACATCAAAGCAGAAAAGCTCTACAGTGAAGATTTAGAGCAGGCGAAAGTGGGTTTTATCGCACCGGTAAAGAAAGCGGAAGCCACTTCTGAAGCCAATGAATTAGAAAAGTCAGCGGCGCAGATCAAAGAAAAAGACGCCAAACAGGCTAAATCCATTTGTGAGAGTGCAAAACACAATTTAGAAATACTCACAACGCATACTAAGCTTATCCGCCAAACTTCCGATTCGGATGAATCTGTCGCTATGACTGAAGAAGATCGCCAAGCCTCGATTGCCCAGCAGCAGGAAAGAATCAAACTCTTCTGTGATAAGAAGTAGCCAAATTCACTATGCCACTACATTAATGAAGAACGATTAAGCTGATGCAATAAAAAAGGAGCCGAGTTAAAAACTCGGCTCCTTTCGTTTTAGTGCTTGAAGCGGGAGAGATACTGACTAAGGAAGCGCTATCTCTTATTGCAAGATAGTTTATTTCAAGCTCGTTCATTCAAGAACGCTTATTTCAGTTCGCCTATTTCAACATATCCAACTTCAAGCTTGCGATTAACGTATCGCATTCAAACAACACACTAAGTTACTAGCTACTGGTCACAGGTTATTGCTCGAACACTAACTCGCCACCCGCACAGCTGACCTTGATCGGTTTACCCGGTAACAAGTCACCACGCAGTAATTTCTGCGCCAGCGGGTTTTCGACTTCTTGCTGCAATGCCCGTTTCAACGGTCTTGCACCATACACAGGATCGAAACCAATTTCCGCAATCAGTGATAATGCGTCGTCGGTGATCTCCAATGTATAGTCCTTTTCAGCCAAACGTTGGCGTAAGGAAGCAATTTGTATCGAAGCAATACGCTTGATATTGGCAGCATCCAATGGATGGAACACCACAGATTCATCGATACGGTTTAAAAACTCGGGTCTGAAACTGTGAGTGACCACATTCATTACCGCCGCTTTCATCTCTGCATAGGTCACTTGACCAAATCCTTCTTGGATAATGTCGGAGCCTAAGTTCGAGGTCATGATGATCACTGTATTT
The DNA here is from genome assembly GCF_025654335.1 of Shewanella sp. SM21. Classification (NCBI taxonomy): domain Bacteria; kingdom Pseudomonadati; phylum Pseudomonadota; class Gammaproteobacteria; order Alteromonadales; family Shewanellaceae; genus Shewanella; species Shewanella sp. SM21. The sequence goes on from NZ_JAKKRL010000013.1 coordinate 2,876, forward strand.
CTAAAATCGACAGTACGACCTTGACCATCGGTTAAGCGTCCATCATCAAGCACTTGCAGTAAAATGTTAAACACATCGGGATGCGCTTTCTCGACTTCGTCGAGCAATATCACCGAATAAGGTTTACGACGAACGGCTTCCGTTAAATAACCGCCCTCTTCATAACCCACGTATCCTGGAGGCGCACCCACTAAACGCGATACTGAGTGTTTCTCCATAAACTCAGACATATCAATGCGCACTAAAGCCGATTCGGTATCAAATAAGAACCTCGCCAGTGATTTACACAGCTCAGTTTTACCTACACCCGTTGGGCCTAAGAACAGGAACGAGCCAATCGGGCGATTTGGATCCGCCAGACCCGCGCGGCTACGACGAATCGCATTCGCGACCGCATCGACGGCTTCGTTTTGGCCGATCACTCGTTCATGCAGCGCCACTTCCATTTGCAGTAATTTTTCGCGCTCGCCTTCAAGCATTTTCGATACGGGTATTCCCGTCGCTTTTGACAATACTTCGGCGATTTCGAACTCAGTAACCTTGTTACGCAATAACGTCATGTCCTGCATTTCGGCTTGCGATGCCAAATCGAGCTGTTTTTCAAGCTCAGGTATACGACCGTATTGCAGCTCAGACATCCGAGTTAAATCACCCGCACGACGCGCCACTTCTAAGTCCATTCGAGCCTGTTCGAGATCGGCTTTTATGTGCTGAGTGCCCGCTAATGCGGCTTTTTCAGTACGCCAGATTTCGTTCAACTCTGAAGCTTTCGCTTCAACGTCACGTAATTCCTCTTGCAGATGGTCAAGCCTGCGACGACTCGCCTCATCATTTTCTTTGGCTAACGCCTGCTCCTCCAGTTTGAGCTGGATAGCACGACGTTCGAGCCTGTCGAGTGACTCAGGTTTTGAATCCATCTGCATACGGATGCTTGATGCCGCTTCGTCAATCAAATCGATCGCTTTATCGGGCAACTTACGATCCGACACATAACGGTGCGACATGGTCGCTGCCGCCACTATCGCCGGATCGGTAATTTCCACATGGTGATGCAGCTCGTAACGTTCTTTCAGTCCACGCAAAATGGCGATGGTATCTTCAACGCTTGGTTCATCCACCAGCACTTTTTGGAAACGACGTTCAAGCGCCGCATCTTTTTCAATATACTGACGATACTCATCAAGTGTGGTCGCGCCCACACAGTGCAAGTCACCACGCGCTAACGCAGGTTTGAGCATGTTACCCGCATCCATTGCGCCTTCACCTTTACCGGCGCCGACCATAGTATGCAGTTCGTCGATGAAGAGGATCACTTGACCTTCTTCCTGCGCTAACTCATTCAATACCGCTTTTAAACGTTCTTCGAACTCACCGCGATATTTAGCGCCCGCAATCAATGAGCCCATATCGAGGGATAAGACACGCTTATTTTTAATGCCCTCGGGGACTTCACCATTAACGATACGCTGGGCAAGTCCTTCAACAATCGCCGTTTTACCCACACCCGGTTCACCGATAAGGACGGGGTTGTTTTTACTGCGACGTTGTAATACTTGGATCGTGCGGCGAATTTCATCGTCACGGCCGATCACAGGATCTAACTTGCCTTGTTCAGCTCGCTCGGTGAGATCGATAGTAAACTTCTTCAACGCTTGGCGTTGATCTTCAGCGTTCGGATCATCCACTTTTTGGCCGCCACGCATTTGTTCAATGGTTTGCTCCATCAACTCTTTGGTCGCGCCGGCTTTTTTCAACGCTTGCGCAAGAGCATCGACACCTTCTAACGCAGCTAATACAAATAATTCACTAGAGATATATTTGTCTTTACGCTTTTGCGCCAATTTATCGCACAGATTTAATAAACGGATTAAACCTTGGGATAATTGTACATCGCCGCCCGTACCTTCGACTTGAGGTAAGCGTTCCAGCTCTTGACTCAAGAGCGATCGCAGCGCACTCACTCGAATGCCAGCTTGGGTCAATAAGGGATGGATTGAACCTGAATCTTGGTTCAACAATGCCATCATCAAATGCAGCGGTTCAATAAACTGATGATCACGCCCAAGTGCGAGTGACTGGGCATCAGAGATGGCAAGCTGAAATTTATTGGTCATACGATCGAGTCGCATACAGCCTCCTAACACTCATATAGTAGAGATATGCCAATCCATAAGACATCTTGCCAATTTAGTGGCTTTAAAATCAGTACCGCTAATGAAGAGATCTAAATAGGATTGGTATTACATTTCGTTAGTTAAAAGATGGGGGCTATTTAGCCAAATTCAAGAGAATAACGCGCAAATAAATACAAACTGTAGGGGAATTAGCTTAAGACTTAAGCCAGATCAATGAAGCCATGCGTCCCGTCACCTTATCGCGACGATAAGAGAAGTAATCCGTGTCGCTGACTGTGCAGATATCTGCGCTATAAATATGGTTTATACCGAGTAAACTCAAGCGTAATTTAGCCAAGCCAATAATATCGGCAAGATACTTGTTACCACTTGGAATAAAACACGCTGCCGACTGCGGATGTAAAGTACAAAAGGCTTGCTGTACTTCAACACCGACTTCAAATTTTTGTGGACCAATAGCCGGGCCGAGGTAGGCAATCAACTCATCCATAGGTGAACTAAACTGCGCCGCGGTGGCCTCAATCACGCCATCACATAAACCACGCCAACCGGCATGGGCTGCAGCCACTTCGGTTCCCGCTTGATTACACAACAACACAGGTAAACAATCGGCAGTCATTATAGCGCAAACTAGGCTCGCGGTTCGGCTGTAACAGGCATCGGCAATCGGTGTATCCACAGCAGGAGCTAAGCTCAGCGCATCTAAATTAAGCACATGAGTACCATGCACTTGCTCGAGCCAGACAGGCTCAGCGGTTAACGCTAATTGTTTGCAGAGTAATTCACGATTAGCCATCACCAACTCTGGCGCATCACCGACATGCAGTCCAAGATTCAGACTGTCATAAGGATGCACGCTCACACCGCCATGACGATTTGTCATAGCGATGCTGACATTAGCGGGAACAGGCCAATCGTGATGAAACACTTACAAATACTCGATCGGATGCTCGACTGTGTCTTGACGCAGTGCTTTCGTCAAAATCACCATGTCTTCAGGAATTGGCGCGTGCCAGCTCATGATTTCACAACTCACAGGGTGCGCTAATTCAAGACGCACAGCGTGCAGCGCTTGGCGCTTGAAGTTTTTCAGAATATCAAAAAACTCTGGGCTGGCCCATTTCGGCGGTTTTGGACGACCACCATACACAGGATCGCCCACTAATACGTGGCCTATGTATTCCATGTGCACACGAATTTGGTGAGTACGACCAGATTCAAGGCGCAATCTTAGACGAGTGTGGTTACGAAATTTTTCCGCCACACGATAATGCGTCACTGCAGGTTTACCTGAGTGATGCACCGCCATATGAGTACGTTTCGTTGGATGACGACCAATCGGCTCATCAACAGTACCGCCACCTGTCATAGTCCCCATCACAATCGCTTCGTATTCACGAGTGATTTCACGGGCCTGCAAGGCGGCCACTAAATGGGTTTGCGCTTCAACGGTTTTGGCTACAACCATTAAACCTGTAGTATCCTTGTCCAGACGGTGCACAATACCAGCACGTGGTACATGCTCAATATCAGGACAATGGTGCAACAGAGCATTCATCAAAGTGCCATCGGCATTGCCAGCACCAGGGTGAACCACGAGTCCCGCTTGCTTGTTGATCACAATAATGTCGTCATCTTCATAGACGATATCCAGATCAATGGCCTGTGCCGCTGCGTGAACTTCTTCTTCAAGAGTGGCATCTATGAGTATCTGTTGCAGCTCATAAACTTTCTCTCGGGGCTTATTAACGACAACGCCGTCAACATAAACTGCATCAGATAGGATCCATTCCTTGATGCGCGTGCGCGAGTAATCTGGGAACAACTCTGCTAGGGCCTGATCTAATCTCAGTCCAGTTTGTGTTGCCGAAATCTCGCTTTTTAGATTAATCTCTTGTGTCATAGGAACCGTATCCCCATTTAGGGGTCAAAAAATGTGTGCTATCTGTTACAATCGGATGTTTTCTATTTTATAGTGAAATGGAAAAATTCTTAACTACAACTTAAAAAGAATTGAATTCAAGTATGTATAAATTTTCCAAAGGCGTTACCTTAGTCCTATTTTCACTAGCGTTATCAGCCTGTAGCAGCAGCCCTGATGATAACGATATTGCCGCCAAAACGTCACCTGATGTACTTTATACTCAGGCAAGAACCTCTATGGAGCTTGGCAATTACTCTAAAGCTGTCCGTTCTTTGGAAGCGTTAGACTCACGCTTCCCCTTCGGACCTCACAAAACTCAAGTCCAGTTAGACCTGATATATGCTTACTATAAAATGGACGATGTCGCTTCTGGTATTGCGAACATAGACAGATTTATCCGTCTTAATCCAACTCATCCAGATGTAGACTATGTGTTCTATATGCGCGGTTTAGTGAACATGCAAGCCGACAATTACATGTTCCACGACATGCTTAATATCGACCGAACCGATCGTGACCCTAAAAATGCTCAAGATGCTTTCAAAGATTTTGATCGTCTAATCAAAACCTACCCTAACAGCAAATATGCCGCCGATGCGCAAAAACGCATGTTAGCGTTGAAGAATCGCTTAGCAAAATATTCAATTCAAGTTGCCGAGTATTATCTCAAGATGAATGCATGGAGCGCCGCAGCAATCCGAGCACAATCTGTAATGGAAACATACCCTGGCACCCCTTCAAATGAACGGGCATTAGAGATAATGATAGAAGCTTATGGCGAATTAGGTCAGAGCAAGCTGAAGCAAAACGTGCTCATGGTAATGCAAGCTAACTTCCCAAACAATGAAATCTTATCAAACTAACCGAGAATGCCCCTTTAATAGGGGCATTTTTTTGCTTGGTGACCCTAGATAAGCCATAAATAGATAACGCTAAGTTCTCAGTGTGGATAGTGGTTTGGCTATTTTTACATTCTCAATACCAACACAAATGACACTTTCGTGTAAATCTTATCCAACTGAGTCACTTTTTCCGTTATTTAGTAAAAATCTATTGACTCAAAACCCGAAAAGCCTTTAAATTGCGCCCGTCGCCCGAATAGCTCAGTCGGTAGAGCAGAGGATTGAAAATCCTCGTGTCCCTGGTTCGATTCCGGGTTCGGGCACCATCTTTAAATGGGTTGCGATAGCGACTTATTTTAGAGAACTGCGATAGGTACAGTGCAGGTGTGGTGGAATTGGTAGACACGCCAGCTTCAGGTGCTGGTGCTCGCAAGGGCGTGGAGGTTCAAGTCCTCTCACCTGTACCAAATTGCAGTTCAAAAGTTAAGATTCACAGTGTTAAGATTGTCAATTCGATGAAATATCGAATAGCCATGCAGATGTGGTGGAATTGGTAGACACGCCAGCTTCAGGTGCTGGTGCTCGCAAGGGCGTGGAGGTTCAAGTCCTCTCATCTGTACCAACATTTAAACCTCGCCAAGCGAGGTTTTTTTGTATCTAAAGCAAAATAAATTTTCTGTAACTCTCCCCTCTTTCCTCAGATTTGCTATACCTATTGTTACAGACTCATCATAGGGATAGATAGAGTTCTGCCTAAAGGACTCTTTAGTTCACTGAGGCTATCCATATGAACGGTTTACAAATAAAACAAAAAATGTTTATCGGCATTCTGGTTCCCCTTGTAATGCTAATGACGATTGGCTTTCTCGCCATTAATATGATGGGTAAAATTGAATCGGGTGTTGAACGTATCTATGGCGATAGAGTTGTGCCACTAGACGATTTAAAAGTGATTGCTGATAAATACGCGGTCGATGTTATCGATGCGGTCAATAAGGCGAACGCGGGTGGTTTCACCGCCTCTCAAGCAGCTGAAGCGCTAGACAGTGCCAAATCTACCATTACCCAGCATTGGCAAAAATACTTAGCCACTGAACTTACCTCAGAAGAATCCCGACTCGTAAAACAAGCCGAAGTGCTGTTCTCACCCGCAAATCAACAGATTGACACTCTGGTCTCACGCTTAAGAGGATTAAATGGTGATGTATCAAGCCAATTATCGGCCAATATCCTGCCGCTTTACCAAGTCATAGACCCCATCAGTAACCAAATATCTGAACTGATTGCACTGCAAATTCGCGTGGCAGGCGAAGAAAAAGATCGTGTGAATGCCATTTACCAATCTTCAATCACTATTTTTGTAGCATTAGCCTGTGCCGCCATGATTATCAGTATTGTGATTGGGCTCTGGGTCAATCGCAGCGTGATGAATCCTATTAATGACATTCTCAGTAAACTTAAGCTGATCCATCAAGACTCTGATCTTACCGTCAAATTCACTACTTTTAATCACGATGAACTAGGACAAATATCCACTAGCCTCACCCAAGTTATTGAACACTTGCGGGGCATTCTTCATTCGATTGCCGAAGCGGCAAATACCGTTAATAGTTCAGCAAATGAGTTAAGTAGCTTCACGCAGGCAACCAATAAACGTATGCAACAGCAGCAAGCCGAAACGGAGCAAACTGCAACGGCCATGAATGAGATGACGGCAACGGTCGCAGAAGTCGCCCAAAGCGCATCTGCAGCGGCAGATTCAGCCAAAGATGCCGATACCTATGCCGCCAATGGCAATAATATTGTGATGCAATCGATTAGCAGTATGTCGCAATTATCTGATCAAATTCAAAAAACGGCACAAGTCATTGGATTTCTGTCTAATGAAAGCCAAAATATCGGCCGCGTACTCGATGTGATAAAAAGCATTGCCGAGCAAACCAATCTATTGGCATTAAATGCCGCCATTGAAGCGGCCCGCGCGGGGGAACAAGGCCGCGGCTTTGCAGTCGTTGCGGATGAAGTGCGGACCCTTGCGCAGCGCACCCAAAAGTCTACCCAAGAAATTGAGGCCATGATTGCCACACTACAACAAGGCGTTAAAGAAGCAGTTAACGCTATGGAAATAGGTATAAATCAAGTAGATGATGCTAATGATAAAGCGAATCAAGCAGGCCAAGCACTGAAAGAAATCGTCTCCTCAGTAGATAGCATCACAGAACTTAATACTCATATTGCGACCGCTGCCGAAGAACAAAGTAGCGTTGCCGAAAGCATTAATCGCAGTATTATTGCCATCAGCGATATTGCCGAACATTCCACCGCATCGGCGGCTGAATTAAGTGAATCTGTGGTTAATTTAACTAAACTCGCCAACAGTATGCGCAATCAAGTGAGTGCATTTAAACTCTAAGTCAAAAAACCACACTATGACTGCAATAAGCTTTGCTGTTGCAGTTAACCTCCCTTAAACCATCTGTAATGTATTGAAATAATACGTTTATTTACCCCCCCCCTATCTCGTACCCGCTTTGATAAAGCACTTCAAATGACCTTAATCACGCTTATCGGTAGCACGAATTGCGATCATCACTATTGATCCAAATCAAATAGATCTTTAAACTCATTTAACATTCATAATATTTGCACGTTAAGGATTTTCTATGTTGGACAGCCGTACAATCCAAGTTATCAAGAGCACTATCCCCTTACTCGAATCCGCAGGCCCTGCGCTGACGACCCATTTTTATGAACGTATGTTCAAACATAATCCTGAATTAAAAGATGTATTTAACTTGGCACACCAGCATTCTGGTGGCCAGCCTGTTGCCCTGTTCAACGCCGTCGCGGCTTATGCTAAAAATATTGAAAACTTAGCGGTGCTAAGTTCGACTGTCGAGCGCATTGCCCAAAAACATACAGGATTTCTGATCAAGCCTGAGCAATATGCGATCGTCGGCAGCCACTTATTAGCCACCCTTAAAGAGTTAGGCGGTGATGCAGTAACAGAAGAAGTATTAGAAGCTTGGGCGCAGGCCTATGGATTTTTAGCAGATATCTTTATTCAACGAGAAGCTCAAATTTATCAGGCACATGCAGAACAAGATGGCGGTTGGTTGGGTGAGCGTCAGTTTATCATTAGCGCGAAAAAGACTGAGTCCACAGTCATTACCTCCTTCATATTGACGCCCGAAGATGGTAAACCAGTTAAAGATTTCATTCCCGGTCAGTACTTAAGTTTGAAGCTAAAACATCCCAATTTAGCATATGAAGAAATCCGCCAATATTCCCTATCCGATGCACCGAATGGCAACAGCTACCGCATCAGTGTGAAACGTGAATTAGGTGGCCAAGTATCTAATCTGCTACACGATACCATGCATATCGGTGACAAAATTGCAGTTATGCCGCCGGCGGGAGATTTTATCTTAGAAGTTGGGGCGGACATCCCCGTAGTGCTCATTTCGGCAGGAGTGGGTCAAACACCGATGAAAAGCATGTTGAATCAATTGATCAAGTTGCAACATCCAAGTGCTATTACTTGGCTACATGCCTGTGAGCAAGGTGATGTACATGGTTTCAAACAGGCTATTCACACCAAGCGCCAGCAACATCATAATCTGAAGAGCCATGTTTGGTATCGCAAGCCGAGTTCAACCGATGTGGTGGGTACAGATTATGATTTTGAAGGACAAATGGAATTAAGCAAAGTCGCAGAGCAACTGCTTCCCCATGCACGTTACTATTTCTGCGGACCTATTGGATTCATGTCAGCCATCAAGCAACAATTACTCGTTCTGGGTGTCTCAGCTGAAAACATGCACTATGAAGTATTCGGCCCCCACGCCGATCTCTAATCCCATATCACGGGCTTGGGACACCTGATTCTCAAGTCCATTTTTATATTTAGAATACGCAGAATAATGGCTGATAAATTGAATTGCCCTATGTCTCTAAGCTACCGGTTTGCAGCGGATACAAGCCACTTCTGCGGCAGTCAGCACACGACTTTCGCCCGACGCCAGAGCTTCATCCAACACAATATCACCTATTGATAATCTATGTAGACCAACAACTGGGTTTCGAAAGCGGCCAAACATCCGCTTAATTTGATGGTACTTACCTTCCTTTAAAGTCACTTCAGCAACATGGTCAGCAATGATCACCAATTTAGCGGGCTGAGTCATTATATCTTCAAAGCTGAAATACATGCCTTCGGCAAATGCGGCTATATATTCTTCAGTTAATGGATTAGCTAAGGTGACGCGATACACTTTATCGACCTTATGCGTCGGTGACATTAGTGCATCAGACCAGCGGCTGTCATTGGTCAGTAATAACAAACCCGAAGAATTTAAATCTAGCCTACCCGCGATATGTAACTCATCACGGGCTTCGCAATCGAGCAAATCAATCACAGTTTTATGCTGAGTATCTTTAGTCGCGCTCACCACGCCAATCGGCTTATGCAACATCAAGTAAACTGGCGTGTTGGCCTGTAATATTTGCCCATCGAGTTGGATGTGAGAAAACTCATCCACTTGCCTATCCATGTCCTTCACTATCAATCCATCGACACGAACTCGGCCCAAGAGTAACAGTTCACGCACCGCTTTACGGTGAGTGTGTAACTGGGTACAAAGATAACGATCGAGTCGGCCGCGCTTAGACTGCATAACACCACAAATGACGAAATATGAATGGGATAGCCATTCTAGCAGGATGCGAGTTCAGGTCATAGCGAGCCAATACAGTAAGCATCACAGAGGTTATTTAGAGCAAAATTAGATCAAACTAAGCAAAATTTGTTAAGCTAGGCGTTCAATTCATCTTATTGTGAGTGGTTACCGCATCAAAAACTTATCTGCAAGTCCCGTTATGATACGTTCGAACCTGCTATTTTTAGCCTTGTTTTTAGTGATACTCGCGAGCTCATTCTTCACTCAAGCGAGCGATGCAGTAAATCCCCCTGAAGCGCCTCAACCTTTCGCCATCCATGATAAACCGCTGATAGAGCGCTACGTCTTCGATGAACTCAAATCTCTCAGATACGATCAACAGGATCTTGAGCGGCGCCTCACCATAGATATCACAGATCGCGAACTGGCCGTTGCCGACAAGTCGATGAATTACGCCAATGTCACTGTCACTTACTTCTTTTATATGATCGCCGGCGTCGCCTCTTTAGTCGCCTTTATCGGCTGGCAATCCCTACGGGAAATCAAGACACATACCGCCAAACTGGCCGCGAATCAGCTACAGAGTATTGCCGAACAATACGAAGAAAAGTTCAAATTACTCGAGCAAGAACTCAAGCATAAGAGTCGTACTATCACAGACAATAATCGTGAAATAGAAGTGATTAATGAAATTCATAATCTGTGGCTACGTGCCCAAAGTGCCCAGACTCCCGAACAAAAAATTGAAGTCTACGATGAAATCCTCACGATTCGACCTGGAGACTTGGAAGCGCTGACCTATAAGGCCGATGCCGCAATGGAAATGCGCGAATTTAATTGGGCACAAAGCCTATGTAATCGTGTTTTGGAAGTTGACCCAACTAACGCCCATGCTTTTTATCAAAGAGCCTGCGCCTTTGCGTGTTTAGGTGTTGAAGATAGGGCAATTTCTGATTTGGAACGCGCCATCCATAACAGCGCATCCTTCAAAGAGCTAGCGTTGGATGAAGCTGATTTCTCACAACTTAAAGGGCATCCTCGTTTCGAAACCTTATTGGCCTATCACGAACCTGATAAGCCCTAAGCTCCGAGGTTTAAGCCCAGAACGAATGCTTAATATATAGCGTTAGCTTTCAGTGACGTTTTATCCCACAGATAAAACGCCTCAAGCGAACAACTTAAGTGCACTACTAAACTATCGTCGCAACTTTAATTGCCGCAATCTTATATGCACAGCGGCGAGCACCTTCGATGATATGTTCTTCGCGGCTCACCACGGCAATATCAGCGAATAACTGCTGGAAAAGTTGCAACTCAGAGCGGCAAAAGTTCAAACACTTAGTCGCTGCAGCGCAGATTGGACAATGATTTTCGAGTAAAAAATACACGCCATCGATGTGTTCCATGGTCGCCATATAACCTTCGTTCGAGCGTAATTTCGCAAGGATGGCCAAACGTGTCGGAATATCAGTAGCACCTTCCATTGCCGCACGATATTGGACTAACGCACTTTGCTCCCTGTGACCGATAAGCTTATCCAAGCCTTGGTCGCCAAAGATCATTTTTACCGAGTCAATCAGCTGTACCGTCAATTCCTCATGGCGATCGGCAAAGTGAGTACGGCTTTGTTCAGTCAATCCCCAGTAACGTGTTGGGCGACCGCGGCCTTCAACTCGATCCTCAATATCCACATCGCCCATATCTTCCAAAGCTTGCAGATGTTGACGCACCCCCATAGTCGTTAACGCCAATTCCTCCGCTAAGGTTTTAGCAGTAAGCGGGCCATGCAACTTGAGTAATTGAATAATCTTATCAGTAGTTTTCATTGAGTCTCCCCGATTTCAGCCGAAGCATTATCTCCCAATCTCCGCTGCTTTAACAGATTAAATAAACTTTTTTATTTACTTTATCCTTTACAATATTAAATAAAGCAATTACCTTACAAATAATTTATAAACAAATAGGTTTACTTAATGAAATTACTCATCATCAGCACCAGCCAAAGACCCGATTCACAAAGTGCTAAAGTCGGTCGTTATATCGCGGAAAGCAGTTTCTCATCTCCCCACAACATGGGTTACGACACGATACATCACTTAGAACTATGCCTGTTTAATCTGCCCTTTTGGGATGGAGAAGAAGACAACAAAGGTGAACACTGGCCCGAAATAGAACACAGAGTCGATGAAGCCGATGCGCTAGTGCTGATCACCCCGGAATGGGGCGGCATGGCATCACCATTACTGAAGAACTTTTTGTTGATGTGTACTCGCGAAGAAACCGCCCATAAACCCGCCTTATTAGTTTCAATATCGGATGGTATTAGCGGTACCTACCCTATCGTTGAAGTGAAGATGAATGCCCTTAAAAACAATAAATTAGTGCCCATACCCGATCACTTAATCATCCGAAATGTCAGCCATGTACTCAATGCAATCCCTGAGAGTGCCCGCGATATCGCGCTTAGGGAAAGAGTGCAATACAGCTTATATATGCTGCATCAATACGCCCAAGCATTAGCCCCCATTCGTGAACAACATGCCAATCAAGCGTACCCAAAACAGCAGGAGTACTGTTACGGTATGTAAGCGGCTTGAGATTTTAACCACCAGCAACAGACTAAAATCATTACAAGGAACGCATTATGATTCATTTAGAGCATATCAATTTAGTGGTAGACGACATCCCCGCAGCACTGCGCTTTTATCAAGCGGCTTTCCCCCATTGGCGTGTTCGCGGTGGCGATAAAGGCACTTGGTACGGCAAACCCCGTAATTGGATTCATTTTGGTGATGATTATCAATACATTGCTTTTAGTGACAATGGTGAAGGTGAAAACCGCGATTTGGCTGGTCATCAAATTGGACTGGCGCATTTTGCCTTTGTGACCGACAACTTAGATGCTGTGATAGCAAGACTGACCCAAGCAGGTTTCCCTATTGCCAAAGATGGCATGGACGATCCCTATCGACGCAATATTTACTTCTTCGATGCCCATGGTTTTGAAGTGGAATTTGTGGAGTATTTAACTGATATTCCAACGGAACGAAATCGCTATTAGCGTAAATCGTTATTAAAAAGAAGTAGCCAAGAACCGCATGTAGTGAATAGGGTATAGGAGCCAGGTACTATTCGCTTCGCTCGGATTGTTGCTGCGCCACTATGGCCGAATCCTTATGGGCATAAAAGTGGAGTCTAAACTGAGTATCTTCGGTCAGTAGCTCCACTTTATGCCAATATTCAGGATGTGAAATGGCGGTTTCACCTGCGCGAATAATAATTTCTTTATCTAATTCGCCCCTGCTACCCGTATAGCCATAAAACTTTAAGCTGCCCGTTAACACTTGGATCTGCCCATATACGCCAGCCTTAGTATTGTGCATGTGCAGCAACATTTTAGGAACGTTGTCATGGTTGAAAACCGGCGTTGATTTGTAATTTACAAAATCTTTGGGGACTAAGGCCATGATGTTTTGCACTCCTTGTGTCAAATCACGAAAATCGAGTAATGCTTACGGCAAGACTAATATAGCCGTTGCCGTATTTCTGTCCAACTCATATCTTGACCTGTATTAACGAGCGGGTTTGAACGTCGAATTTGAAAACACCAAAGTGCTCATTCATGCTTGCAATAGCAAGGTTAGTTACTTTCATCACTGTAATCGCTACACTAGCCCGCATTAAGTGCCACCTCAATTAGATGACATGATGCCAACGCCCTATTCATATTCCACAACGTATATTTTAGATAAAGCCCATTTCGATGAATGCTATACGCAATCAGTGGTACCAGATCCCACGCTCAAACCTTACTACAAAGCCATTGGATTAACCCTGATAGGTATCGCGCTTATTTTCACCGATATTAGCCTTTATTTAGCTTACTTTTTTGTTGGGTTAGGTGTTATAGAAGCGCTAAATGTGAAGTATCACAAAGCATGGTGGTTGATGCGTCAGATGATGAGTAAAGCGGCCAGCAATGAGGTCACACTCACCATTGATGAGCAAGGGATTCACACTCAATCCATGTCTGTGACCAGCCAAATTTTATGGACCGACATTTACCGGATTAAAGAAACTGAAAAAGGCTTCTTGATCACCCACAAAGCAGGCACGAGTTATGTTTCTCTCCGTAGCTTAGATGAAGCAGCTGTGGCCTATATTAAAACTAAAATCTAGTACAGCTAAAAACACCCATAAAAAAGGCTGATCTTCATCAGCCTTTTTTACAACTCTGCATTGCTGAATCGTTACTTTTTCAATTCACCAACCGGTAAAATCGTACGGCCATACTCATTATTAAGCACCTGCGCCATCGCAAAATAAATCGCACTCGCACCGCAAAGTATCCCTTCAAAGCCCGCAATAGTGCCAATCAAGGCGCTACCCGTAAAATCACGCGCCGCCAGCAGGAAAAATAAGATAGTTAAAGAAGCAAACACAAACTGTTTGGCTCTTGGATAACGCAAAGAACCCACAAACATGAATGCCGTGAATATGCCCCAAAGCGTTAAATACCAGCCCATAAAATACGTTGGACTCGCCGCAATGCCAGCATTAGGCATTAAAATGAGGCCCACTAGCGTTAACCAAAACAAACCGTATGAGGTAAATGCCGTCGTACCGAAAGTATCGCCGCGCATGAAACACATAATCCCCACAATCACTTGACCAATGCCACCGTAAAAAATCCCCATGGCTAAGATCATAGAATCAATAGGGAAATATCCCGCATTATGAATGTTTAACAAAATTGTTGTCATACCAAAGCCCATTAAACCTAATGGCGCTGGATTAGCCAGTTTTGTAGACACAGAGTTCCCCTAGAGAAAAATCAACAATTCAATAAAAATCAATAGCATTTGCCATTAATCTTATGCACGCGCACCTGCGAGAGCGGCGCATTCTAGAGGATAGCTATAATCTTAGCAATGTAATCATCAAAAACAAACGAACACATAAAAATAAACAATAAAAACATAAAGTTAAAATAATAAACTGTAAAATAAAATTTAAACTAAAAAACACATAAAAATTAATTCTTTTTAATTCAATATTCTAGAAAAAAACGGCCTACAACATGCGTCATATCTCATTTTATATGACTTCTTATAACTACCGCATAATTCAGTTAACAGCGGCGATTAAACCTTCATTAAAAATCGACCATAAACAGTGATAATAATGCACTTTATCGCAAATAAGTCCTTAAAGTGATGTAAGCAGCATTTTTGAAAGAAATCCAAGTTCTACTGTACACACAATTAAGCGCATAAGTTAAGCACATAAGTTTATGTGCAGAGTTTCATCAATTAATTTCAAGCACAAGTTCAGAAGAGCCAACTTAGCACGCATGAGTTCAGAGGGGGGGGTGTGAACCTAACTCAAGCAGCAAAAGATGCTGAGAATGAATCAAACTAGAGCAAATAAAGTACACTCAGCCAGCCCATTTACTTGAAGCGAATCAAGGGAAAACAAGGTAAAAAACCTTAATCAAGAAAGGTAAAAATTATTTATATCTAAAACAGAATAGCAGTGATAAATTGCTGATGTTGGCACAGTGGAATTAAGAGAATGCATCTTAATCTGTGGTTAACAATACATAACTAAAGGAAATAAAATGAATAAGTTATCAGCTGTTTTTACTCTATTGGCATTAGTAAGTTTCACTTCCTTTGCTGACGACTCCTCTTTACCGCCTGCACCAGCAGCCGATCTCGCTCAGCTGAAAGAAGTGTGCCAGCAGATGGCCTCTGAAGATCAAGTCGAAAATGCTGAGCTAAAACAATATGTGCTTGATTGTGTAAACGATCAATTGACAGAAATGGGCTACAAGTCAGTTACTGAGGTCAATTAATCTTCATTCTAATCTCTGTGTTATTACCGCAAAGTAGGTTATTCGGCTTCAGTCTGTGCCATTCACACTTGCGAATGGCATTATTATTTCCAAGCAACACAGCTTTTACATCATAATTAACATCATTTCAGTTACACTCGAAACTTATAAAACACAAAATTTAACATCCACAATTAACCGTACGAAAGCTGCCAAGATAAGCTTTTAGCATGACTATCAACATATTGTGCAATCCATAAATTTATTATTTAATTGATAGCTGTATCATTTTGCATCTCCGTGAATGAAACCACTGTTGAATTGAGCATAAAATGCTAATCTGTTTTCCTGTATTGTTAACCTCAGCCCTTAATCGTTAAATCATGTATCGTATTCTTTTTGTCCTCATTACAAGTTTAAGTATTTTGCCTGCAATCGGAATGGCGAAAGAAGCCTGTGCACCAGAAAATCAATGTATTGAGATGAACAACTGGGATCTAGGCATCGCCATAGGCTGGGGACAAAAAAGCAATCCACTCAGGGATTTTGACGATATTCCATTGTTCTTTATTCCAACAGTGGCCTATTACGGCGAACACTGGTTCTTCGACAATGGTAATTTAGGTTATACCTTAGCCGAGCAAGAAAGCTTTACAATTAACTTAGTAACAAGTTATAGCTTAGATAGAGCCTACTTCTATCAATGGGACCCATCAAATATCTTTTTGAATCGTGGCACTCAAGTTGAAGCCAAAGCCATAAATAGTATGTATTTATCGACTGAGCCCGAGCCTGAGTTTAATTCCTTAGAGACTCGGAACTTCACCTTACTTGGCGGTGCCGAAGCATTCATCTATACGCGGCTCGGTATTATTAGATTGGCGTACACTCATGATATGTTTAATGTGCATCAAGGTTCAGAAGCACAAATAAAATGGACCTATGGTTGGGATTACGATCGTTTCATTTTTGAGTTTGCGCTGGTATTTGATTGGAAGAGCCAAGCCGTAGTGGATTATTATTACAGCGTTAGACCCAGTGAAAACGCCTATTGGAGCGAAAAATATCAAGCAAAATCAGGTTGGGATAAAGGTGCGGAAATGACGGCCCGTTACATATTAACTGACAATTGGGATCTACTGTTGGCAGTTCGTTACACTCTAATTGCCGATGAGATTGCCGCCAGTCCCTTGTTAGACCAAGACTATAGCAGCACCTACTTTATCGGCGCTGCCTATAGGTTCTAACGTTAGTGACACTGCCTCAGTTAAGCTTGTTTTGCTTTATAGGTCTAAGCCTCGGCTTGATGGGCCAAAGTTCAGCACAAGCCAAAACTCGCGACTCGGCACTCAAACTCACACCCGAAATTTGCATCACAAGTTCAGAAACTGAGGCCTGTGACGTCTATATAGAACTACAGTGGGAACTCGCTAAAGATGAGCTTATCTGTATCTTGTCCGACAACGCCGCCTATCCCAAATGGTGCAGTGATTCAGTTTCAACCCATACGTTAAGCATGAAAATCCACACTATGACGGATATTCAATTTGTCATGGTGAGTAAAGACAGTAACCAAACTTTGGCTGGTGCCAAACTTAAAATCACTTCTGCATCACAACCTCAGGTTCGCAGACGTTACCGCAACCCTTGGAGTTTATTTTAATGACAAGCCCACAATCGAACCACAGAGTATTATTGGTTGAAGACGACGTTCGCCTAGCAAACTTGATTGTAGATTACCTAAAATCCCATGGTATGCATGTTGAAGTTGAACGCCGTGGCGATACAGTGCTAACACGATTAATCAATTACAAGCCAGATATCATACTGTTAGACATTATGCTACCGGGCATGGATGGTCTCACTCTGTGTGAGAAACTGCCCGATTATTTCGCAGGTCCAATCCTATTGATGAGCGCACTTGGCTCAAGCGAAGATCAAATCAAAGGACTAGAACTCGGTGCCGATGACTACGTGGTCAAGCCCGTCGATCCTGCTCTGTTAGTTGCGCGGATCAACAACTTACTTCGCCGTCAGAATCAGCCACCACAGGCAGAATCACATTGTCTAACCTTCGGTAAATTGAGTATCGACCCGCATACCCATGCGATTCGTCTTAATGAAACTGAAATCGATCTCACCAGCCATGAATTCGAATTGCTGTGGTTACTGGCCTCGCAAGCGGGCCAAGTGCTCAGCCGTCAGTATATTTATCAGTTGTTACTCAATATTGATTTCGATGGTAAAGATCGAAAAATTGACGTGCGGATCTCTAGATTACGTAAAAAACTCAACGATAATATCGAGACACCTTTCAGAATTAAAACCGTTTGGGGACAAGGTTATCTCTTTGCTCCTGAAGCTTGGAATAACTAAGCACAAATACAGTGAAACGTCTCTTTATCAGTTTATATCTGCTACTCAGTCTCAGCGTGCTTGGGATTGGCTGGACACTCGACAGCCTGTGGCAGAAGAATGTTGATGACAATAATGCCCTCGATGCGCCGTTAGTGGCATTAGCGCAATTATTAGCGGAATTACCTCCCGATGCCCGCCAACGGTATCTGGAGGCGATCCCTGCGAACCCTGTGATGCCACTGCAATTACTCAATGCAGATCAAGTCGCACTGGCAGATAATCAAGCTTTAAGCACAAGCAAGGTGTTCACCACCACGGCCAATGATGATAGCTTGCTGCAATTTATTCGAGTAGACGATCAAGTCTTAATGGCGGGGCCGCTGGACATAGATCCCAGAGCCAACCTTCGCAGCCTGTTCACCCTGTTCTTTTATTTATCACTCGCCCTTGTTGCGCTAATTTGGGTCGGCCCGCTTTCACGGGATTTGAGCATACTGCGTAAGGCCACCAAAGAATTTGGCGAAGCCAAATGGGACACGCGGATTACCCTGTCAAATCGCTCCCAAGTTAAGCCCTTAGCCAATACGTTTAACGAAATGGCGCGACATATCAGCGCCTTGATTGAGAACCAGAAACACCTTTCTAATGCGGTATCCCATGAGATCCGCACGCCACTGGCGAGGCTCAAATTCGCTCTTGCACTTATGCCTATGTATTGTCAGCCAGATTCGGACGAACAGAAGCGACAAGACTTTCTCGATGAAATGCAGCTCGACATCAAAGAAATGGAAGACTTACTTCAAGAACTGCTGACCTACGCCAGCTTAGAGTCACAGCGAGAAGGTATCCAGTTGGATGAGTACGATTTAATTAATCTCATCAATCAAAGTATTAAGCGCCTAGAAACCTTAAGTCCAACGCCTATAACGCTCAAGGCCGAAGTCGAAAAACTGCCCTTATTCGGAGAACCCGCATTAATCGAACGGGCGCTACAGAATTTACTGACCAATGCTCAACGCTTTGCTCGCACTGAAATCATCATTGAAGTTAAGCAGACCCAGCACAGGATCAATTTAAGTGTGACTAACGACGGCGAACCTATCCCTGCGGTGGATTTACCGAAAGTGTTCGAGCCATTTTATCGCAGCCAATCGGTACAGAATGGCAATAAAGGACATGGTTTAGGCCTTGCGATCATCAAACGGATTATGCAACGACATCAAGGGAATGTGAGTGTTACAAGTGATGCACAACATACTCGATTTAGTTTAATCTGGCCGAAAAAACGTAAGCTGTAATAGGAATCGAGATGAGACTATTACAAGTCAGTCATGAATCCCACTCGCGAATACAAAAAACGAGTTAAACAAGTCAATTCAACCTATTAGTCTAGCTCGAAGCCACCAAAATCCAGATCGGCTTCAGGCTCAGGCTCAAAATTCAACTGTGGGTTTAACGCTGCCCTTTCTTGCTCTATTTGCGCTTGCCGTGCTTTCATCATCGCTAACTGGCGACGGCGTTTACGTTGAGTGCACAGCCGAATGACATCGTACTTTTGCGCATCTGAAAACGTTAACCAATTGAATCTTTCGTCACGGCTTCGCAGGCAACCATTACAGTAACCACGCGCATCGGTAACACACACACCGATACAAGGACTCGGGATATCAAAAAAGGCTAACTGTTCCATAACCCGCCGCTATTCCTATCTAAAAATGAACCATACTCAAAACGACCCGCGCTAAAAAAGATACCGTTGGATTGCATTCAAAGCGATTCAAATACAACACACTTATCTAAAGTACTTGCAGAAACAACCTTAATCAAGGCACATTGAACAGAGTTTGTACAACTTGGAGCACTATCATGGGATACCGTCACTTTGCCAGTCTGCTCGTCGCTGTTGCCTTATTAAGCGCTTGCAGCAGTAAACCGAAAAACGATTATGATCTCAATTACGACTTCACCGCACTACGCAGCTTTACCCAGTTAACACCACAGCCGACGGATGACCCGTTAAGCGCCCAGCGTATTCAAGTAGAAATTAACAACCAATTGACTCAAAAAGGGTTTGTAGAAAATACAGCGTCGCCCGACTTTAACGTCGCCTACGCCTTACTCACCCAAGATAAGCCCAAAGATTCAGGGCTATCCATTGGATTAGGCACAGGCACATTCGGAAATTCGGGCGGGATTGGCATAGGCACCAGTGTTGGCGTGCCGCTGGGGAGTGATACCGCTAAAATTCAAACCATTCAGATAGATATTGTCGATCCTAAGACCAAAGCTCTTATTTGGCGTGGCAGCGACAGCTATGATTTCGATGCAGGCGGTAACGAGAAAGCCCAAGATACCGCCAAAGCCGTCAACCGAATTTTGACGCAATTCCCACCGAAAAAATGATCACGTTTTAAAGGGTAAAAATGGGCGCGTCTCGCCCATTTTCACCCATCAAACATTCATATCGCTCAATATGCTTAGAGTAAAAATCTAGGACTCAGGAAAAAAGCCCTGACGAAAGGTAACGATCGCCCCTATCACAGACAATCGCCACGACCACAGAACCCGGATATTGTTTAGCAATCTCCAGCG
Source organism: Shewanella sp. SM21 (assembly GCF_025654335.1). Classification (NCBI taxonomy): domain Bacteria; kingdom Pseudomonadati; phylum Pseudomonadota; class Gammaproteobacteria; order Alteromonadales; family Shewanellaceae; genus Shewanella; species Shewanella sp. SM21. Next base: position 23,242 of record NZ_JAKKRL010000013.1, read on the forward strand.
CAGCAAACACGGCACCGCCCGAACTGACTCCAGCACAAATCCCTTCCTCTCGCGCTAAGGTTCTCGCCATGGCTTTTGCATCTTGCTCTTCAATATCCATAACTAAATCAACCCAAGAAGCATCAAAAATACCAGGCAAATATGCCTGCGGCCAACGCCGAATCCCTGGAATAGCACTGCCATCGGCGGGCTGAAGACCGACGATAGTGATGTCGGGATTACAAGTTTTAAGGTATTTGGACACACCCATTATGGTACCTGTCGTCCCCATACTTGACACAAAGTGGGTAATTTTGCCTAGACTCTGTTGCCAGATCTCAGGGCCTGTCGTGAGGAAATGGGCATTAGCGTTATCTTGGTTATTAAATTGATCCAGCACCTTACCTTTGCCTTCGCTTTGTAACTGCAGCGCCAAATCCCGCGCAGTCTCCATGTTATCCACTAGCATGAGCTCTGCGCCATAGGCTTGCATCGCATCCTTACGCTCTTGAGTCGAATTATTCGGCATAATCAGGATCATCTTGTATCCTTTGATTGCCGCCGCCATCGCCAGCGCAATCCCAGTATTGCCACTCGTTGCCTCAATAAGCGTATCACCAGGGCTTATTTCTTGGCGAAGTTCGGCCTGAATAATCATATTGAGTGCAGGACGATCTTTTACTGAACCCGCGGGGTTATTGCCTTCCAATTTTAATAGTACAGTGGAAGTACCACAGTTAAGCCGCTGCAAGCGAACCAGCGGAGTTTGCCCGATGCAGGCTTCAATTGTCGGAAAGTCAGACACTAGGATTATCCTTTACTTGATAAAAACAACTAAGCGATAGCCTATTCTAAGTCGGTTACCACTGACAAACACGGTGAATACTGCTTATAACATAAAATAAATCGCTCATAGTTATTCAAAAAAGTTCTATTCAACTGGCTTTTTATAAACAATTAATTCTATTACTCTAGGTGCCATAACGCTGACAAAATTGCCAGATTAAGGAGTTAAAAATGTCCGTAAAATTGATAAAGGCCCTGCTAGGAACCCTCATTCTGGGAACCTCACTCAATGTGACTGCCGCAGATCAAACCCTGCTTAATTCCTCTTATGATATCGCACGGGAATTATTCAATGCCTACAACCCCGTTTTTGCCAAACATTGGGAAGAGAAAACAGGTAAAACCGTCGAAATTAAACAATCCCATGCAGGATCATCTGCACAGGCACGCTCGATTCTGCAGGGATTACCCGCAGATGTGGTAACGTTTAATCAAGTGACAGACGTACAAGTTCTGCACGATCGCGGTAAATTGATCCCAGAAAATTGGCAACAATTACTGCCTAACGCCAGTTCGCCTTACTATTCCACCATTGCATTTTTGGTGCGTAAGGGTAACCCAAAGCAAATCAGCGACTGGGGCGATTTAGCGAGAGATGACGTTAAACTGGTCTTTCCTAACCCAAAAACCTCTGGTAATGCTCGCTACACTTATTTAGCCGCATTAGGTTATGCTCAGAAAAACTATGGTAAGGATAATCAGGCTAAACTGGATCAATTCCTGAAAAAATTCCTCGGTAATGTCGCAGTATTTGATACAGGCGGCCGCGGTGCGACCACCTCCTTTGTTGAACGTGGGATCGGTGATGTATTAATTACCTTTGAATCGGAAGTGAACAATATCCGCCAGCAGTATGGTACGGACGATTACCAAGTGGTTGTACCAAAAACCTCGATTCTGGCAGAGTTCCCCGTCGCTGTGGTTGAGAAAAATGCTAAGCGTAACGGTACACAGGAACTCGCAACTGAGTATTTGAATTATCTCTACAGCGAAGAAGCGCAACGTCTACTGGCAGGATTCAGCTATCGTGTACACAACGAAAAGGTAAAAGCTGAGTTTGCTAAGCAGTTCCCTACCGTTGACCTGCTAACTGTTGAGCAAATCATCGGTGGTTGGGATAATGCCATGAAAACGCAGTTTGCTAACGGTACAAAACTCGATGAGCTATTAAAGCGCTGATATCGTCCTTAATGTAGTAAGATATCAACATTGAACCCGAGCAAAGTCTCGGGTTTATCGCTAATTGGCATTTATCAATCAAGATTGCATCCAACAAATGGCTTGAGCCAACAACGAGCGAACCGTATAAATAGTATTGGTTTAACGCAATTAACCTGATCGGGTGATTATTCTGTGATTTTTAATAACGGGCGTTTACGCCATAAGCGGGTTCTTCCCGGTTTTACCATCAGCTTAGGTGTGTCCCTACTGTTTGTCAGCCTAATCCTATTATTGCCAACCACAGGCCTAATCATGCAGACCAGTTCAATGAGCTGGTCCGAATACTGGGGCGTGATTGCCGATCCCAGAGTGGTTGCCAGTTACCGAGTCACCATACTATCGGCGCTCGCGGCATCATTATTTAACTGCCTTTTCGGATTATTACTCGCATGGGTACTCGTGCGTTATGAATTTCCCGGCAAACGCATTTTAGATGCCTTGGTAGATTTACCCTTTGCCTTGCCGACCGCCGTTGCCGGTATCACCTTAGCCACCCTTTATGCGGAAAACGGCCAAATCGGTAGTCTATTAGCTGAATGGGGCATAAAAGTCGCCTACACCCCGCTAGGCATAGTGGTCGCGATGATTTTCACCAGTATTCCCTTTGTGGTTCGTACGGTACAACCCGTTCTCGAAGAGTTATCCCACGAGGAAGAAGAAGCGGGAATGACACTTGGCGCCTCGGATCGTTCGGTATTCTGGCGGGTTATTTTGCCCTCCCTTTGGCCAGCATTAATGATTGGAACGGCACTGTCTTTTACCCGCAGTCTGGGTGAGTTTGGTGCAGTGATCTTTATCGCTGGCAATATGCCCTATATCAGTGAAATCACTTCGTTAATGATCTTTGTCCGCCTGCAAGAATTTGATTTTGCAGGTGCCAGCGCCATTGCCTCAGTGGTTCTGATGACCTCGTTACTGCTATTACTGCTGATAAACCTGTGGCAGGCGCGTTATCTGCGCCGCATTCATGGACGATAAGGAGCAAATATGAACTCATTTAAACCCTTAAGAGTCGGTGAAGCACCCCTGATCAAATGGAGCCTTATTACCCTCGCCGTGTTCTTAGGCTTGCTCTTGTTGCTATTGCCGCTAGTGAGTATTTTTCAGCAGGCGTTTGTCGGAGGTTGGGAGCGTTATATTGGGCACCTAACTCAACCGGATTCGCTGCATGCGATTGGTTTAACACTGATGGTGGCAGCACTCACAGTACCAATCAATTTAGTGTTCGGAATCATGCTGGCATGGAGCGTGACTCGTTTTGAATTCCCCGGTCGCAAATTACTGATCACGCTAATTGATATTCCATTTGCGGTCTCCCCTGTCGTCGCAGGTTTGCTCTATTTACTGCTCTATGGCAACAGTGGCTGGCTGGGCGAATGGCTATATGAGCACGATCTGCAGATCATGTTTGCTTGGCCGGGAATACTATTAGTGACCATTTTTGTCACTTGCCCCTTTGTAGCCAGAGAACTGATCCCATTGATGCAACAACAGGGCGCATCGGAAGAAGAAGCTGCAGTGATCCTCGGAGCGTCATGGTGGCAACTTTTTCGCCGCGTGACCCTACCCAACATCAAATGGGCACTGATTTACGGTGTAATCCTCACCAATGCCAGAGCCGTAGGAGAATTTGGTGCCGTTGCTGTCGTGTCTGGCAATATTCGCGGCGAAACCAATACCTTACCTTTACATGTGCAATTATTGTACGAAGATTATCAGGCCGAAGCCGCCTTCGCGAGCGCGTCATTACTGGCCCTGATCGCCCTATTTACCCTAATGCTAAAAGCCGTAGTGGAATGGCGGCAACAACGCAGTTTAACCGCCAATGACAATAAAGAGCAGAGCCAACTATGAGTATTCGTCTTACTAATATTTCCAAGAAATTTGGCCAATTTCAGGCGCTTTCCCCACTTAATCTCGATATTCAAGAAGGGGAAATGATTGGTCTGCTAGGACCATCAGGTTCAGGCAAAACCACACTGCTGCGGATTATTGCCGGTCTTGAAGGAGCCGATAGCGGCCAAATTCAATTCGGCAACCGAGATGTCACTCAAGTGCATGTGCGTGAAAGACGCGTAGGTTTTGTGTTTCAAAACTACGCGCTGTTTCGCCATATGACGGTCGCCGATAACGTCGCCTTTGGACTCGAAGTCATGCCGAAAAAACAAAGGCCTTCGGCGGCAGAAATTCATAAGCGAGTGACACAGCTGCTAGAAACAGTACAACTAGGCCATCTAGCACAGCGCTATCCTGAACAACTCTCGGGAGGACAAAAACAGCGCATTGCGTTGGCCCGTGCACTCGCAACCCAACCAGAAGTCTTGCTACTGGATGAACCCTTTGGCGCCTTAGATGCTAAAGTGCGTAAAGAACTACGCCGCTGGCTACGCAGCCTGCATGATGAATTGAAATTCACCAGCGTGTTTGTGACCCACGATCAGGATGAGGCGCTTGAGCTCTCAGATAGAGTGGTAGTGATGAGCAATGGTCATATAGAGCAGATTAATACACCTGCTGAGCTATACTCACACCCCAATAGTCGCTTTGTGTTTGATTTTCTTGGTAACGTCAATGTCTTTGAAGCCAGTTGGCAACAAAAACGTTGGGAAAATGGTCAAGCATTTTTAACACCCCCAGAACAGCAAACACTGCAGCAAGATGGTGTTCTCTATGTACGCAGTCACGAATTAGCGCTGTCAAATAAGCCCAATAGTCAGGCCAATTTGCCGTTCAATATTGTCGCCATGACCCCCATTGGCGCCGAAGTAAGACTGGAATTAGCCCCACACGGCTGGCATAGCGAAGAACTGTGGGAAGCCAAATTTACCCACCATAATCTGCAGGAACTCGGGTTGCAAAAAGGCAGTGTGGTTTACGCCACCCCAAGAACAGCTTACTTCTTTGGTGCGCAGGGTGAGAGTTCACCGACGCGTCTAAGTTGGCCATTCCTGACTCCGGGCAGTCTCGCCTTTGATATCTAACCTGAGCTCGGGATAAGCAGAGCCGCTGAATAGGCATCTTTTCGGGCCTCTCTGCGTTGCTCTGTCTAACCATAGCTAGCTATGGCGTACGACAGAGCGCCTTGATATGCGCAAAAATCTGCGCATTCAGTCAGAAAATAGATTTTTCTTTTCAAACCAATAATTTATATCATTGATTTAATTTGTTAAATTTAGATTTTTCGACACTCATTATCCCGAGTTCAGGTTATCTAATGTCATCATGATAGGAATAAGCAGCATTAGCGGTACCACAGGGAGTGGATACCGCTAAGATTCAAACCAATTGTCACGCCAACACTAAAGCACTCATTAGGCATTGCCGCGACAGCTTTTGGTGATAGCGACAGCTTTGATTTTTGATGCAAGCGGTAACGAGAAATCCCAAGATACCGCCAAAAACGTCAGCTAGATCTTGGTGCTGTCCCCTCCGAAGAAGTGATTAATCATGGATGGCATATACAGCCCATCCATGTTGAATCAATAGAGCTGATAAGCAGATTTACATCTAACAATCAATATATTAGATGTTTATAACAAATAATTATTGCAGAAGTACTCATAAAATCAGCGGGTAAACGAATTAACTAACCGAGGTTAATAATTCCAATTTCAGCCTATACATTTCATCAACTGACACCACTTTCACGCTGCTTATTTCAATAGAACCTTCTTTCGCCCATAAAAATGGATAAAAACTCAGGCATTTATCTGTAGCTATCTGTGAATAGGTTTTTTGAAAGCGCTCTTTACCTAAACTCGCATAAAACTCATTGATTCTCTTTGTAGCTGACCATTGAAAAAAATCTGCGAACCCGATTTCTAACCCTTCCCAATGAATTGAGTCTGGCGACCAATAGTATATATTCCCAACATCTGCGCCTAAACCGCCGCCGTTGATAGCAAAAAATCCACCAACTACGTCATTCGCCACTAAAAGATAATGTGCACTTCTATTCCAATCAGTAAGGTTTCTAGACAATCTTTCATGTCCAGAGCCGAAAAAACGAATCCATCCATTGTCGATCAAAATCCCACCGGTTTCGTAGGCAATTGCCCCTAATACCGAACGAGTCGATACCTGAAGTGATTCAAGTACTTCAACCCGATCCTTTGAAGGCGGCAGTATCTCTACACAATGCTCAGCACCAGCAACCATTTCATTGACTACTTTTATGCCAGAGTCTTCGATATCAATCAGTTCATATATACTTTTCAATCTCTTATCCTTGTATCACTAATATCCAGTAAAACGACTCATCATTCATAACTGTACCTTGGGAATCTCGAAAATAACTAAGCCAATATAGCGTTTAAAAATGCTAGTTAGCACTCATGGAACCAAGCAAAAATCTTACTCATGGGCATTCACGGTTCGGCCTGCAGCCCATTGTCGTAGCGCATTGATTTTATCGCTCATGACCACAGATAAAGGCCGTGTCTTACTAAGTTCTTCAAGTAATAACACTTGGTCGACACTGCACTCGACACTTCTTGCGGTATACATGGCAGCAATAACCGCTTGTTCGATTTCGGCGCCGGAAAATCCTTTGCTGCGAGCCGATAATTGGGCGAGATCTAAGCTCGCCACATCGATTCCACGGCGCTTACAGTGGATTAAGAAGATGGCTTTGCGTATAGCTTCGTCGGGTAAATCGACAAAAAAGATTTCATCCATCCTGCCCTTTCGCATCAACTCTGGCGGCAGAACTTGAATATCATTAGCGGTAGCCACCACAAACACTTCAGATTTACGCTCCGCCATCCAAGTGAGTAAGGTGCCGAGGATCCGCGTCGATGTTCCCTCATCACTGCTACTCCCGCTTAAGCCTTTTTCAATTTCATCTATCCAAAGCACACAGGGCGACATCATGTCAGCCAGATCCAGTGCATTACGCAGGTTCTTCTCAGTTTCACCTATGTATTTGTTATATAAGGCTGCCATATCGAGTCTGAGCAAAGGTCGTTGCCAGACGCCCGCAACTGCCTTAGCCGCGAGGCTCTTACCACTGCCCTGAACGCCGAGCAGCAAAATCCCCTTGGGCGCATCGAGCGCCTTGGTGTGTTGAACAGAAATCGGCTTATCGCCTTGGTCAAGGGTGCTGACAGCCGCTATGGGCGCGCTGCTTGAGCCATTTTTTAAGATTATGCAGGCCAGCGACCTGCGAGAAATCACTGGTGTCGTATTCAAATTGCAACACGCCATTTAAGTCGAGTAACTGAAACTTAGCTTTATTGATAGCATCAATATCTGACAAGGTAACAGCACCATCATCGACTATGGCTTTACGCACCAGACGGCGGGCATCGTCTAAGGTCACGCCCCGCAGATTCTCCGCTAATTTGACCACTGCGATATCATCGACCAGTAACGGCGTGCCTTGTTGACGAATTTTATCGACCTCAAGGTAGATCAGGTTTTGCAATTGCACTGTGCTTGGTAAGGTTAATTGAAAATAGGCGCAATAACGTTTGATTTCGGGCGGGATATCAAAGGCATGGCTCACCAGCACTAATGTGTGTTGCAGCGTCTCGTACTCGAGGGCGATTTCTTTGAGTAAACGGACATTCTTTGGCGCATCGATCACAAAGGGATGAAAGTCGCACAGTACATAAATCCCCTGCTGCGAGGTTGATTTAATTTGCCCAAGCAAATCTGTGGGTTCACTATTAAACTTTTGCGCCGCCATAGGTTTATCGACCCGTGCTAAACCTTGGGTAATGCTCCAAGTAAACACAGGTTGATAAAGCACACTGGCGACCCGTTTAAGTAACTCGACCACGCGATATTCTTCATAGGTTTCAATCACTACGATTGGCGTATTGGAGCGCAGCACTGAGGTTAAATCGTGAATATCTTGCATGCTTTCAAATTCCTTTTTATTCACCCAAAAATGTGTCACAAAAAAGTCCAGCGAACTGGACTTGATACAACAGACAAAAGTTAACCGATTAAGGGTTAATGTCCATCAAAAAACAAGTAATTCAGCCAACCTTGCATCCTCAGCAATACTTTACGCATCACAGCGACATGATGGAAATGTTCAGTATAAATTGCAACCTGCCCAGAAACACCCGCAGGAAATTGCGTACGGATAGCATCATCTTCGATATCAATCAGCACAATAACGCGACCATTTTGAAATAAACGAGCCGATGACTGCAGCGCGCCGCCCATTTGAACTTCACCTTCAGCCATAGCGGGTAATATTTTCGCCACTTTTCCCTTAAAGATTTGTCCTGGAGCGGCATCCAATATCACTTCAGCTTCATCACCTTCCTGCAAACGCATTAACGAGTTTTGCCAGAATGCCCCCGCAAAGTAGCGCTGCTCGTCGGGAATAAAGCTCATTACGGGACGTAATGGTAAAGGCACTGCCATCGCTCCCGCACGAAGTGCCATTTGCGTCACCACACCATCTGCAGGTGCCCGCACGACGGTCTGTTCTAAATCGTAGAGTGCACTGGCTACATCAGCTTGCAAGCCAGCTACTTTGGTATTAACACCATCAATATTAGATTCATAGGCCAGCCGGACACGCAGTTCTTCAGCATTCGCGACAGTCAGTTGTGCCTCTGAGGCTAAGTACAATTGACGCCTATTATCGAGTTCCAGTTCAGTAAAAGGCGAATTCGCGCCCCCTTTCTTGCGGCCTAACTCATAACGCTCGAAGGCAGATTTATTACGGTCTTTATCGGCCCTAGCGCGCTCTACATTAGCCTTAGCAGACTCCCACGCCGCGGCGAGTTGTGGCACTTGGAGCTCTGCTTCCATCAAAGCTGCGCGTTTACGTTTAACAACGGCCTCGAAGGGAATAGGATCGAGACGAAATAACACATCCCCTTGTTTAACTGGCACATTAGGCAGCACTTCCACCGAAGTCACTAAGCCTTTTACTGCGGGGGTGATAGGGATAGTGACAAAATATTCACGGGCAAAACGAGAATAAGGATGGTTGTAATTCATCACGAGCAATAAGGTACCAATAATGAACACTCCACCCAGCACTGCGGTGGGAACAGTCCATTTATTCATCGGAATTTTAAAGACTTTAAAGATAGCAATACACACGGCCGCATAGGTGAGTATGAGTAATAAATCCATGTTATACCTCAACTTTGTCTGTTTTTATCGCATCCACAGCAGGCGCTATATTCATGGGAGTTATTTGCTCTAACTGTTCAAGCCGAGTCTGAAGCCCTCTGACCGTCTCGCGCAATGAATTCACATCCTCCTCTAAAACTAATTCTCGCTTCATTACAGTATTGAACCCCCAACCGCGATCTTCACGGTATAAAGTCGCCCAGATCCATAAAAATGGCCAAATTGCATGTAGGGTGAATAGACTCACCCACCCGGCGATATGTAATGCATCTTGCTGGGGATGATTACGCTTTTTGGCTATTTCATAGGGGATATCATGAATGGCAATGACACCATAAAACATAATAATGATGACAAAAAACAAAATACCTAACGCAAAGTAATCTAAGAACATCTGCATCTCCTTGTATTAATAATATGTATTCCATCCCAAAGATTAGTGGATGGTCTCCAAACATGCTACCAACATGACATTAACATTTGAGTTTACTCTCAACCTCAGCCCCAATATTAACCAAAGATATGCTGTTTCGTTTTTGCCCCCAGTGATCCGGGACACACTTGTCGATTTACTCCATGATCCTAAAGCCTGTTCAGGCTAAACTAGCCACATCATTGCGGCATAGAACGCAAGCATAAAACTCATCATCCCTACAATCTCAAAGGTACCCACACATGATAGGCACTCCCTACACTGAGGGCGCACGACGCGCCATGTTGCTCGGCTGCGGTGAACTTGGCAAAGAAGTTGCCATTGAACTACAACGCTTAGGCGTTGAAGTGATTGGCGTTGACCGTTACGCCAACGCCCCCGCCATGCAAGTCGCGCATCGCTCCCATGTGATCAATATGCTCGATGCCAACGCCCTGCGTGCGGTTATCGAGTTAGAAAAACCGCACTTAGTCATCCCAGAGATTGAAGCCATCGCCACCCAAACCTTAGTGGACATGGAAGCCGAAGGGGTAAATATTATCCCGACTGCTCGGGCAACAAAGCTCACTATGGACAGGGAAGGTATTCGTCGCCTCGCCGCTGAAACCTTAGGTTTACCAACCTCGCCATATTTTTTCTGTGATACCGAAACCGAATTTAATCAAGCGATTAGTGAAATTGGCGTGCCCTGTGTGGTGAAGCCAGTCATGAGTTCCTCGGGCAAAGGCCAAAGCGTTATTCGCGATATCGCCCTCAGCCATAAAGCATGGCAATACGCCCAAGAAGGCGGACGCGCCGGCAGCGGTCGCGTGATAGTCGAAGGCTTTATTCCCTTCGATTATGAAATCACCCTGTTAACCATCAGCGCAGTCAACGGCATACACTTTTGTGCGCCTATTGGCCACAGGCAAGAAGATGGCGATTATCGCGAGTCATGGCAGCCACAAGTCATGTCCGATGAAGTGCTAGCAAAATCCCAAGCGATTGCGAGCAAAGTCGTCGAAGCCCTTGGCGGTTATGGACTATTTGGCGTAGAACTGTTTGTTAAAGCCAATGAAGTGTATTTCTCTGAAGTCTCGCCAAGACCCCACGACACAGGCTTAGTCACACTCATCAGCCAAGACTTATCGGAATTTGCCCTGCATGTTAGAGCGATTCTCGGCCTGCCTATTCCCAATATCCATCAGCATGGTCCAAGTGCCTCGGCGGTGATTTTGGCCGAAGGCATCTCAAGCAATATCCGCTATCAAGGGATTGGTGCGGCATTAGAAGCGGTCAATACTCAGCTTAGATTATTCGCCAAACCCGATATTGATGGTCGCCGCCGTTTAGGTGTCGCGCTTGCCCGTGATATCGATATCGACAGCGCAATCAGCAAAGCACTCGATAGCGCCAGTAAAGTGAATGTCATCTTTTAAGCGGGTTTAGCCGTTTAAAATTGGCTTTAAGCACAAGCAACACATCAAAGGGAAATGCGCTTTAATGCCATTTCCCTTTTTCAACACAGAGCCGCACCAATAAAAAGTGACCGTCTCCAATAGGCGGAGTAAACTAGCGCCCTTTCTTGCTAGCCCTCATCTTAAGTTGCGGCTTAACCCAGATAAGTAAAACCAACAGTAGACCCCAATATGCATCTTCAGCCTTCTTGCTTTACCTCTTTCACACAAGCCATTGATGCCTATGCCCTGCCGCAACATTTTACCTTTCCTTTCTATTACGAACCGCATCCATTGTGCGTGATCGCAGCCAACGAATTACAACGCCACCTTGAGACTCAAAACGATTGGCAACATAACTTTGGCCTCACGGGGGAGTTAACCGGTGCCATTGGTAAAATGTTTGGTGTGCTTTTAGTGCAAGATCCGCAGGGAGAAGTGGGCTATTTGTCGGCATTTTCGGGCAAGTTAGCTGAGCAGAACCATTGGCCACGCTTCGTTCCACCTGTGTTTGATATGCTGGCTAAGGACAATTTTTTCCACGCCGAAAATCTGCAAATCAACCAAATTAACGAGCAGCTACTTGCAGTAGAAAATCACCCCGATATTCCTCGGCTATCGAACGAACTCAACGCTGAGCAAGCTCAAGCACAAGCCAAGCTTGCCGCCCACAGGCAAGTGATGATCGACGGCCGTCAATCCCGCAAGACGCAGCGCAATCAACTCGCAGTGCAATGGGCTGCCAATCCAACTGATGAGACTTTACGTGAAAATACTGCAATCGAAGCTAAACTCAGCCAAGAAAGTATTAATGAAAAGAATCAGTTAAGAGATATTAAACGCTATTGGGATGAGCGTATCCATGCCATCAGCCAAGCGTTAACTCTGCTCACTGATAAGCGTGACGCGTTAAGACTACAGCGTAAACAGCTCTCGGCGGCGCTGCAGCAAAAGCTGTTTGAGCAGTATCGTTTTTTGAATATTCGCGGCTCAGAAAAAAGCCTTAACGGCATATTTAACGGGACGGTTGAGTTAACACCGCCCGCAGGCTCGGGAGAATGTGCCGCCCCTAAGTTGCTACATTACGCCTTTAAACACGGTCTTAAACCATTGGCGATTGCCGAATTTTGGTGGGGGGCGCCGCCAAAATCAGAAATTCGCCAACATAAGCAGTTTTATCCTGCCTGTCTGCGTAAATGCCAACCTATCTTGGGGCATATGCTCGAAGGGCTTGTTGTCGATGAAAATCCGCTGCTGACGAACCCCGCCGAAGGCAAAACCTTAAGCATCCTCTACCAAGACGAGGCGATGGCGATTGTGAACAAACCCGCCGAATTTTTATCAGTGCCCGGCAAAGAAATTGAAGACTCAGTGTATTCGCGCATGCGGCAAACGTTTCCCAATTCCACTGGGCCACTCATCGTCCACAGGCTCGATATGTCGACCTCGGGATTAATGGTGATCGCATTGACAAAAGACGCCCATAAACAGCTGCAAAAACAGTTTATCCAGCGCACAGTGACTAAACGTTATGTGGCACTTTTAGCAGGGATCCCTACAGCAATGGCAGATAAACAGGCAGCGGGACAAATCTCTTTACCTCTGCGTGGCGATTTAGACGATAGACCGAGGCAACTCGTTTGCCATGAGTTTGGCAAAGCGGCCCAAACCTATTGGGAATTAAGCCATATCGATGAAATGGCACGTACAGCCCGCGTATATCTATCCCCCAAAACGGGCCGAACCCATCAACTCAGAGTTCACTGCGCCCACTCAGAAGGGCTAAATACGCCCATTTTGGGTGACGATCTGTACGGCACTCGCGCCAATCGCCTGCATCTGCATGCAGATTTATTGATACTTCAACATCCCGTCACCCGTGAACAGATGCGCTTTCAAGTCGATCCTGATTTTTGAGATCTGAGTTCTGATATTGATTAACAAGGCACCAAAAGGAAAACCAAGCTTAGTGGGCATTATCAGAAGTTTGACCGCGATGTATAAGTGGCATTTTTCGGGCATAGTAATGCCTCACTCAAAACGGAATCGACAGCGGTAGTATGGGCATAGGCAATCTGGTTAAAAACATAAACCGAAATCAATGGTTCTTATTTGCTTTGTTGAGCGCCACCGTATTTATGAGCGCCTGTCAGCCAGCATCGAACGCTAATGAAACCACGGCTAGCCCAAATACCAGTGTCGCAGTAAAAGCCGCTACAGAAGCAACAACGCTTCGAGCGCCACTTTCGCAGGAAGTCTATATCTGGCAGCGCCAATGGCGCCCCGCCAATCAAACGGCATTAGTGCAAAGCCAAGGTGCATTCCAAGGATTACGTATTTTAGCGCTGCAAGCGCATCCAAAACCCAATGGCGCAGACATTTGGTTTGAAGTTGCGGTCAATCATGCTTGGTTGCAGGCGGATCCTAGGCCAAAAATTGCCGTGATTCGCTTAGATGGTCAGTTCGTGCATTTAAATGATGAACAAGTGATCAATAAAATCAACCAAGTACTAGCAACTTGGCAGGCAAAAGGCACGCACATCGCGGGGGTTGAAATCGACCACGACAGTGCCAACAGTAAACTGCCAGCCTATCGGGATTTTCTTACAAAGCTTAAAGCGCAGTTACCCACAGAACTCAAACTCAGCATTACTGCACTGCCCGCTTGGCTCAATAGTGCCGATTTCCCCGCATTACTCACCAGTATTGATGAACTCGTGCTACAAATTCACAGCGTAAGCGATCCACGCCTCGGGCTATTCGATGCGACTCAAGGTTGGCAGTGGGTGCAGCAACTTTCAAATATCAGCACTGTGCCTTACCTTATTGCACTCCCCGCCTATGGTTCGGCGGTCATCAGTACAGCTTCAGATTATAAAGTTGAAAGTGAAACACCGCTGCGCGATCAACTCAAATCAGTCAATGTAGTACAGGAACTGATGGCCGATCCTCTAGTATTACAAGCCTTTGTGCAAAAACTACACACTCAAAAAGATGCCAAACTCAGAGGCATTATCTGGTTTCGGCTGCCGCTGGAAGGGGATAAAAGGGTTTGGCCACTCGACACCTTAATCGCCGTTGCACAGCAAGGTGAACTTGCCGCTAAGATTGAATTAGTGATCTCAAGCGATAACAAGGCCACAACTCAAACGATATTAGCCGCTGAAAATAAGCCAAAAAATCTGGAAATCCACAAGCAACAGCTATTCCAACTGAGCTTAATGAATCACGGTAATATTGCAGGTGAAATTCCTCCTATTTTGTCGCTAGCGGGACAAGCTTGCAGCGGGTATGATGCGCAAAATGGCTATAGCGTAATACAAAAAGATGGGCTGTTAACGTGGCAATGGCGAGCTGAGAATACAGCAGCGTTGACACCAACCAAAACAGTTTCACGCACTGCAATCATGCCTATGCCGCAATCAAACAGAGACATTCAAACACACATGCTCAACCCTGGCGGCCAAAAAGTGATAGGCTGGGCACGTTGTGAGTCATTATATTTACAGGGAATTTATGCGCCATAAGCCAAAACTATCATTTATCATGGCAACACCCAATCGGGCTTTTATGCTTAAAAAGACCACGCTCATTTGTTTAAGCTTATTTTCCCCTATGCTATTGGCCTGCGGCCCCGATTTTCCTTTGCAACTCACTCAGGATAGGCAGAGCAATCTCAGTTATTTACCGCAAACCTCTTTCAGCCAGCAGCTCACCGCCCTCGCAAAACCTTTGCCTTGGCAGTATCAAGATGCACCCGCTGCACAGGAATATCTCTGGGATGAAGTGCATAGCCGTTATCTTTCACAAACTCGCGCCTTTGAAAACAGCGAGTTAAGTGACGCCCATTTAGCTTTAGTGAACACTTTGCGGGATGCAACGGGCCCCATTGAAGCCGAGCAAATGGCCGCTAAGTTAGACAAAGATCTACCACAAGCGCTAACTTGGTACACTTTAGGTGCCGTAGCGTTTGAAGCAAAAGATTATGAGAGGGCGAGTAACTATTTCAGCAAAATCATTAAATTACCACAAAACGAACGCGCATCTCGTAGCCTGTGGGCACTCTATTCGCTGTCGCGTATTGAGCTTATCTTAAGCAAGACTTCGGCTGATCCTGAACATTTTAATCGTGCCAATGCTTACCTGACACAATTACAAACCGAAGTCGCACAAGGCGCCGCCGATCCCCTGCGTTTGAGTTTAGCGAGCTTAGGTGAACAAGCCTATATCCTGCTACACCAAGGCCAGCCGCTCCCGCAATTGGCCAATCAAGCTACAGGTGAAACTGAGTCAGAGCTGCAAATGACTCTCACCCCTGATGCACTGAATAAAGCTATTGAGCTCTATGCCACCCAATCGGTACAGGGCGATAGCGGCGGTTATGATTCCTTATTGATGTTAAGCCGCACTTTGATGGGTAAAGAGATTGCTGAACTTAAGCCGCTACTGCAACAGGCGAGCGTGCAGCAGTTATTGATTGCCTATTGGCAAAGCAGCACTAATGAATTCGCCTACAATGGCCAGCTTTCAGAAATGGGATTAAAGGTTGCTGAGCTCCTTAAAGTATTTCCAACCGATGGCTTACAGCTCAACCATGGCGATAAATTAGCGGCGATTTATTACCAGTTAGGGGATTATGCCAGTGCTGAGCGCCTATTAACGCTAGCGAAACCGAGCGGCCTCACTTGGTGGCTCAACGCAAAATTAATGCTACAAAAGGGCGATCAAGCAGAAGCTGCCAAGGCCTATGCTCAGGCAGCGCGTCACTTCCCAGAGCAACTCAATAAGATCTCGACCACAGTTGACGCTAAAGAAACTCAGCAACAAGCCATTAATGCCGATGAAGATACAGCCACTTACTGTCGTATTCGTGCAGAGCAAGGGGTGTTGTCACTAGAGCGTGGCGAATATGTCGATGCGCTCAGTCACTTACTCGCCAGCGGTGATGAGTACTGGCAAGACATCGCCTATGTGGCGGAGCGCGTGCTCACCACGGCTGAACTTAAGTTATTTGTCGACGAACATGTGCCATTTATCGCCTTTGAATACCCTAAAGACAGCGACTGGTACGATAATATTGAGCCAATTAACAACCGCTTGCGCTACTTGCTAGGTCGCAGGCTATTACGCGAAGGCGCGATAGCTGAAGCGCCAGTTTACTTCCCTAATCCTAAACTGAATGCCAGCGCCCTTGCCTACGGCACAGAGTTGAATGCAGCGAAAAAAACAAAAGGCATTGATAGCGCGAAAGCCTATTGGGCTGTTGCCGAACTTGCCCGCCACCAAGGCATGGAACTCTTAGGATTTGAATTAGCCCCGGATTACACTATTTACCAAGGTGTGTTCGATCTAAGTGATTGGAATGAGCCGAGCAAACTGGCTGAGAAAGAACAACTGCGGATCAGCGCCAGCCAAGCAATTCCCGATAAACGCTTCCATTATCGCTACACGGCAGCAGAACTAGCCAACAAGGCATCGGATCATGTGCCCCACAACAGCCAAGCCTATGCAGCGCTACTCTGCCAAGCCACAGGTTGGGTATTGTATCGAGATCAAGAGCTTGCCCTGCGTTACTACAAAAAATACGTCGCCAACGGCCCCTTTGTGCCTTGGGCCGAGAACTTTGGTTTGCAATGTGAAGCGCCCGATTTTGACAGTGCAGTAAAACGAGCGCAGGCGAATGAAATGGCAGAATGGAACGCCCTGTACCACAAGCTGAAAAAGCCCGTCGTATTTGGCATATTAGCCATCACAGGCTTATTGGGTGTGTGGTGGATGCGTAGAAGAAAGACTCAATAATAAATAACCATTTACGTCTTTCTCTCTCAACGTCGATATGATGAAAAGAGAGGAAGACGCATACCGCTTTACTTGTTCACGCAGTTAATCACTTCCCCCTTCAAATAACCGTTCAAATTCGCCACTGCGATATTGAGTAGACTTTGCCTTGCTTCCTTCGTCGCCCACGCATTATGGGGGCTGATGCTGATATTAGGCGCACGCAATAAGGGATTATCTGCAGTGGGCGGCTCAGTCGATAACACATCCACGCCGGCAAATAACTTGCCTTGAGCCAGCGCAGCAGCAAGCGCGGCTTCATCAATTAATCCACCGCGCGCTGTATTAATCAGCAACGCATTAGGCTTCATCAAGGCGAGGGTTTGTTGATTGATAAATTGCTCAGTTTCTGGAGTAAGCGGACAATGGAGCGAAATAATATCTGATTCGCTAAGCACAGTATCACGTTGCGCCCACGTCACGCCTTGGGGTAAATCCTTGATAACTGAGCGAGTATTGACAAGAACTTTCATCCCGAATGCGAGGGCGAGTGTTCCCACCTGCTGACCGATATCGCCATAACCTATTAAGCCTAAAGTCTTGCCTTTTAAAGATTGCAACGGCATTAAAGTAAAACAAAAATCTTGGCAGTTCACCCACAGACCATCGACCACAGCTTGATGATGGGCGGCCACGGCTTGGGTGTGATGCAGAATATGGGCAAACACCATTTGCGCAACGGCATCAGGAGCATAAGCGGGCACATTAGTGACCACTATACCTTGCGCTTTAGCTGCCGCGATATCGACAACGTTCGTGCCCGTAGCCAATACGCCTATGTATTTGAGACTAGGAAGTTGTGCTAGCGTCTTTGCAGTCAACGGCGTTTTATTGGTGAGAATGACTTCAGCACCTTGGGCTCGCGCGACAATATCAGCGCCACTTGTGCGGGAAAAACACGCAAACTCGCCTAATTCATTTAAGGATTGCCAACTGAGATCGCCAGGATTTAAGGTTTCACCATCAAGTACGACTATTTTCATGCCACTAAATCTCCTTTTAAGACGATGCGTTAGATCTAAAAACTGACTTTGAGCCCAAGGTTAGCCTGAGCCTGCCACATCACATCCGACGTAATGTGCCATAGGCATTCATCTTCATTGCAAAACAGCGAAGTGTCACTGTTGATAAACGTCGCATAACCCCGAATATCCGCAAACAAGCCAAAGTGTGGCGTCACTTGATACTCTACCCCGCCACCAATCCCCATGGAGAAACGCGTTTCGCTCGACCAACCGCTGGGCAGCATGCGGGTGATTCCCGCGCTGGCGGTGACATAGGGCTGGATATCGCCACGGGGGAAATATAAAGTGCCACCCAAATGGATATAATCTAAATCTAACGAGGTAAGAAAGTCTGGCGTAAACAAGCCGCCACTTTTCAGTTCAGAGGCTTGATGACTATATAAAAGATAAATATTACCGGGATCATTCGTACCAATACCCACCATCAAACCGTAATGGCTCGACTCCTCGACCTTCACATCGGCCTTATTACCCGTTTGATCTGTGTTGACCTCATATTGATTCACATCAAATTGACCGCCCCCCAGACTATAACCACCAAAAGGAGCGATAAATACCTCGGCCTGCGTAGACATAGCCACAGGTAACAAACTCGCCAACAGCAACAAACGGTAAGTGTTTTTCATAATGAATTCCTTATCTTTTACAAAAACCAATTTAATCAAGGCTAACGCATACCGCGCTCAGACTTGACTCTGTCATAGGCTGCTTGAATATCCTGAGCCTTACGATTAGCTAGCTCCATCATTTCCGGTGGCAACCCTTTCGCCACTAACTTATCGGGATGATGTTCATTCATCAATTTACGGTAAGCCCGTTTAACTTCTTGGTCGCTAGCTTCGTTCGTAATGCCAAGTAAACTGTAGGCATCAGTAATCGATGTTTTATTGCCACTCGATGTTTGATGGAAACGAAACTCCGCCTGCCAGCGTTTAAGTAATTCATCTAACTGCGCTCGACCATAACCTAACTCTTGAGCAATCGTCATCAAGATAGCGTGCTCAGCAGGATCCAATTCACCATCAGACAGTGCCGTTTGGATCTGGATTTCGATGAACATCTGCACTAACTCTTTGCGTCCCATCGTAATAACACGGAAAGCTTGTAAGCTGCTGCGCAAATCAAAATCCGCCGATTTACCCTCACGAAATGCCTGTTGCGCCTCTTTACGGGCTTCCCCCGTTAAACGCATTTGATCCATTAATAAGGTCGCAATGCGAATATCGGTTTCGGTAACATGTCCTGATGCTTTCGCCACATGCCCCATTACTGCAAATGTGGTATTAAAGAAAATGGCTTGGCGATTCTTAGCCTGCCCTAGAATCTGTCGAAAACCCACGCCCGATGCCGCACGCTTATCGTAAAGATGACCGAGCCACAAACCTAGCAGTGCACCAAAAATACGGCCGAACATAAAGCCAATGACAAATCCAAAAAACTTACCCCAAAGCCGCATCTTATTTCCTGATTTCTATTATGTATTTGATGCACTAGCTTAATCCTATGGATATGCCAGCACCGAAATTTACTTGTTACTTTGTAACCTTAGTTCAAGCGCTTGCAATCGTGCAATGGTACCGACATCACACCAAAATCCATTAAACAAGGCACCACTAACTCTGTCTTGAGCCATTTGCGATCGGAGCAACGGCCCCAGTGCAAAGGCGCCCTGCGGCGTGTCATGAAATAACGCTGGGTGATAAATACCCATGCCCGAAAACGTGTGCTTAACATCGCCACGCTCCTGCACTTGATGACCATTCAAAGCAAAATCGCCATTTGGATGCTGCTCAGGATTAGGCACTAACCATAAGTGAGCGAGCCTATCCGCAGCCAGTTGCGTGATTGGCGGTAAAGCATCAATAAACACATCACCATTAATCACTAAAAAAGGTTCGTCGCTTCCGTCCTCACACAATAAAGGCAAAGCGCGTTTAATGCCGCCGCCGGTTTCAAGCGCACTCTCTTCGGCGCTATACCGAATGCGCACCCCAAAAGTGCTGCCATCGCCCAGAGCTTCGACTAACTTATGCCCTAGCCAAGCATGGTTGATGACGATATCGACTATGCCTATCGCGGCAAGTTTTTCAATATGATAAACAATCAGCGGCTTACCTAACACTGGCACCATAGGTTTAGGCAAACTATCCGTTAACGGCCGTAACCTTTCCCCTCGTCCAGCGGCCAAGATCATGGCTTTCATTGCTTAACCTCAGATGAAGACTGACTCACAGTAAACGCAGGTAACACACGACGAGTTAACCAGTGTGCAAATGGCACGAGTTCGGGATACTGCAGCGAGATGTCGACAATATACGTTAATGTCAGTGGAATATCCGCCATATACGCAGGTTTACTATCGCGATAGTTTAACCGTGCAAAAATCCCTACCGCCTTAATGTGACGCTGTAAGCCCATGAGATCAAACCAAGTTTGATATTGCTCAAAAGGAGTCTGTGCAGGAATAAAACCAAGCGCTAATGCTTGCTGATAATGATACCGCATCAAGCCTGCAACTAACGGCTGTGGCCAACGAATATAACAATCGCGTAGTAGTGATACCGCATCGTAAGTCACAGGACCAACGACAGCATCCTGAAAATCAATCACGCACAGCTTGTCCGCTTGCAGCATAAGATTACGGCTATGGAAATCCCTATGCATTCCCACACTAGGTTGAGATAACGCATTGCCGACGAGGCGATCAAAAGTATCATTCAGCAATTGCAACTCTGCCGCGTCCAAAGACAAATTAAGATGTGTTCCTAACAGCCACTCAGTAAAAATGTGTAATTCACGGCGCACAAAGGCTTCATCGTAGTTAGGTAATGCCTGTACTAAACCACTATCAAGATTCTTGCACTCAATTACAGCGGCCACTTGCGGTAATAAATCGAGCGCCTGACGGTAAAACCGTTCAACATTTTGTACCGTCAATACAGATAAGAGTTGAGTATCGCCCAAATCACTCATCAACATAAAACCCAGATCGGCATCGGCGTGGATTACTTTTGGAACTGTCAGCCCCACGGCTGAATAAGCATTCGACAGGGCAATAAAGGGGGCGATAGGCACTAGCTGCGGCGGTGAATCGGCGGCGATAAAGGTAGCATCAGGCATCGAAATCCGAAAGTAACGCCTAAAACTTGCGTCTCCGGAAATCAACACAGGCATCACCTCACAGGAAAAATAAGCATTCAGCCACTGATTAAGGGAAAGAAATCTCGGATCGGATAAAGTCATTTCATGGCTCTTAAAGAAAAATTGCTTTATTATAGCTGGCATAGAATTTGGAAACAGCTAAGAAATTGAGAGATTTATTAAGCGATGTTGCGTTTGTCAATTGCAACTTTCCCCATCCATACTTGTCCAGAATAAGAAATCATAATTACTGACCTAAAGATGCAGATCCGATACCTTCTGGCCCTGAGCCTGTTACCGCAATTAGTCCTGGCAGACGACTCTCTAACCGCTTCGGCATCCCAATGCTTAATCGAACCGCCAGTACCCCGTATCGTATCTCAAACCCAAGGGATGAGTGCGGCTGAACTCAACAAAATTCGTATTGCGTCTGATAACACCAATGCCGAAATGGGGAAGCAGGCGATTTTCCGTGGCGATGTGGTTTTTAGCCAAGGCGATAGGCACATAGCAGCCGATGAGGCGATTTTAGATCAAGCTACTGAACAGTTTGATGCCAATGGTAATTTAGTCTTTCAAGACAGTAACTTCACCGTTACAGCCGAATCCTTACAAGCTCAAATGCGGACAAACCGTGCCACCCTTAAAGGCGCACAATATTGGATCCATGGCCAACAAGTTCACGGTGATGCCGAAAAACTGCAAATTACTATCAATAACAATTTAATTTTAACGAATACCAACTTCACTACTTGCCCTCCTGACAATGTGTCTTGGCTACTCGAGGCCGAAAAGATCAAGATCAACAGTGAAGAAGAATGGGGCGAAATTTGGAATGCCAAACTAAGAATTGGTGGTGTACCTGTATTCTATATCCCCTACATGACAGTCCCCGTTTCAGACAAACGTAAATCTGGCTTTCTCTACCCTAGTTTTAGCACTAGCACTACTGATGGTGTCGAAATTTCCGCACCCTATTATTGGAATATTGCCCCAGAGTACGATTTAACATTTACACCTAGCTATATGTCAAACCGTGGTTTATTCACTAAAACAGAGTTTGGTTATCTGGCGGGTGAGGCCCAAAATGGCCGAGTCAATTTAGAATATCTAGGCAATGACAAATTGATCGATGGTAGCCCGAATCGCTACTTATATAACTGGCAGCATCA
The DNA here is from genome assembly GCF_025654335.1 of Shewanella sp. SM21. Taxonomy (NCBI): domain Bacteria; kingdom Pseudomonadati; phylum Pseudomonadota; class Gammaproteobacteria; order Alteromonadales; family Shewanellaceae; genus Shewanella; species Shewanella sp. SM21. Next base: position 45,437 of record NZ_JAKKRL010000013.1, read on the forward strand.
AGGAGCGATCGACAAAAATTGGCGCGTATTAGCGAATTTTACCGATGTATCAGATAACAATTATTTCAATGACTTAAAGTCAGATGTTAACCGTGCAACCGATAACCAGTTATCACGCATAGGTGAAATCAGCTACTTCGAAAGTAACTGGGATCTAAGCACCCGAGTACAAGATATTAAAGTACTGGGTGAGGATGAAAAACCATATCAAGTCATGCCTCAGGTTAACTTTAACTATCGCGCTGCTGATTTTTGGAACAATTTAGATTTTGGTTTCAATTCGGAGCTAACGAATTTTGCCCATCAGGACAACAATGTTAATACGGCGACTCGTTTGTACATGTCACCAAGCGTAACTCTGCCAATACATGGGCCTTCAGGCTCGCTCACCAGTCAAGTTAAGTTGATGCAGACCAATTATTGGCAGCATAACGAAGATCCAGACATAGTTGTTGACGACACAGTGAATCGCACCATCCCGCAAGTACGGATTAATGGTCAAATCAACTTCGAACGTTTTACTGAGCTTTTCGATCAAAACTACCGCCAAACGCTCGAGCCACAATTTCAATATCTTTATGTCGGCTACGAAGACCAACGCAACATAGGCATTTATGATACGGCTCAATTACAGGACGACTACTTTGGCCTATTCCGTGATCGTCGCTTCTCGGGTCTGGATCGGATTTCCGATGCAAATCAAGTCACTCTAGGTGTTACCACACGCCTGTTTGATAGTCACAACCAAGAAGCCACTAAATTCAGCCTAGGACAAATTTTTTACCTGCAAGACAGTAAAGTCGGTTACGAAGACAGTATTTTTGAGTCTAATCAATCAACTTCAGTACTTGCTGCAGAGGTAGATACCCGCTTGTCCCATGATTGGTATATGGGGGCTGCGATTCAGTACGATACCAACACCAGTGACAATAAAAAATCCGAAATCACCTTAGATTTCAGACCTGAAGCGAATAAATTGCTGCAATTTAGCTATCGCTATGTCCCAGATTTATTGAACTCAAATACCAATGATACAGTGAACATCTCCCAAGCGGGCGTTCGTGGCGCTTGGCCAATCAGTGATGACCTCTACTTTGTTGGTAATTGGTATTATGACCTTAACGAAAGTCGCAGTATTGAAACTTACACAGGTATCCAGTACGAATCATGCTGTTACGCAGTAAGACTTAGTTATCATTACCGCATTAAAACCAACTATGACGACAATATAGGTTCTGCCACAATTGATCCTCGTGAGCAGTTTGATAGTGGTATCTACCTGAACTTAATCATTAAGGGACTCGGTGGTTCTGGCCCATTAGGCGTATCCGATATGCTCAATGACGGCCTGTTTAACTACAGAAAACCGCTTTATCTGAGGAATTAGCAAAGAATTGTGATAGATTGCTGAACCTCAACAAGGACTCAGAGTCCAAACAGATTAATGAGTGCTTTACCGTTCACCTTTTGCTAAAGCGAATAAAAGCGGATCTTAAGGTCTAACCTTGCACTCAAATGCGTCGCCAAAAAATTACATTAGGGCAACTCACTGTAATTTCGATATAAATGGTAAAGTTATTTCAATTAAGCCGTCGAACCTGACCTTAGAACGTGCCAAGGATTTTGTGGATGAAACCCAGTAAACATCTGATTTTTGCTTTATTTGCACTCGCGATCAGCCAACCTACATTGGCCGCCCCCCAGCCGCTAGACCGCGTTGCAGTCCAAATTAACGACGGCATAGTGCTCGAAAGTGAAATCACTAACATGATTGACACTGTTAAAGCGAATGCCAAAGCAGCAAACCAATCATTACCTTCTGACAGTGCCCTGCGCACTCAGGTGATTGAGCGTTTAATCTTAACTCGCCTACAATTGCAAATGGCCAGTCGTATAGGGCTGAATATTGGTGACTTACAACTAGACCAAGCGATTGAAAACATCGCGCGTGAACAAAAAATGTCTGTCGCGCAGATGCAACAAAAAATTGAAAGCGAAGGTTTAAGTTTCAGCCAATACCGCGAACAATTGCGCGAAGAAATCACTCTAGGTGAAATTCAACGTATTCAGGTACAACGCCGTATTCAAGTATCACCACAGGAAATTACTAGCCTAGTCAAACTCATCCAAGAACAAGGGATGAAAGATGTGGAATACCAAATTGGCCATATCCTGATTGACGTGCCTAATAACCCCACCAGTGAACAACTCGAAGCATCAAGCAAACGCGCCAATATCGTATTAGAACGTTTGAAGAGTGGTGAGGATTTCCGTCGTACCGCTATCGCTTCTTCTTCAGGTCCTAAAGCACTCGAAGGTGGTATTTGGGATTATATGAACATCAACGAAATGCCAACTCTGTTCGCCGAAGTGATCAACGGTGCAAAAATGGGTGACATTATCGGCCCGATTAAGAGTGGTGCAGGTTTCCATATTATTAAGATCATGGATGCTCGCGGCCTACAAACCAAAGAAATCGAAGAAGTTAGAGCGCGCCACATTTTGCTCAAGCCATCGCCGATCCTGTCAGAAGACCGCGCTAAAGCCATGCTTGAGCAATTCCTGAAGCAAATCCGCTCAGGAGAAGCTAAGTTTGAAGACCTAGCGCGTCAGTACTCAGAAGATCCTGGTTCGGCCACAAAAGGTGGTGAATTAGGTTGGGCAGAACCAAGCATTTACGTACCTGAGTTTGCTCAAACGCTCAATAGTTTGAAAAACGACCAAATTAGTGAGCCATTCCGTACGACTCACGGTTGGCATATCACTCAATTAGAAGAACGCAGAAAAACCGACGCCACGGATCAGTTCAATAGCAACCGTGCGCACCAGTTGATCTTCCGTCGCAAATTTAACGAAGAACTGCAAAACTGGCTAGACGAAATGCGTTCAGACGCATACATTGAAATCTTCCAGCCAGAGACCAATCGAGGTTAATTCTAATTGAGCACTAAACGTATTGCCGTTACCCCAGGCGAACCCGCAGGTATTGGCCCCGATTTAGTCGTACAACTCGCTCAGCAGGCTTGGCCTGCTGAGTTAGTCGTTTGTGCGGATCCAGAATTACTTGCGAGCCGTGCGAAACGACTCGGTTTGCAAGTGACTTTCCGCCCTTACCAGCCAAATCAAGCTCCTAAACCGCAAGAAGCTGGCACATTAACCATAGCGCCCTTTAAGTTAGTGAGCGAATCGATTTGTGGTCAGCTCGATGAGCAAAACAGCACTTATGTAGTTGAAACCTTGCGTTATGCGGGCGAAAAAAACATGAGCGGCGAGTTTGATGCTGTCGTGACAGGCCCCGTGCATAAAGGCATTATCAATCAAGCAGGTATTTCCTTTAGTGGCCATACTGAGTTTTTTGCCCATCAAGCAAATTGCCCCGATGTAGTGATGATGCTGGCAACGCCTGGTTTGCAAGTGGCACTCGTGACCACCCATATTCCTCTGGCCTATGTTGCAAAAGCCATAACACGCCAACGCTTACAGCATATTATCAAGATTCTACATGCCGATCTCATCAGCAAATTTGGCATAGTTTCACCGAAAATTTATGTCTGTGGTCTCAATCCACACGCAGGTGAAGACGGCCATTTAGGGCGTGAAGAAATCGACGTGATTATTCCTGCACTCAACGAGTTGCGAGAAGAGTTCCAAATGAATATTGTCGGCCCATTACCGGCCGACACTCTATTCCAACCTAAATATTTACAGGACGCCGATGTCGTCTTGGCCATGTACCATGACCAAGGACTTCCCGTTCTCAAGTCACAAGGATTTGGCAAATCGGTAAACATCACCTTAGGTTTACCTTATATTCGTACCTCGGTTGACCACGGTACGGCGCTCGATCTCGCGGGTACAGGCAAGGCCGATATTGGCAGTTTTGTCTGTGCTCTGAATAAAGCCATTGAGTTATCCTCAAAGAACTAAACGATTACATTATTAATGAGCAACAAAGTACATTTAGGCCACACGGCCAGAAAGCGTTTCGGACAAAACTTCCTTACCGACGGCAATGTGATTGACCGCATTGTGGGTGCAATTGCACCCGATAATCACCATGTGATGGTCGAAATCGGCCCTGGCCTTGGTGCCTTAACAGAACCTGTAGCCGATGCTGTAGATAATCTGACTGTCGTCGAACTCGACCGCGATCTGGTTGAACGCTTACATCAACACCCAGTCCTTAAAAATAAACTGACTATTCACCAAGGTGATGCACTGCAGTTTAATTTTGGCCAACTGAGTGTGCCTGGCAAAAAGATGAAAGTATTTGGTAACTTACCTTACAACATTTCAACGCCGCTGATGTTCCACCTGTTCGAATTTGCCGAACAGATTGAAACCATGCACTTTATGCTACAAAAAGAAGTGGTACTGCGCTTATCGGCAAGCCCAGGCTGTAAAGCCTATGGCCGTTTAACGGTCATGGCACAATACTTCTGCCAAGTGGTCCCGGTTCTCGAAGTGCCGCCCCACAGCTTTACCCCTGCGCCTAAAGTGGACTCAGCAGTCGTACGCTTATTGCCATACGCCGTAAAGCCGTTCCCTTGTAAAGATGTAACCGTACTACGCCACCTTTGTACTACCGCATTCAACATGCGTCGTAAGACTCTGCGTAATAACTTAAAGCACATGTTATCTGACGATGAGTTCGAGCAGTTAGGGATTGACTCAAGTCAACGCCCAGAACAGATTAGCGTGCAGCAGTATGTTGCTATGGCTAACATGGTTTGCGATAAGAAAGCATAAATATGTCAGGGCACTTAGGTGCCCTTAGACCAGAGCCTAGGAACAAGAATGAGCGCATTGGACACCTCCATTCGGGTCGAAGTCAAAACTGAGTATATAGAGCAGCAGTCCTCGCCCGAGGATGAAAAGTACCTCTTCAGTTACACCATCACTATCATCAATTTAGGTGAGCAAGCGGCTAAACTTGAAACTCGTCACTGGATAATCACTGATGCCAATGGCAACACCAGTGAAGTCAAAGGTGCCGGTGTTGTCGGTGAAACGCCAACCATAGCGCCGAATACTGCCTATCAATACACCAGTGGTACTGTGCTCGATACGCCACTTGGCATAATGCACGGCACTTATGGTATGGTCAGCGAATCGGGTGAGCGTTTCCAGGCGACAATCCGTCCCTTCCGTTTAGCGACCCCAGGCTTACTACATTAATATCGTTAGGAAAGGGGTACTGTGGCGCATTATTTTGTTGGTGATATTCAAGGCTGTTTCGCTGAGTTACAAAAATTACTCGCTAAGGTCGATTTTAATCCTTCCCGCGATGAACTCTGGGCTGTAGGTGATCTTGTTGCACGCGGACCTGACTCCTTAGCTACGCTACGGTTTTTTCGCTCCTTAGGTGATTCCGCTAAAACGGTTTTAGGTAACCACGATCTCCATCTAATGGCATTACACGGTAAGCTCAAACGCGCTAAGCCCAGCGATAATCTCACTGAAACTCTAGAATCCCCCGATATCTCAGCCTCAATTGACTGGCTGAGACAACAACCTCTTATGCGTGAATTACCTGAACACCAACTCATTATGAGTCATGCGGGTGTACCACCCCAGTGGTCGCTGGAGGTATTAAGAGAAGAATCCGCACTCGTCAGTCGCGCCCTCAAGCACGATGATTATCTTGAGACATTAATAAGCCAAATGTATTCAGATACCGCCGAACAATGGGATCCAAGTGCAATTGGCATAGAACGCTTACGTTATTGCATCAATGCATTAACACGCATGCGCTATCTTTATGTCGATGGCCGACTTGATTTTGATTGCAAACAACCTCCTGAAAACTGTACTAATCCACAACTCAAACCTTGGTTTGAGTTTGCTTCGCCGCTGCGCCAAAGTCATACCTTAGTATTTGGCCATTGGGCTGCGTTGATGGGCAAGGTCGACGATACTAAATTAAAGGCTTTAGATACAGGCTGTTGTTGGGGTGAGCACTTAACCTTATGGCATCTTGAAAAAGACCAAAAAATTACGCAAAAAAAGTTAAAAAAGAGTTAAACTAAAACAGCTTAAAGTCGATAACAGACTGAGCCGCCTAACCCTGAATATCACCCTGTTTTCATTTGGAAAAATATAATAAAAATCGGAGTATCCTATGAAATTTAATGTAGCCACCAGAGTGATTGGCGGATTTGGTATTGTCACACTTTTACTCGTGTTGCTAGGATTTACATCTTATTTAACCAACAATAGCCTAAAAGCCAGCTCTGCTATGATGCAAGAATTAAGCTTGCCCGCGCTGAAATCGACAAACCACCTTAGTGAAGCATTGAGTGAGCAACAAAGACAAATCCTCATTGCCTATAACACCCCTAGATCGGCAAATATCCCGAATATTCGTAAAGTGTTCGAAGACCATGGGACTCAGTTCAAAAACGAAATTGCCACCCTCACTCAGTTAGTCAAGAGCCAGCAGAATCTATCTTCTTTAATTGCCCAATTAAGCGGCAGCTTTGCCACCTTTGAGCGAGATAGTATTGCCATGATCGCCGAACGTGAGGCCTCATTAAGCAAGCAAGAACAGCTCGTTGAACTAAAGAAAAAGCTCGAAAATGCCGCCGATGATGCCTCATCGGAACTGCTCGATATTGTTGATTTAGAAAGCAGTCAGAATCCCGATGAGCAGAGTCTTGCTGCATCAGCCAGCGCTATTGATACTAGTCTCGGAAATATCATCACCACTATTGCAGATTTAGTAACGAATGACGAAGAGAGTAAGCATGAACTGATCTCAAAGGAACTTGACTACATTATCAGCGAAACCAAGAACAAACTTGAATATGTGAATCGTCACGGTCAAGGTATTGTCGAAGCGGATACCTTAAGCTCAGTCACTAAAGATATTGGAAAAGTATTAGCGCTCGTCACCGGTCCGCAATCTATGTTGCTGCTAAAATCGAGTCAGCTCTCCCACTCCAAAGAAGCTGTGATAAAACTAGGCATTATCGAAAATGATGTGAAAGTCATCAATTCCAACATGAATGATGTCAGCGATAACATCGAACTTGTTGCCGCGAACATGAGCAATGACACCATAGCCAAGATTGACTCTGCCAGCATACAAACCATGATTGTCGTGTTAATAGCAATCGTTGTCGCAGTGATTGTGAGTTTTGCTGTGGTGAATCCGTTAAAACGCTCACTCAGCCAAGTGAACAATGCCCTGAACGTCTTAGCCTCAGGCAACCTTACCCATAAACTAGATGACTCTGGACACGATGAATTTGCCGAACTAGCAAAAAACTGTAATCGTCTCGTCGATAGCTTACGCAGTTTAATCATAGGTATTTTAGATAGGTCAAATCAACTTGCCGCGGCAGCCGAACAAACATCGGCAATCACAGCGCAAACCACCTCAGGCATACAAGAACAAAAAAGCCAAGTTGACCAAGTGGCTACTGCAACAACTGAACTTAGCTCTAGTGCTCAGCAGGTGTCTTTAAGTGCCAATCAAGCCCTTGAGCAAATCAAACAGGCTGATCAAGAAACTCAGCATATGCGTGCCATTGCGCAAGAGAACAAACTGACTATTTTGGCTTTAGCCGATGAAGTGGCTAAAGCGGGTGTTGTGATCAATAAAGTGCAGTCGGACAGCGCCTCTATTGGCTCAATTTTGGATGTGATCCGTGGTATTGCAGAACAGACTAACCTACTCGCCCTTAACGCTGCTATTGAAGCCGCCCGTGCGGGTGAACAAGGTCGTGGTTTTGCGGTAGTTGCCGATGAAGTGCGTAGTTTAGCCTCACGCACTCAAGTGTCGACCCGAGAGATCCAACAGATGATCGAAGTGTTGCAGCAAGGTGCAGAGCAAGCCGTTGCCGCCATGGATATGGGACGCGCTCAAGCCAACGCCTGTGTTGAAAAAACGGAGCAAGCCAACATTGCCCTCGAAACCATCAGCCAATCTGTGCATAAGGCCTATGATTCTGGCACCCATATCGCCCATGCTGCGCAGGAACAGAATTTAGTAAGCCAGCAAGTTTCTGAAAAACTAGAGCATATTGCAGCAATTTCAGAAGAAACCGCTATCGGTGCAGATCAAACGGCTCAGTCTAGCCATCAAGTCGCCAAATTAGCCGAAGAACTCCAAGCTTCGGTCGGTGAATTTAGAGTCTAATGTTTATCACCACTAAAACCTAGGGTCGCTTAGCGGCCCTTTCTTTTGAGACGAATTCACTTGCCTATCTTACTGACGACTCGAACTGTCCGGCCTTTGCACAAATTAAGGCCATAAAAAATGCCAAACTTAAGTTTGGCATTTTTATCTAGCTTAATGCTAGATACTTGATATTAGACGCTTAATATAACGTAGCAGCAAATAGAGCTAAAGTGCCGCTAAGTTCAAATCCGCATTACTCTTCTTCGCCGCCCGCAGCAGCGCCAAGACGCTCTTTCACTGCAGCGGTAATTGGGCTAGCACCATGACCGTTTGCTTCAGCCCAAGCTTGGATAGTCATCCCATCAGCTTCAGCAACACTCAATTCAGTCGCCGACAAACGCTTAGCCACAAACTCACCGGTATCGTTCGCACTCGCACCGTAAGCGGTGCGCAATAGACTTGCACCATCGCAACTGATACCACTGTAAATCTGACGTAACTTAACGCGGCTTTCTTTTAACTTTTTACGTAAGCGGTTTTTGTCGTTAGCTTTTACATAATCACAAAGACTCGCTACGAGTGGATCTTCCCCCGCAACAGCAGAGGTTGGTACAGCAATAGAACTAAATCCAATCAACGCAGCCAAGGCCACAGGCATAAGACGCATCCGATACTCCTTAATACTTTCTTATAGTTTTATTATCAATTCTGTATGGGCCACATTTATTGTCTAAATAATATTGACCTCTTGGCTTTAGCTCTCGTTCGAAATCTAGGATAACGAAATAGGCTATCTCTTTCCGTGAAAACTAAATGTCCGATATGATGCAATACGTTAGATAAACTGACGTCCCATACACACAGGGTACACAACAGAAGCTGCAATTTAACATTTTTTTACCAAATTGATAAAGCGATATTCCAAACCAGCAGCATTTATACTCGCCAAAGATTCAGTTTCCTTCCAAGTCCCATCGTCCCAGTGGGGGAAAAATGTATCGCCTTCCACCTCAAGATTGATTTGCGTCAAATATAAGATATCGGCGCAGGGCAATAACTCGGCATAAAGCTGGCCACCACCTATAACCACTAACTCTTCACACTCACCAGCAGCTTGTTTGGCTGCATCAAACGAGGTCACACAGGTCACGCCCTCAATCACAAGATCCGTTTGGCGTGAAATCACTATGTTATGTCGACCAGGAAGGGGCCTACCGATTGACTCAAAGGTCTTACGTCCCATCACAACAGGCTTGCCTAGGGTCATCGCTTTAAAGTGACGTAAATCTTCTGGAAGATGCCATGGCATTTTATTATCTTTTCCGATGACTCGATTGTTTGCCATCGCGGCTATCATAGCAATGCGCATGCTCACTCCTGTTTTATAGAAATAGAATTATTGAATGACGGGGCGGGTCCTGAAATACAGCAAACTCGGCATGGCCAAACCCACGGCTAACGCCCCTAGAATAAAGACGGTTTTGAGGCCATTACTAATCACTTGCCCCGTCAGTTCAGGACTGACTTGAGATTGAGCGGTCAATTGCACTAAGGCAATCACAGTATTAAATGCATAAGTGCCTGGGATCATAGGAATAATCGCAGCGACAGCATACATTAAAGGTGGCGCTAAGTGGCGCTTACCAAACCCTATGGTAATAATCCCTACTAATGCCGCGGCGGCGAAGGTTGCCCACTCGATTGGCAGACCAAACTGTAACATTAAAGTACGGGAACTATGGCCAATGGCTCCCGCTAAAGCGCAGTAAGGAAGAAATCGTTTAGGAACATTAAATACCATAGCAAATCCTACGGCGGGAATTGCTGAGAAAAAAGCATCGTGCAGCAGCGTTATCAGTAATTCCATCATAGGAAAATTCCGCCGATCTGCATCGCAATCGTAATGCCAATCACAGAAGAAACGGTCAGTAAAGTAGCATGACCCCAGCGGGATATACCGACATTCATATGCCCTTTTACCATGTCGGAAATCGCATTAATCATCGGAAAACCCGGCACTAACATCAGCACACTCGCGGCCATTGCAGCCTTAGGAGTTTCACTTAACTCAAACAAATAACCCGTTTGAGCCAGCATACTGGTGACGAAAGCAGTGATGGCAAAATTGACTAATAAATTAAAATGCCGCTTAGCAATTGCTAAACGGACCGACATACCTACTGCCGCGGCAAAAAAAGTAATCACGCATGCAGTGAGATCGCCATTAAATAAATGACAGAAGCTAGCGCACGACAGGCCAATCATGAATACCACTAAGCTAGGAGGATAGGTTTTAGGTTCAATCCGCGCCAAGCGTTTACGCACTTCATTTGGGCCATACAGCCCCTTTTCAGCGAGTAAACAGATACGTTGTAATTCACAGACGACTGTCATGTTAATGCCATGCTCACGAATACGACGAGTAGTTGTGATACAGCGACCATGAACCAAACTGGTTAACACGAGGGAATTAGAGGAAATAGAGAGTTCTACGCTGGCAAGACCTAAAGCCTGACCTAGACGCTGGCTGATTTCTTCAACTAAATCAGATTCCGCGCCGTAGGCCAGTAGCAATTGTGCAGCACGCACAACTTGCCGAGTAATATCATTTTGAGTATCAGCGTACACAGAACTCTCAAAACTCAAAGATTACTATTATCTTTGGTAAATAACTTCTACGTCGTAGTCGTCATCATCAAAGTCATCATCATCATCTTCATCAACATAGTCTTCATTCAATGAATCAAGGTTTGCTTGATGATAATTATCCCACTTGAACTCAACTTCACTATCTGGGTCGACTTCATTGTCTTCAGGTGGAAGACTCGCAATGTAATCGAGGAGTTTTAATGCCAACTCACTGGTACCGTCGCGGTTATAGGCGGAGATAGTATAAACATCGCCTTCCCAACCCATTTCTTTAACGATACGATCAACCTTCTCTTGCAGCTCTTCTTCAAGCAGCAGATCGGTTTTGTTAAAGACTAACCAACGCGGCTTACTCGCCAACTTTGGAGAATATTTCTCAAGCTCACCTACGATAGCGCGCGCAGACTCAACCGGATCGGTTCCGTCAATCGGCTCAATATCTATGATGTGCAGCAGAATACGACAACGCTCAAGATGCTTTAAGAAGCGAATACCTAAACCCGCACCATCGGCAGCGCCTTCGATGAGACCAGGAATGTCCGCAATCACAAAGCTTTGCCCAGGACGTGGATTAACCACACCTAAGTTAGGCACCAGTGTTGTAAACGGATAATCAGCCACTTTCGGCGTTGCACGGGAAACCGCACGAATGAATGTCGACTTACCCGCGTTAGGCATGCCAAGCAAACCAACGTCAGCCAGCAGTAACAACTCTAATTTAAGGCTACGAACTTCACCAGGTGTCCCTAACGTCTTTTGACGTGGAGCACGGTTAGTACTGCTCTTAAAACGGGTGTTACCTAAACCATGGAAACCACCTTTGGCAACCAATAGCTTTTGACCGTGGGTTGTTAAATCCCCAAGGACTTCTTCAGTATCATGATCGACCGCGCGAGTACCAACAGGAACTTTTAAGATCAGATCTTTACCGCTATGACCAGTACAATCACGGCCACGACCATTTTCGCCACGTTCAGCCATGTGAAAACGTTCAAAACGGAACTCGATCAAAGTGTTGAAGTTTTCGTCAGCTTGCAGGAAAACACTGCCACCGTCGCCACCATCACCACCATCAGGACCACCATCAGGTACATACTTTTCGCGCCTAAAGCTAACACAACCGCTACCGCCGTCGCCTGCTTCGACCCTAATTACTGCCTCATCGACAAACTTCATACTTACTCCTGGCACCACTGAATGAAGCAATTATACCGTCTAACTTCATTGGTCGCCAAAAAACTCGAGATACTTTGCTCCCAATCTTACCTGTCAATGCTCATTCTTGGTAATCATTTACCAACTCAAGCATCTACACGGCGTAAATAGAAGCACAAAAAACAGAAAGCCCCACCAATGGCGGGGCTTTAACAGTATAAGCTAGGTTCGAAAGTTAAGCTTCGATGCTAATAAACTTACGGTTATTAGCGCCTTTAACTTCGAATTTAACTTTACCGTCAGTCAGAGCAAACAGAGTATGGTCACGACCAATACCTACGTTTACACCAGCGTGGAATTTAGTACCACGTTGACGAACAATAATGTTACCAGCTAGAACTGATTCACCGCCAAAGCGCTTAACACCTAGACGTTTACTTTCTGAATCGCGGCCGTTACGAGTAGAACCGCCAGCTTTTTTATGTGCCATGAGTTAGACTCCTATTATGCGTTGATAGCAGTAATTTTAACTTCAGTGAACCACTGACGGTGGCCCATTTTCTTGTCGTGGTGCTTACGACGACGGAACTTAACGATAGTAACTTTATCGCCACGACCGTGACTTACAACTTCAGCAACGACTTTACCGCCAGCTACTAAAGGAGCACCAACATGCACTGTTTCGCCATCAGCGATCAAAAGAACTTGATCGAACTCGATAGTTTCGCCAGTTGCAACTTCTAACTTTTCTAAACGTACTGTGTGGCCTTCAGCTACACGGTGTTGTTTACCACCACTTTGAAAAACAGCGTACATAGCTATTTTACTCCAATTCCTAACACGCGGGCTCATTCTTGGATGAGGCAGGGTGCTACAAAAACTTTATTGACAATGGGCGCGGAGTTTACGCGAAGAATCAAACTCTGGCAAGCCCTAATTAGGAAAGAATAAAAAAAGACCGGATTAACTCTCACATTAGTTGAGCTAGTGCTGTCATATGTCAGAATTTTAGGTAAAATTCATTTCATTATAACACGTGAGCCTAAACAGGGGCCGGGAACGTAATGACCCCACAACCAGAGTCTATTATGGATTTAAACGCTATTCGTCAACTGGCTGACACTGATATGCAAGCAGTCAATCAGCTGATATATAAACAGCTTGAATCAGATGTCGCCCTAATTAATCAATTAGGTTTTTACATTATTAATGGTGGTGGTAAACGTCTTCGTCCTCTGCTGTCGGTTTTAGCCGCACGAGCAGTGAGCTACGAAGGCGAAGCACATCTTAAGCTAGCGGCGATTATTGAGTTTATCCATACAGCCTCATTGCTCCATGATGATGTAGTTGATGAATCGACGTTACGCCGCGGACGAGAAACCGCCAATGCACTGTTTGGCAATAGTGCCAGTGTGCTAGTCGGGGATTTCCTTTATACCCGCTCATTCCAGATGATGACCGAACTTGACAACATGAAAGTGCTCAGAGTGTTAGCTGATACGACTAACGTGTTGGCCGAGGGCGAAGTCTTACAGCTAATGAATTGCAATGACCCTGACACCACTGAAGAAAGCTATATGCGGGTCATTTATTGCAAAACAGCCAAGTTATTTGAAGCCGCGACGCTACTCGCGGGCGTGCTAGCAGGTGCAACGCCTGAGCAAGAAACCGCCTTAGGCAACTATGGTAAGTATCTCGGCACCGCCTTTCAGCTTACCGACGACTTACTCGACTATACCGCCGACAGTGACGAGCTAGGTAAGAATATCGGTGATGACCTTGCCGAAGGTAAACCGACTCTGCCACTCATCTATGCCATTGCCCATGGCACAGACGAAGAGAAACAGCTCATACGTCAAGCAATTGAACAAGGTGATGGTACTCAGGCCATAGATAAAATCGTAGCAGCACTGCACCATTGCGGCGCGTTAAACTACACCCAACAAAAAGCAATTGAAGAATCAGAGAAAGCGATCGCGGCATTATCTGCTTTACCCGATAGCGACTATAAGCAAGCCTTAGTAACGCTAGCTAAGATTTCGGTCGACAGAAACCACTGATTGCTAACTAATGTAATTTCGCCCCAAAAATAAGGTCTTACTCAGTAAGACCTTTTTTATTGCTTTAACCGCAATCCTAAAATCAAACCTGCCAAAGGATCGGCGTTTCGCCTCGCTCAAGCAATAATTGATTCACTTGAGAGAAATGCCCACAACCAAAAAAACCGCGATAAGCCGATAAAGGTGAAGGATGTGGTCCTGTGAGCACTTGATGTTGCGGTGCGTTAACGACTTGGCCCTTTTTAATGGCATGACTACCCCAAAGCACGAAAATAATCGGCTGAGTCTGCCGATTTAATAATTCCAGCACCGCAGTCGTAAAGACTTCCCACCCGGCTTTGGCATGGGAATGCGCCTTGCCTTGCTCAACGGTCAGCACCGTATTGAGCATCAATATCCCCTGCTCCGCCCATGCGGATAAATCGCCATGGGATGGCACAACAAAACCGTCAATATCCGTCGCTAATTCTTTGTACATATTGGCTAAAGATGGCGGTGGTTTTATCCCGCATTTAACCGAAAAACATAAACCATGGGCTTGATCTGGGCCGTGATAGGGATCTTGGCCAATCAAAACCACTCTGACTTGTTCAAGGGGCGTCATACTAAAAGCATTGAAAACATCAACTTCGGGTGGATAAACCACTTTCCCAGCCCTGCGTTCATTGTCAACAAATGCGCTTAGTTGCTGAAAATAAGGCAAAGCTCTTTGCTCATCGATAAATGTTTGCCATGTCGCCTGAGTCACTATTTTACTTCCTCAATTCTATAATCGGGTTAGCTTAAAAGTCCTGTAGTAGTATGGCAAGTTTGCAGACCTTACCTGCCGCTAAGTAATACCACTAAACTTGCTAGGTCTCACGTTAAGACTTTCAATTTAAAACATTCGAAATTAAGTGATATAGTGCGCCCATTCTCGCACACTCTGATACGTAATGATGATCCAACATTCTGATAAATCAATTCAAAGACATCAAACGGGTTTCACCTTAATTGAACTTGTGGTGGTCATCATAGTGCTCGGTATTTTAGCCGTAGTGGCCCTGCCAAAATTTATCAATGTGCAACAAGATGCTCAAATTGCAACAGTTAAAGCGGCAGGCGGAGGCTTTAAATCAGCCATCAATCTGGCACGTTCCGTATGGGCTGTAAAAGTGGGCTCAGGTCCAAAAGAGGATTTACCCGTATTTGGTACGGCACAATCCGAACAAATAGATTTCAACGCCTTCGGTTGGCCAGCACAACACTATATCCATGGCAATGAGGCCTCTCCGGCACTCGATAATGTTGAAGACTGTATATCGGTATGGGAAGTATTATTTCAAAATGCCCAGCCAAGTGTCTCGCGCTTGAATATTGATGCGACTGAAACCGACTATAAAGCCAGTTATACCGATCCTGGCCAGTGCACTTATTTGTATCGAACAAACGATAAACTGTCGATTAATTATGACTCCCATACAGGAGTCGTCATTACCGACACAGATCCCAATAGTTAATGCCTGACGATTCCTTCTTACACCAATTAAGTTAGAATCGAACTTTAATCTGTTACTTTTTTAGAGTGAACGCCATGACCGACACGAGCACCACCACCATTTACGAACTTGCCGATCAGTTTATTGCCTTAGCCAATCAGCTAAGCCAACAAGAAGCAGATGTAGGTAAAGTTGGCACAGCACTCCGTTTTGCCGCAGCACGTTTTAATGCCTTCGAAGCCGCGATTAAATCAGCGGATCTCGGTGCTGAAAAAGAGAGCGCATTAGAATGGTTTAGCAGTGAATTCAAAGAAATGCTGAGTGACAACTTAGACGACCACATTGCCAATCCACCCATTATCCAAGAAAGTGTGGCAGAAGAAGCTGATAATTCTGTGCAAATGTTTAAAGGCTAATCACGCCTTGATTTAAATGCATAGCCATAAACAAACACGCCATCGATTGATGGCGTGTTTGTTATTTAAAACCAATGATTTTAGATAGATCACTAAAGCGTGTACACCACACGGATCGCCAGCAATATCAATACTACGCCGGACAACTTATCAATTAACCCCGCTTTTTCTCTCAACTTAGGCAACACACTCGAGTGGGATAGCAATAAGGCTATCAAGGTGTACCAAAGACCATCGACCACTAACGGTGTAAAAACAATTAATGCTTTAGCCGTCATGCTGTCGGCGACCATCACAAATTGGCTGAATAACGCAAGAAAAAATAGCATTATCTTAGGGTTGAATAAAGAAATAGCAATACCATCACGGGCTGCGGTTAAGGTATCTGTCGCCTCCCCTGCAGCCAATTTAGCTTGCATACCGCCATTGGAACGCAGCGCTTGAACTCCCATCCAAGCAAGGTATAAGGCACCGAGAATCGCAATGCCATTAAAGACTAAGGGCGCCTTTTTAAGGACTACGGCTAAGCCCAGTAACGTCACCAGCGCATAGATCCCAATCCCTATCGAGTGTGCCCAAGCACAAACGATACCCTTTCCCCGCCCACCACCTAAAGTATGACGTACTACCATAGTCAAACTTGGGCCCGGCGACATAGCCCCCAAACAACAAATAGCCAATAAACCTAACCAAGTACTCCAACTCATTGATGACACCTTTCGCCGAATAAAAAAGCCCACTGCTGGGCCTTAAACTTGCTTGCTATTCTAACATCGCGTCATCAAGGCGTTAACGCTAATAAATCCATTTTCAATAAATGAACAGTCATTTAAGAGAACCCCAAACGCGATAATCCCATAAATTCACACTGATTTAAGCCGTTAACCGCTAAGATTAGCGTTAACCTAAGTCTTTATAGCCAAACCTTAATACCTAAGCCTTCATCGCTATTATCACAAAGGCGATTCTCAATCAGGAAATTTTATGAACACTATAACGCTGATCAGTATTTTTATTCTTTGCCTATTAATAGGTGCGATCTTATTACTGCTTTGGCAAAGACAAAAAGGTAAAACCATACCGCTGACGGTGATTTTTGTGCTGGGATTTTTCGCCTTAGGGCTCAGTGCTATTATTGGATTTGTGCACAAAAGCGAGGATTACCAAGCCTATCAAAAACTACAATGGCACACCTTAGCCCCAGAGAAAATCGCGCCTCTGGTTGCCCAAGGCTATACCGTCTTTGTCGATATTACCTCTGATTGGTGCACCATCTGCCAAACGAATAAAGCGGAAGTCACCCACAGGGAGCAAATTGTAAATGCCTTGATGGCCGACAATATCATCCTGATGCAAGGTAACTGGAGTGAGGCGAATAAAACGATTGAAACCTATATGCGCCATGAAGGAGTGCCCGGCACGCCCTACAATAAAATTTATGGTCCAAGCGCCCCTAATGGGATTCTATTGCCATCAAAACTCAGTATGAGTGATGTGTTAAATGGTTTAGTTGCCGCGCAAACGAATCGTAACTAAGCACTAAACCATATTTAGGACGAGTCAAATACGAATAAAAAAGGCTGCATTGCAGCCTTTTTGCTTACTTCACTTCTATTTATAAAAGCCAAATTTCTTGAAAGGTGGGTTAGAAATCGCTTCTATAAATTGGCTTACTCATTAAAAACGGTAATTCACTCGACCATAGTAGAAACCGCCGTTGTAATCGAATGGCCCACTTTCATAATAAACGCCACCGAGTTCACCCAAGGTCCCTTCTTTCAGCTTTTGCGCTTCTTGATCAAATAGATTATTAGCCCCCACCGCCAAGGTTAAGCCATCAAGTAATTGATAGCTCATTTCAAGATCGACGGTCACTGCAGCATCAGCCATTTCAGAGCCCCAGTCAGAGGTATCATCAGCGTGAGTCGCATAGTACTCACCAAAATAGTTACCACGTAGTGACAGGGTTACCTTGTCCCATGACTGTGCCCAAGTTAAGGTGGCACGGTGCGCTGGGATACCATCTTCTAATCGACAAACTTTACCCGCATCGGTCGTTTTAAGATCAAACTTATCAACGCTGGTATCGGTCCAACCATAGGCAAGACTGAATTTAGCATTACCCGATAGGATTTCCGCATCATAGGAGGCGACGATATCGATACCTTGAGTCGTAGTATCAAAGTCATTGGTGTAATAGCTCACGCCTTGGATCAACTCAGGGAACTCAACCCCTGCGGCACGTAAGGCATCATAATCTGTAGCCTCAACATCAATCTTACTCGACTGTGCAATACGGCCCTCTACGCCAATGTTGTAGTAATCGACCGTTAAGAAGAAGCTTTCGTACTCATATACAGCCCCAATCGCATAACTAATCGACTCTTCTGGCTTTAACACTTCACCACCGTAAAATGCCGCAAGCGGATCGGTTGGGGGGGCAATAAAGGTCTGGATCAATTCACCATCGATGATCGATGTCTGGGTATTCACCACGTTTTCTTGGCCAACCGTTGGAGCACGAAAGCCGGTGCTGTGTGAGGCGCGGAACGACAATTCATCCGTTGCAGAATACTGCAACGTCAATTTGTAATTTAACGTATCACCAAAGGTTGAAAAGTCTTCGTAGCGCAGTGCTAAACCGAGTAACCAGTCATCACTTAAATAAGCTTCTAAATCAGTATAAATACCTATGTTATGACGTGAGTTTTTACCCGCAGACTCTGGGCCAAAGCCTTTAAAACCATGCGCACCAATGTTGAAACCTTGACTAGCATAAGGGCCAGCAATCCACGAGGCTTCATCACCTTGAGAAATCTCAAACGACTCATTTCGCCATTCAAAACCAGAAGCAAAACTAATGTCTTCAATGCCTCCTAAGGTTATGAAGCGCGAGAAATCGAGGTTAACGGTAGTTTCAACTTGCTCATAAGCCCCCGTATCAAAATCGGTCGGAGTGTCTAATCCTAGTGATGGATTCAACGAATTTTTAAGACCAAAACTGGCTTTGTTCGCCCCAGTACCAGCACTGAAATCATAATTCCATTCACCGATATCGCCTTTTACACCTGCGAAGAAGGACATATCTTCAATGGTGCCGGTGAACTGTGGCGTATAGCCACCTGGAAATATCTGGTTCATAGCAAAGCAATTTGGGTCGGCAACCATCGCCTTGTATGCATCAGTGTCGAGTACGTTGCCGTCACTTCCATCAGCATTTTTAGGGATCGGTACGAGTCCACATGTTGATGGATCACCATTTACAGCGCCCACAAGTAAATTCTGACCACCATCATTGGAATACACATTGCTACGATTTTGCGGGTAACGATAATAGAAGCCTCCCACGGCATCGCGGGAAGACAGATTACCAAAGGCATAGGCATGCATATTGGCATTAATGTCTAAGCCTGAGTTGATGAACACTGAATAGTCATCATTAATCTCAGGATTACCCCACACTTGTGCGGGGTCATTAATCGCGGTATTACCCTGCTCGGCTAAGTTAGCCGCATCAGGACGCTGCACACTACGGCTAGTGGAGTCAGCATTTTTATACTGGAAGCTTAAATTGACGAAGCCATTTTCAGTCACAGGTAAACCGACATCACCTTCGACCGTAGTTGTAGCACCATCACCCTCGTAATATTCTCCTTGGGTCACAGTGATGGAACCACCCTCGGAATTATCTTTTAAAACAAAGTTCATGACTCCGGCAATCGCATCCGACCCATACTGCGCCGCAGCGCCGTCGCGCAATACTTCAACTTGCTTTAATGCAGAACCAGGAATAACTGAGATATCAGGACCTTGAGCGCCATCGTTAATACCACCACCTTGGAACGCAATCACAGATGCACGGTGACGACGCTTACCGTTGACTAGCACTAGCGTACTGTCTGATGGCAAACCCCGTAAATTAACGGGACGAACTAAGGTTGCTGCATCACTAATGGGTTGAGCGCGTGAGTTAAACGATGGCACCGAAGTCACTAACATATCAATCATGTCAGTCGAACCATTCTTTTTAAGGTCGTCACTACTAATAATATCAATAGGAACGGGGGAATCGCCGATTGAGCGTGGCGCAGCACGGGACCCTACAACTGCAATTTTTTCAACGTTCTCATTTTTAACAGCCGTCTCATCTTCTTCTGCTATTGCCTGCGGACTGATTAAACTACCAGACAAGGCTAGAGTAATCGCCAAACTCACTGCACTTAATCCAAACTTCTGCTTCTTTGAGGTCATCATATTCATCCCAACTGCTTATTATTTTTAGAATACCTGACCTGCTTTGTGCGATTCTCGTCCCTAAACCTTGCTACCACGGCCAACACAAATTACATTGCACAAACATTTTTATAACATAAATTAAACAATATCCAATGTTAAATCAGACTTTTGAATGAATATTAGTCATTTATCTTTTATATCAATTTCTTAGATGAAAATATTTTTTAGAGTATGGCACCAAGTAAAATGTACTCGAACGGCAAAAAGTGTGAGCAGAAAAATCACCAAAGAAAAAATGCTTAAAGGGCATAATAAAAAACACGATATATCGCGTCACAGTACTTAAGGTATACTCAGAAAATACCGCCAAAACCAGAGTAAGACAGATGACCAATAAGATTTCAGTCAATAATGAAAAATCGATAGATAAGCATTTCTTACCGGAAAACCAGTTACTGCTCAACGCTGTCGGCGAAGGTATTTATGGATTTGATTTAAGCGGTAATGCGGTGTTTATCAATCCGGCAGCCGAACGCATGACGGGTTGGAAGAATGAAGAGCTACTCGGTAAAAACATCCATAACTGCCATCATCACAGTCATGCAGATGGCAGTCATTATCCCCAAGAGGATTGTCCAATTTACAACACCTTAAAGGATGGGATCACCCGAGAAATCACCCACGATGTATTTTGGCGTAAAGATGGCAGTAGCTTCCCCGTTCATTACAGTTCCACCCCTGTTTACCGTGACAATCAACTGATTGGCGTAGTCGCGATATTTCGCGACATTAGTATTCAAAAACAAACAGAGCAGTCATTACGCCAAGCACTAGCCCAAGTACAAGCGCTCTCGGAGCGACTCGCCTCTGAAAATCATTATCTACAGGCAGAGCTGGCAGATAAAACGGGTGATGTGGATATTTCGGGTGCTAGTACAGTGATCCGCCATATGATCCAGCAATTGCACATGGTGGCCAATACCGACAGTACTGTGCTCATTTGTGGTGAAAATGGCACAGGAAAAGAACTCGTTGCCCGTAACTTACATCAGCTCAGTCGCCGCAAAGATAAACCCATGATCAGTGTCAACTGTGCCGCCTTTTCGGCATCTTTACTAGAAAGTGAACTCTTTGGCCACGAGAAGGGGGCATTTACTGGCGCCACAAGCCGCCGTAAAGGTCGCTTCGAACTTGCTCATCAAGGCACACTGTTCCTCGACGAAGTCGCTGAACTCAGTTTAGAAGCCCAATCAAAACTACTGCGAGTCATCCAAGAACAATCCTTTGAACGTCTCGGTGGCAGCGAAACCATTCAAGTGGATATTCGCTTAGTCGCCGCCAGTCACCACGATTTACTCAAGCGAGTCGAACAGGGATTATTTAGGATGGATCTCTATTACCGTTTGAATGTATTCCCTATTCAAGTACCACCACTGCGCGCAAGAATCGAAGATATTCCCGAACTCGTCAGCCATATTCTGCACAACTTGAATCGTAAGCTAGGTAAAAAAATCCGTGGAGTGAGCCAAAAGGGGCTACAAAAACTCATGGCTTATACTTGGCCCGGCAATGTGCGCGAACTGCAAAATATCCTCGAACGCGAAGCCATTCTATCCCAAGGAGATATTCTGCAGATCCACGCTATGCCGAGCAATAATCCCTTAGCTCAAACCCAAGGGCAAACCTTAGCAGAAGCGGAAGCGCTGCATATAGAACAAACCCTTAAGCGCTTAAACTGGCGCATATCCGGCCCACTCGGCGCAGCGAATGTCCTCGGTGTGCCCGCAAGTACACTGAGATCGCGAATGAAAAAACTGGGGATCCAGCGTCAATCGAGTGAAATCTAATTCAAAACGAGCACACTAAAAACGCGATATATCGCCAATGTGTGATATATCGTGATCTTTATCTGGCTTTAATCACAAAATAACCATATATATCATAAGGTTGAATCATTCAAAACTTGGCCTAGCGCTTGCTATAGGGAGGCGAATCTTATTTAAGCCGTTAGGACCCTTTATGCCCAAGAGCGAAGTTACCCCAAATTCTCCAAGTGTAAATAAGAGTGTGGGCGCGAAACCTGCCTCAGTAGAGCTACACATTCCGGTTAAAAACCTCTCTACTGAAACCGCAGCAAAGAGTAGTCTCCCCTCTGGCAATATCCATTTCCGTGAGCAAAAAGGTGATTTTCAGCGCCTGCGAACCATGATGAATAGCCTATTGATCGTGATGTTTTTCGCCCTGCCGTTTATCTCTATTGATGGCCGCCAAGCAATACTGTTAGATATCAGCCAACAACAGTTTTTTTTCTTTGGTATCACGCTCTGGCCACAGGACTTTACCTTGCTGGCATGGATTTTTATCGCCGCCGCCTTCGGTCTGTTTTTCATTACCGTATTTTGGGGGCGTGTTTGGTGCGGTTACCTTTGCCCACAAACAGCTTGGACCTTTATCTATGTGTGGATAGAAACGCGCATCGAAGGCAGCAGTAATAAACGTAAGCAGCTCGATAAAGCCCCTTGGACTAGCAGTAAAATCGGTAAAAGAAGTGCAAAACACCTACTTTGGGGTCTAACAGCTCTGCTCACTGGCTGTGGTTTTATCGGTTATTTTATTCCCGCCCGCGAACTTTATGTGGACATCTTGACGAGTAATGCCAGCTTCTGGGTGACAAGCTGGGTGTGGTTTTTCGCCATTTGTACTTATCTCAATGCAGGCTGGATGCGCGAGCAAATGTGCTTACATTGCTGCCCCTATTCACGTTTCCAAGCTGTGATGTTCGATGCCAACACTAAAACCGTGACCTATGATGCACAGCGCGGTGAAGCCCGTGGCCCTCGCAAACGTAAACAAGAGAACAATCAAGATAACCATACTTTAGGTGACTGTGTTGACTGTAATTTATGTGTCGAAGTGTGCCCAACAGGGATAGATATTCGTAACGGCTTGCAATATGAGTGCATTAACTGTGGCGCCTGTGTCGATGCCTGTAATGAGACTATGTTGAAGTTCGATTACAAGCAGAATCTTATCGGTTATATGAGTGAAAATGATCTTAAGGGAGTAAATTACTCCTATTGGCGCTCGCCGCGTTTCTTAGGCTACGGTGCAGCGGTCATTATCATGTTTATCGTCATAGGGTTAGACTTAAATAGCCGCAGCGAGATCCAGCTTAACGTGATCCGTGATCGCCAAAGCTTGTACCGTGAAACCTCAGATAATAAAGTTGAAAATACCTATCAGCTAAAGATCCGCAACAAGACGCAAGATACTAAGCAGTATCAACTCGCCGTCGACAGTGAAATGCCCTTTAGCTTGATTGCCGATCCTATTATTACCTTGGCAGCGGGTGAACAAGTCGACTATCCCGTCACTGTATTAGCCGATAAGGATGCTATCCCCTCGGGGCGCAAAATTATCCAATTCTCGGTGACGGATGTTAAACAACCAACACAACAAGTGAGCCAAGAAACCGGATTCTTCAGTCCCTAGCACTGGGCTTTTAGCGCTTAATATGAGTTACCGTAACATTGGTCATCATCAGATTAACTACCCAATCGGCGCTTGAGGAATCAACTCAAGCGCTGGTTAAAGGCAGAAATTCATCCCCAAAGACAACCATATCTTTAACGTCTCATACATCGGAATCAAACCTTAAACACCTACAAAGCTGAAAATTTCCCCCGTTAAACGGCGCATAGACAAAGCAAATTGAGCACATTCAATCTTAATCCTTAGAAACATAACGGTTACAAATTTTAAATTGTCTTTCCTTAAACTCTTATTTAGGTTTTGTGGTTCATTAGATAACTAAGCTTCTAAGATAACTAAGCTATAGTTAAGCACTCAGCTTTAGAGTAAAAATACTATTTGTTACATAAAGATACCGTTATTGGCATAAAGATGTTTTTCGCAATAAGCATTGACCTCTAGTGCTAACACCCTCTAATCTAAACACCTGTTTAACTCCAAAATAATAACAACTAATAAACATCATCTTTGAGGTAGTTCAGCATGGCATACGATCAAGACTCTCAACTCAAACTAAACTACTCATCACTGGTCGATCTGATCGAGAAAACCAGCCTGCGTTACGGTGATAAACCCGCCTATGCCTGTCTCGGTAAAACCAGCAGTTTTAACGAGATAGAACGCGATTCTCGTTACTTTGCCGCCTATTTACAAAATAAGACCACACTCAAACCGGGCGATCGCATCGCCATTCAATTGCCTAATATCACCCAATTTGTCATCGCGGCCTACGGCGCAATCAGGGCTGGGCTTATCTTAGTTAACACTAATCCCCTGTATACCGAGCGTGAGCTCATCCATCAGTTCAATGATTCTGGTGCCAAAGCGATCGTGGTTTTATCCGATCTATTACCGACCTTAGCCAAAGTCATCGACAGCACCAAAATAGAATATGTCATTTCAACCCACCCTTTAGATTTGATCGATCCGCACGTACAGCCTAAGACAGGCCTGAAGAATGTGGAGTTTTGCCAAATTTTAAAACAAGGCGCAGAACTCCCCTTTAGCCGATTTATCTCAAATCTCGACGACCTCTCGGCGTTGCAATATACGGGCGGCACCACTGGATTATCTAAAGGTGCTATGTTGACCCACGGCAATATGCTCGCTAATGCGGCGCAGGTAAAATCCCGCATCGCGAGCGTGATCACCGAAGGGGAAGATATCTTCGTTGCACCGCTACCGATTTACCATATTTATGCATTTATGGTGAACTTAGTGCTGTATTTCGAGTGTGGCGGCTGCTCGGTATTAATTCCAAATCCACGGGATATTAGCGGCTTAATTAAGACACTCGCCAAATATCCCTTCACTGGATTTGCGGGACTCAATACTCTGTTTGTCGCCCTATGCCATCAACCCGAGTTTAAAGCACTCGACTTTAGCCATTTAAAAATCACCATCTCGGGCGGCACAGCACTGACGGCCGCGGCGGCCAACATTTGGCAACAGACGACAGGCAACATGATCAGTGAAGGTTATGGGCTATCTGAAACTTCGCCGGTGATTTCACTCAATGCACCCGGTTATCAAAAACTAGGCACTATTGGTAAACCTGTTATTGGCACTGAGGTTAAACTCTTAGATGAAAACGACATTGAAGTGCCCTTAGGTACGGCCGGAGAATTAGCCGCACGCGGCCCACAAGTCATGCGGGGATATTGGAATAATCCGCAGGAAACCGCCAATGCTATGACTCAAGATGGCTTCTTCAAAACTGGGGATATTGCCATAGCAACAGCGGAAGGTTTCCACCAAATAGTTGATCGTAAAAAAGATATGATCATAGTCTCAGGTTTTAATGTCTATCCCAACGAAGTGGAAAACGTCCTAGCGAGCCACCCTAATGTGATCGAATGCGCCGTGGTGGGAGTAAAAGATGAGCACTCGGGCGAAGCGGTTAAAGCCTTTATCGTGCTAAAGGATGATAGCCAAGATCATCAACAGGCTAAAGAGGCCATTCTAACCTATTGCCGCGAGCAGTTAACCGCCTATAAATTGCCAAAAGTGATTGAATTTATGGCGCAATTACCTAAAAGTACCGTCGGCAAAGTTTTGCGCCGCGAGCTAAAAGATAAAGCTTAAAAAACGCATTTAAAGGCAAAGCTAAGAAACAAAAACACAATAAAAGACCCAGTAAGCTAGCCTGAGCGTTTCAGCTAGCAACTGGGTTTTATTTTACCTACACGGTCTCATTCAAGGCGCTGGCATTGGCCTCTTCGGTTAACAATTGCAGACTGGCAAATTCACGATATAACGCATTAGATTGCATTAACTCTTGGTGGCGACCGCTGGCGACAATCTCGCCCTTATCAAACACAAAAATCCTATCGGCATTGATTACCGTCGATAAACGGTGAGCAATAATCAAAGTCGTTTTACCCGCCATCAATACATCCAGCGCTTGCTTCACTTTCTGCTCGCTTACCGCATCTAAAGCGCTGGTCGCTTCATCGAGTAACAATATCGGTCTGTTGGCTAAAATCGCCCGCGCAATGGCAATACGTTGCTTTTGTCCACCAGAAAGCCGCACACCACGCTCACCTAAATAGGTTTGATAACCTTCAGTAAACTCGCTAATAAACTCGTGGGCACGGGCCGCAATACAGGCATCTATCACTTCTTGCTCGGTGGCATCGACTCGACCATAACGCACGTTTTCAAGTACGCTAGTCGCAAAAATTACCGAGTCCTGCGGCACTAGAGCAAACTGCGACCGCAACTCCTGCGGCAGAAGATTAGCAATATCAATACCTTCCAGTCGAATACTGCCAGCGCTAGGCACGTAAAAGCGTTGCAATAACTGGAACAAGGTACTTTTACCCGCGCCACTTGGCCCGACTAAGGCAACCCGTTCACCCGCGGCAATAGCCATATTGAGCTGTTTTAGCACTAAGACATCATGCTTTGGATAGGCAAAATTGAGTCCTTCAATCATTAACTCCCCACTGACCTTGGCGGGCAAAGTCACAGGATGAGTTGCAACGGGAATATCCACTTGCGTTTCAGCCAGTTCGATTAAACGTTCGGCGGCGCCAGAAGCCCGCTGGATCTCGCCTATCACTTCGCTAATGGTCGCTACTGCGCCCGCGACCATGACAGCGTAAAACATAAAGGCAGATAACTCACCGCCCGTCATCTTACCCGCCATCACATCGTGGGCACCGACCCAAGTCACCATAGCAATTGCGGCGATACTTAAAAACATCACGGTTGAGATCAATAAGGCACGGTAACGGATCCGGCCACTGGCCGCAGACATGACATCTTCGACGCGGCGATTGAACAAGCTACGGTCTTTATCTTCATGCCCATAGGCTTGTACCGTATGAATTTCATGAAGTGTTTCATCAACATAAGCGCCGAGATCCGCAACCCTATCTTGGCTTTCCCGTGCTAACACACGTACTTTGCGACCAAAAAAGATCACCGGCCCTAACACTAAGGGCACCGCCAACAACACCAGCAATGTCATCTTAACGCTAGTGATACCCATCATGACTAAACCACCAAGCACAGTTACGCTAGAGCGCAGCGCCATGGAAAGACTCGAACCCACCACAGTTTGTAGCAAAGTAGAATCGGCGGTAAAACGGGAGATCACTTCACCGGTGCGCACCTTAGCGTAAAAGGCGGGAGAAAGTTTAAGCAGTTGATTGTAAACAGTGAGACGAATATCGGCGCTGACCCGCTCACCAAGCCAAGTCATCAAATAGAAGCGGCAAAACACCGCTGTGCCACTGACGGCGGTAATTCCGAGCACTAACAGTATGATTTCATTCAGCCGCTGCGCATTGTCCCTTACAAAGCCTTCATCGACCATCAAGCGCACACCTTGGCCCAATGATAACCAAGCGAGCGACCCTATAATCAAGCAGATAATCGCCGCGACAACTTTCAGTTTGTAGGGTTTAAGAAAACCCATAATCCAAGGCAATACCGATCTTTGCTGCGCCGAGGTCCATTTAGCCTTTGATGCATCAGCGCTTGTTGTAGGCATGACTGGAATTAACTTTTCGGGCAATGGCTCAGCCCCCGCTTTAATGGGTTCAGATGATTTGGCTAGTTCGGCTGTCGGCTCGGTCACGGGTGGCATCCTTGAGGTAGGTAAGGCAATTCAAATATAACATCAGCATGAATGGGATCATCTGCAGCCGTTAACCGCGCAGCATTACTTAAAGCATATAAGTGAGATGCTACCTCTTGCAGTGGAATTCAAGGGCTGTGTGGTTTTACTCAAAAGAAAAGCATAAAACAAACCCGCAGCGAGTGCGGGTTTGTTTTATTACAATAGCTTGACGCGGCTTAAGCGACTTGCTTGTTTTCCGGCGTTTTTGGCGTGCCGTGGTGGCCATCGCGCTTCCAATCCACATCTAACAACTCTGCGCCGCTCAGGCTAAATGCTTGGCCAAAACCTTTGACGTAAAGACCCTGATGGGGCGCGAGCTTATATAAGTTAAAATCGGTTAACGCCGCAAGGTTATCGGACATTTCGCCAAAACGTGCCGATAACACACCAACACCTTTGCTGAAGGCGGGCGTATCGCGGGGCACTGCCTCGGCAATCGCATCGAAGGTTAAACGCTTGCGGGCAAAAACCGATTTGGCCGCAGTTTCGTCTTCAACTAACATCACAGAGATCTTAGATGAGTGCTTTAAATTATGACCGTGACGGGCTAAGTCACTCACCAAAATATAAAAACCATCATCAGCCAGAGCAAAGGGCGCATAGCTCGCATTCGGCTGGCCATCTGTGCCAATGGTGGCCAGTTGCAAGGTCTCGCGCTGCTGTTTAAAGGCTTCGATTTCGGGTAAGAGTTTGTCTCTTAAACGTTGTTCTTGTTCGGTAATTTCAGGTTTCATTTACTGTTTTCCTTAATACTTTTGTTAATGCTCAATTCAGAGGTGTGATTGCACCGAGGCAAAGGCAGTCGCGAGCGCTTTAAATTGGCGAACTTGCTCAGGAAACAGTGCTCTTTGTTTATCACGGCCTAAATACACTTTGAACACTACCTCACCTTCACTGCCGAAAAAGTTAATCGAATGGCTCTCGCTGCCTCTAAAAGGTCTGCTGATCAAGGCGATACCACTCATGTCATCTAATTTGAGATGACCATGCAAACCGTCCCCCTTGCTGTAGAGGTTGTAATAACCGTGGGCGTATTTTCCCTCGGGGAAATCCCCTTTAAATTCAAATACGCTGCCAGATAACATCACAATAGTGGTTAACTTTCCCCATTTGGGTAAGGCTTGCAGTAAGGTATCGAGCTGAGTTAACGGAACAAACACCACTTGTTCGGGCGGCAGCGCTGCAACCACTTCAAGCTCGGCAATGCCTAATTCACTGGCGAGCTGTGCTGGCATTAAATCAGCTTGTTGTTCAAATCGTTGTCGCAATTGCGCCTGTAGCTCACTTAGCTGACGTTGCTCAGAGCTTAAATCTGGCGCGACATCGAGCTCGGTATCGAGTGTCATCTTCATTTTACTGTCTCCAGCGGTAGTGACTATTGAGTGGCTTAGAACATATATCGCGCCGATAACTTCATATTACGACCCGGTTGATACAAGGTTTGCCACGCTTGTTGATACTTCTCATCACCGATATTTTCGATTGCGAAATCCACTCTCACACCCGCCATCGCGCCCATAGTCGGCTCCCACGCAACATACACATCCCATAGGGTGTAATCGTCGTATTTCGCCACTTTAAAGCCGTCAGGCGTATTCGACTGAGTCGCCACATAAGTGACGCGAGTGCCGAGTTTCATGTCACCTTCCATAATGCCTTGGGATAAATCGACATTGAACTTATTGGCGGGTATACCTTCTATATCATCGCCCGTTTGACGATCTTCGCCATGGGTTTGGCCGTAATTCATCGCTAAGCGAGTTTGGCCAATACGGTAACGACCGCTAATTTCAAAACCTGTTAAACGTGCATCTTCAACGTTATTCCATGAGGTCGTTTGCTCGAATCCAGGAATGCCACGCCAAGGATTAGATACTTGCTGCACGATAAAATCGTCCACATCGTTACGGAAAACGTTAAACGTTAGCGCCAGTTCATCATCACCCGCTAACTCACTGAAACGTAAGTCCGCTTTAATTTCTTTATTGCGCGCAGTCTCTGCTTTTAGATCCGAATTCACCGCGAAGGTGTTACATAAACCTTGGGGTAAAAATCCGGGGATTGGCGGGATGCAATAGTGGGTGCCGCTGGAGAACATTTCCTCTACCGTAGGTGCGCGGAAGGCTTGATCGTAACGGGCACTTAAGGTCAACCAAGGCTGAGTCTGCCACACCAAGCCAAGCGATGGTGATAACTCATTGTCATCTGAGGATAAGTTGAGATTATGGCTGTCATTTTTAAAGCTGTCATAACGCAGACCCGCATCAAGATTTAACGTCTTAGTCAGCTCGATATCCGCACGCGTAAAAGCGCCCCATACTGTGGTTTCGCCATCGATATTCTCTGGACGCTGGCCCACTTGGCCCGAATCATCACGCGTCGTTTCTATGGTATCGCGAAAACCATCGACCCCGTAGGTCAACAGAGTATTGCCTAAACGCGAACTGTTATTAAGGTTAATCCCCACAGTGCGGAACTCAGTACTGTCTTGCTGACCTTTCGTAATACGGTCTTCATCGTAGTCGGTACTGTTCCAATACACTTGCATCTTAGTATCCAGATACGGGTTATTAGCAGGATTGAGACTGTAGTTTAGGGTGAGGTTTTGATCGTCAGTCTTGCGGCGCACCAAAGGCACTGAACTACTCACAGCAGCAGAAGGATTGCTCGGTACTAATTCATTGTTTTTGCTGGCTCTTGCAGATAACTCTAACCGTGATGCCTCGTCGGCTTGCCAACCGAATTTAGCTAAACCACTGCTGCCTTGGGATGCACTGTTGTTTAGAGTTTCATCATTACCGGTTTTTATATTGTTTGAATCGTAATAGGAACCATTGAGTAACCAATCGATGCTGTCTTGTTGACCATAGATAGCACCACTGGTTTTAGTGCGGGAGCCATTGGTCTCATAACCTTGTTTGAAATAGCCACCAAAGGTCTCATCTTGCGCTAAAAAATCTTGTGCCGACTTAGTATTCTGCGCTACGACGCCACCGAGGGCACCACTGCCCCACAAGCTACTGGCAGGGCCGCGCAGCACTTCGATGGATTTGAGCAACTCTGGGTCCATAAAGTAGGTACCTCTGTGACCAGAGCTGGTATTTTGTCTTGCACCGTCAATTGTTTGCAACACACGATCGCCACTTAAACCACGGATTTCAACCCCTTGAGATGAAGCTCTTGGGCCATTAGTCAACGTAATATTCGCCTCATTTTTAAGGGCATTAGCAACTGATGATGCTTGGGCGACCGTAAGTTGCTCTTCATCCACCACTGCCACGCTACGGCTGGTTTCGGAGGCTTTTTCACTGATGCGTGTTGCACTCACCAATACTTCATCAAATTCAGTCGTGACCAGTTTTTTATTCGCATCCTGTTGAACAACGGGCTTAACACTTTCCTCTGCCGCTAACGTAAAACTTAGGGCCGTACCACTCAGTGCTATCGCCATGGCGATCACTAACGGCTTTTTTTTCATCTCTTCATCCTCAAGTGATATTCAGGTGTTTCCGTGCAATTTAATACTGAGCCTAGACTCTCTTTCCTGACGCCAATCCTTTCGAGATTGAGTCTGTTACAGATGTTCCATTCCAGATTTGGCTCTTTCGAGATTGAGCCCCTTCCAGATCGAGCCCAAGGCAATCAGTACCCATAAAGTAGGATAAATTGTCGGTTTAGCTGCTTTTTTAAGCGCTCATTCGAGCTATTGCAGGCACTCTACCTGAGACAATAAAATAGATCAAATGCAAATCATTATCATTTGCGATCTTGTTTATATTGAGATATCTTAATTAGGAAAATGGCTTTCATTGGAAAAAGAGGTTGCTGTGACACCAAAACGATATCTTGCCTTTGGCGCGTTAACGGTTGCCATCCAGACGGGTGTTATCGCCTCACAACCCGCTATGACTATGCAGCCAAGCGCCCAATCATCGAGCGTAAATCAAGCATCGCTCACTCCCAGCGCGAATACTGTCACCCTTAATTTTTCTACCGCGACTAGCGCTACAAGCAACACGATTGCAGAGCCCATCAAGCAAATAGACGCCAAAGTAGCCACTGTGAACAGTACAGTGCAAAAAAACAGTGCAGCGCAAAAAGTATCAACTGTAGGATCTGTCGATAAGGCGGTTATCCCGAAAACTAAAGCTGATCAACGAATTGACCGCCAACTCGCCAAAAAATCTTCAGCAACAAAACCCACGGCTAACAATCATCCGGATACTGATCCTTTAACGACGAACGCTTTAGAACCAAGTGCTTTAGCACATAAGCGACTTGAACAAGTTGAACAACAAACAGAACCAAAAACAGCACAAATGGATTTAATCGCTAACGCAGCCAAAGTTGATGCAAAAGCGACCCCAAATGTAGCCAGTGCAACAACTGACAGTGCCCAAACTAACATAGTGGAATTAGCCAAACCGCTGTTCGCTGCAGCACCACCGCAACCGACTTATCCAAAGATAGCGCGTAAAAAAGGGCTAGAAGGCACCGCAACCATAGAAGTGATGTTTAACGAACTTGGTGAGCAACTGGCACTGACGTTAGTAAAAAGCTCAGGGTTCAGTCTGTTAGATCAAGCCGCGTTAGATGCAGTTGAAAACTGGCAATTTGCGGCGCCAGCGCAAAGGCTAGCGAGTCATTATAAGGTCAGAGTGCCTATTCGCTTCGCGCTCAACTAACAGGCCCAATGTTGCCACTGAAAAGTTAGCTCGTGGGAAGTTAGCTCGTGGAGTATTAGCCACCGCACAACTAGCCTGATTTTTGTTTTACTAACTTACATATAAAACTACTTTTTCAATCGATTGGAGAGGCTTAATGCCCGTAACTGATTTTTCAACCCTACAGACTCAGCTTGGCGTGCTCACTTGGCCCTTGTTGTTATGTGCTTTTTTAGCTTTGATGATCTGCCTTGAACGTAGCGCCTTGTTTTTGCATCAAACTCTGCTGTCAATCTGGCCCCAAAAACAGGCCTGGGTAAAAGCATTGCGTCAATCAAGCTCAGCGGCGACCACTGAAAACGTCAGCGCCCTGCTAGCGCAAACCAGCGCACAGCAAGATTTACTCGCCCGTGGCGCGACCTTGTTACTCAAACAAGTCCACCAGCCAAAAGTGCTAAGGGAAGAATTACTCAGTCTGTGGCTCAATAAGCAACAACGCGACTTGCAAGCCGGACTCAAGGTTTTACAAGTGATTGGCATCATTAGTCCACTGCTCGGTCTGCTCGGCACAGTATTAGGACTCATCGAAATGTTTGCCCAACTCGGGCAATCACAAGGCCCCGTCACGCCAGCACAACTCAGTGCTGGACTGGGCCTTGCGATGAACACCACAGCTGCCGGACTCATGATCGCCGTGCCCGCCATTACCGCCGCCCATCTTTTTGGGATCTGGGCTCAAGGTCAATGCCTGCGCGCTGGGCATGTGCTCAATCAACTCAATCTCTGGTTAGCGGGTATCGAAGATATTTCAATTGATGCCAATCATTACCAAGCATTCACCCGAGTCAGTAAAACCAGCGTCGAGCAAAAATTAGCATCCAAGCCCCATTCTCAAATTGAGCCACAGACATGATAAGTGCAGAGAAACCATTCTTATCGCAGGCTGGCATTGCTTCGCCTGAGCAACTTCCGAGCCTAGATTTAACAGCGTTAATCGACATTATTTTTATCGTGCTGGTGTTTTTACTGCTGACGGCAAATAGCCAATTATTGAGTTTGCCGGTAGATGTGCCACAAAGCCCAAGCTCGGCAATCACGGCAATCGACAACAAACAAACAATTGCCATCAATATCATGGCAACAGCGCCTTATTGGGCTATTGATGGCAAAGAGTTTGATGACTTAGCCACTTTTACCACTGCATTTACTGCACATTTTCAGACTATGCCGAAGGCGACGGTTGTCATTGCCGCCGACAAAGCCGCGCCAGTGGAACCTTTGATGCAACTGCTGGCACTGTTACAGACGCAGTCCATCAGTCAGACCCAAATTTTGATGGAGCATTAGCGTATCCGAACCCGCCATTTAAACGAGAAAGCAAAAGTCTGACATCAAAAACGGCATCTAAGCCTGTCGCGAACAAGTTGTATTAGGAGTTTAACCATGTTGTTTCAAGCAACTAAAATACCAGTAAAAAAAGGTTCCAGTGCTCAGCGTTATCAACATAAGCGCACATATAAGACATTAAAAAATTTGATGTTTTTCATATCAGCACTTACGGCCTTACTATCCTCAAGCGTTTTTAGCGCTGAACTGAGTGCCGAGCCAGAGATAAGACTCGTGAGTGCGGGTACAGGAGTCACAGAGCTCGTGCTCGCCCTCGATGCAGGCAATGAGCTAGTCGCCATCGACTCCACCAGCTATGTGCCTGAAAGTTTGAGCCATGTGGCTAAGCTTGGTTATCACAGAATGCTCTCCGCCGAAGGCATTATTGCCCTCTCCCCAACGCTGGTTGTCGGTTCAGATGTGATGGGACCAGAAACCACACTTAAGGTATTAAAACAGGCGAATATCCAAGTCGTGCAATTACCCGCAACAAATGATGAACCACAACTGATGAACAATGTGGATACCTTAGGTCACTTACTCAATCGCCAAGAACATGCGGTTAAATTAAAACAAGATTTACATCAACAACTGCAAAGCTTAGCGGGTAAAAAACAACAAGTGCGCGATGCGGGCTCTCAGCCAAAAATTCTCTTCATGCTGTTACAAGAAGGCCGCGGTGCACGGGTTGGCGGTAAAGGCACAGCCGCAGATACTATTATCGAGCTGTCTGGGGCACAAAATATCGCCGAGTTTGATGGCTACAAAAGCATGTCTCAAGAAGGGATTCTGTCCTTGCAGCCCGACATTATTTTGCTGTCAAAGCGTAGCGATAAACCCACAGATCAAACTAATGCACAAATTGCTCAAGAACTGTTGAAAGAGATGCCACTACTCGCCCATACCCCAGCAGGTGAAAACGGCCATATTCAAACACTGGCACCGCAAGCCCTTCTCGGTGGTTTAGGCATCAGTGCCATAAGCGCCGCGGATACGCTCGCCAGCACATTGCTCAAGCAAAACCATTAACAGACGCAGCGATGAGCACAGTTAGCACTAATTAGCCCCAGATAAAAATAGAAAGGATATTTGAGATGTTCCTCAACCGCTGGCTCTGGCCGAGTCTAGTCACACTGTTAGCCCTCAGCGGCTTACTCTCGGTCAGCACTGGCCCCGTTAGCATCAGCTTTATCGACGCCCTAAATGCAGTGTTCAATTGGGCTACCCAGCAAAATATCGGCAATATTGCGCCCCACGAGCAACTGGTAATCAACAATGTGCGCTTACCACGGACATTACTGGCGTTAGCAGTAGGCGCTACGCTCGCACAGTGCGGCGCGGTAATGCAGGGGCTTTTTCGCAATCCCTTAGCGGATCCCGGTATTATCGGAGTGTCATCCGGCGCTGCACTTGGCGCAGCCATCTGTATCGTGCTGCTACCCAACGCGAATCCGTTGATGATCCCCATCAGTGCGTTTGCATCGGGATTAGTGACCACCCTTATCGTCTACCGACTCGCCAGCAGCCCAACAGGTACATCGGTCGTATTATTACTTTTGTCGGGTGTTGCCATAGCTGCGCTGGCAGGCGCAGGAATAGGTGTTCTCACATATCTTGCCAACGACATGGCGCTACGTGACTTAACCCTATGGCAAATGGGATCGATTGCAGGTGCGCAGTGGCTATATGTCAGCCTTTGTCTTGTGACCTTAGCGCTACTGAGTTGGCGATTTCACCAAGATGCGGCGGCACTCAATGCCTTGCTGCTTGGCGAATCCGAAGCACGCCACTTAGGGATAGATGTCGATAGGCTCAAACTTAGGCTTATTTTGCTTTGCGCCTTAGGGGTTGGCGTAAGTGTAGCTGCAACAGGAATTATCGGCTTTATCGGCCTCGTCGTGCCGCATTTAGTGCGCATGATGTTAGGGCCAGATCATCGCCAACTGCTGCCCATCAGCGCACTTTTAGGTGCAGCCCTATTGGCATTGGCCGATATCGGCGCGCGCGCTTTTTTACCGCCTGCCGAGTTACCCGTTGGACTCGTCACCGCGCTCATCGGTGCGCCTTTCTTCATCTTTTTACTACTGCAACAGCGCAGTAAGCTAATCTAAGCGAGTTTTTATGGCTGCAACATCCTTTGCAAATCAACCATCACAATCGACAACTTATTCAGCTAAGGCGCAATTTGATCGCACCGAGCTCAGCATTTGTCAGCTCGATGTCAGCATCGGTCCAAAAACCGTGCTCAGTGATATTAATGTACAGTTTCAATCGGGTGCGGTAACCGCCCTACTCGGCCCAAATGGTGCGGGTAAATCCACCCTGCTTAAAGCCCTTTGCCAAGAAATCAGCACACCAAGGCAAAGTATACGACTAGGCCATAGCCAGCTGGCGGATTGGCCTAGGAGCGAGCTGGCAAAATCCTTAGCTGTACTGCCGCAACACGCCAGCCTCACCTTTCCTTTCACTGTGTCAGAAGTCGTAGCAATGGGCTTATATCCCTTAACCATCAGTAAGATAGAAGGTGATGCGTTAGTTACCGAGCAACTGGCGCAAGTGGGCTTAACCCATCTGGCTAAGCGCAGCTATCCAACCCTCTCTGGCGGCGAGAAACAGCGAGTCCAACTCGCCAGAGTCTTAACTCAACTCAGGCAATCGCCGTTTCCGCCCGTACTATTACTGGATGAACCAACATCGGCGTTAGATCTTGCCCAGCAGCACAGAGTACTTGAATTAGCCCAAAACTTAGCTCACCAACAAGGCTACACTGTAATAGTGGTACTGCATGACTTAAACCAAGCCGCGCGCTATAGCGATCAATTAATTGTGTTAAAACAAGGGCGAATCGTCAGTGAAGGCACGCCATCCGATGCTTTGTCGGTTGATACCATTAGGGAAGTATGGGACTACGAGCCTGTATATATCCCCGCCCCACAGGGTGGACATCCACTGATTTTTTAATGGAAAGAAGATATTCATCTTACGTTTTTGAGGTCTAATGTGGGTATAATCGCTGCGTTTACACTTTAGCTATCACCTTTTAGCCACAGCCGCATTAATTTAGGCAGAGCCCAGATGAAACCCACTATCTCGACAGAAACTCAACAAGAAGCACTGGTCGCAGCCAAAGCCACCAAAAAGCCGGGCCAAACCAAAGAGCAAACTAAACTCATTGCCCAAGGGATAGAAAAAGGCATAGCTGAATATAAAAAGCTGCAAAAAGCCAAAGCTCGCGAACGGGATAAAGCACGTAAACAACAGTTGAGAGCAAAATCTCGCACAGTTAATGACACTGATGAACTAGAGGATTCAGACGCATTATTCGAATCTCAACGTCAGTTCACCACCGCGACTTGGATTGCCATAACGCTTTTACTATTAAGTTGGGTAGGGTTTGCCGCATATATCTTTGCAGATTAAAGGCTATGATTTATATATAAAAATTAAAAAATCCATATATCACTTGTTAGGCAATATCCTCTAATACCTTACACACATCATTAATTGAAAAAATATTACCGTTAAGGCTTGCTCGGTCTTTTGATATATTCAGAACGAGCCTAAATACATTGTTCGCATCAGGATAACGGGCAAGCTTTAAAATGATGTCATCACCACTTTCTTCTGCAGACCGAAAATCCCAGCCCTTCCCTGATAAATCAAAAAGCACTTCCGCCGTTTCAGTATTGATTAACACTGGCGCATAAACCCAATGCGACATTCGCATCTCACTGGGGTTGATATCCAGTGTTAACTTACCATTTTGAAAAAACAACTTAGTGTCCATAAACAGTCCCTGAGTAACAAGTATCACAAGCGATAGGCCGATAGCTTGTATATTGAACCCCATATCCATTTATTGTCCATACCACATCACTTCTAACACGAACCGTTTACGCTCATTACATCAGGCAAAACCGTTAAATACTTAAGCGAAAAAAAGACAAAAAAAAGCCTGCTCAATGAGCAGGCAAAGACATATTTCAAGCGTCCCTTTCGGGGAAGTACATTACCGCGCTAGCGGGAAAAACCTGGCATATCCATGCAAAAACATCAATATGCTACTTGAGTCTAAACACGCCAAAAAAGGCGATACAAAGGTTGATGGATGATGGAAACTAAAACTTTAAGGAGGGTTAGGCCTTAAAGCTCATGGCGAATAAACCGCCACGCAAAACATCAGTGTTAAACCAAGTGTTTTGCCAATAAATATGGTTGTTGCCTGTATAAGACATAGTCAATACTCCTAAATTAGTTGTGATTAAGTACTCTAGTGAAGCTTGGCTCGGTTCCTTGGAACTAGAGATTCTCATATCCGTTGAGACGACTTGTCACTCAGGTCCTTGGAGAAAAATATCCATCCTGGATAGACTAGAGAGGAAAGGCGTAGTGCCTAATCCACGAAAGTAATTATATGGATTTGTAGTTTTATTACAACCTTTATTTGTATTTTTTTTGATTAAGGCTTTTTAATGTAATTAAATTACACAATTATAGTGAGGTTAATGGCGATCTGTTTCACAGAAAAACAGAAATAACCCTGTAAATATCTAATAAATAAGATATTACAGAATTATTTCTATTTGTTACCACAAATCGTTAGCGATTGATCAGATATTGATACAAGCCCACCAGCGGACTCGCTGTGGGTTTGCCGTAGAGCGGATCACCTTCTGTTGCACTTCCTGCAATATCTAAGTGTGTGTAAGCCAAGGGAATAGGGGCATTAACCCCATGATCAAATAGTCCAGAGGCTTTCAGTAAAAACGCCGCGGGATATTGATGTCCACGGGCGGTAATCGATGATGGTGCATTATTGGAAGATAATATTTCAGCAGCGCCTGACACATCGCGGATCTTAGCGAAGTCTTCAGGGCGTAATGTAGACACTTCAAAGGGTTCACCCCATTGAGTCGCCTGCTGTTGTAAAGTGACAGCGCATTGCTGTGAACTCGCCACTGAGTTTTCAACCGCCGCAGGATAACTGCCATAACAACGTACGACATGACCTGTGAGTGTTGCTACCGAAAACATCTCAGGCTTCACCGCCGACACGGCTTTGATACGTAAATGGCTCAGTAAATCCGCCAGCACTAAGCGCCCTTCAGCATCCGTATTACCAATTCGTACCCGCACACCCGCATGGCTCGTAATAATTTCATCGGTCACGAAGGCTTCGCTGCCTATGCTGTTACGCACTAAACCTAACTCGGCAATGACTCGAATACCTTTAGGCTTTAGCATTGACAGAGTTTTAAATAAACCCGCCACGGCAGAAGCGCCGCCTTTATCACGACTCATACCCGCCATAGCGCCGCCGACTTTCAGATCGGCGCCGCCGGTATCGTAAATCACGCCCTTACCCGCAAACAGGAAAGTGCGAGTCACTTGACCCTCAGGCAGATACTCTAGCTTCACCACGCGAGGCTGATGACGACCGACGGCAAAAGAAGAACGCGCCACAGCACTGAGCAGCGGATAATCACGCTCTAAAATATCTCTGTCTTCTACCACTGCGGTTTTGATCACGCTGCCCGCAAACGATTGTAAACAATAGTCCGCAAAGGCTTTAGCCGACATGCGCTCAGGTTCAGTACCACACAAATCCCGCGCTAATAGGCGGCCAGCTTCTAAGGCATTGAGCAAATTGCTGTTATGGGTTGATGAAGATAATAACCCTATGGCCTCAAATGCAGGTGTTAAGCCCGTCGCTTCACGCAGCTCTAAGGTTTGCCACAGTTCTTGACCGCAGGCTAATGCTGCAACTTCAGAGGCAAAACTAAAACGTGAGTCCTTCGATGGCACTACA
This sequence comes from Shewanella sp. SM21, assembly GCF_025654335.1. Lineage (NCBI taxonomy): Bacteria > Pseudomonadati > Pseudomonadota > Gammaproteobacteria > Alteromonadales > Shewanellaceae > Shewanella > Shewanella sp. SM21. The sequence goes on from NZ_JAKKRL010000013.1 coordinate 85,075, forward strand.
TATAACAATGGACGTTTTGCGCCTGCGTCTTTTGCAATGGCAATCGCCGCCCTTGCAGCATTGGCATAGACTCGCACGTCCACATACTCGTCATTCACTTGGGTGACAGGGGCAATGATCAAACGCCCTCCCGCAAGCCCTGGGGCAAACAGTAATGTCGGGCTCTTACCCACGCGCTTATCCACGTGGGCACCGTGCTGAGCCAATAAACCTATCTCATCAAAACCGATAGAATCCAGATCGGGCGTCACCACCACAACCGCATCCCAGCCTTCACCATCAAAAATGGCATTTTCTGCTTTTACATCAACGAAGTTAACTTGAAACATGACCCATCCTTTTTCATTATTGTGCCTGCATTATTCCCGCTCTATCGCTTAATTACCAATCTAAAAGTGGTACCGACACTCCCAGAAAAAATCGAACTGGAAACTTTGGCTGCCAGCTCACCAAAAGCCTGTGACGCTGAGATTATTTGGCTGCACAGAATGTGGTAGAATGGCCACAAATTTGCCCTATACTCACAAGACCTTATGAGGGACACTCAAGTGACAGCCTTAAGTCAGTTATACCCGCAGCCATTATGGCAATGGTTCGAACAAATTTGCGCGATTCCCCATCCATCTAAGCATGAGCAAGCCTTAAGCCAGCACATTCAAGCGTGGGCTAAAAGCAAACAACTTGCCGTCGTTGAGGATGCCGTTGGCAACGTGATCATCCGTAAGCCTGCGACGCCGGGTATGGAAGATCGTAAAATCGTGGTTATTCAAGCCCATATCGATATGGTGCCACAAAAAAATGCCAATAAAGTGCATGATTTTACTAAAGATCCTATCGAAGCTTATGTCGATGGCGATTGGGTTAAAGCCAAGGGCACAACCTTAGGTTCAGATAACGGTATTGGCATGGCATCGGCTTTAGCCATTTTAGGCTCTGATGATATCAAGCACGGCCCATTAGAAGTGCTGCTGACGATAGATGAAGAAGCGGGCATGACAGGTGCTTTTGGTTTACAGGCGGGCATGTTAGACGCTGACATTCTGATCAATACCGACTCAGAGCAAGAAGGTGAAATCTACATGGGCTGCGCCGGCGGTGTCGATGCTCAAATCACCCTGCCTATGGTGTGGCAAGCCTCTGAGCAAAGTTACTCAGCCTTTAGCCTGCACTTATCTGGCTTAAAAGGGGGTCACTCTGGGGTGAACATTCACTTAGGTCGTGGCAATGCCAACAAGCTATTGGCGCGTTTCCTCTTTGAAAACGCAGATGATTTAGCGTTGGAGTTGACCCAATTTAGCGGCGGTTCACTGCGTAATGCGATTCCACGGGAAGCCAACATCAGCTTTATGTTGCCAGAAGAAAACGTCAGCGCCTTAAACGAAAAAGTCGCTGAGTTTGAAGCGCTTATCCGCACCGAACTCGCCATTGCCGATCCCGATATGCGTTTAGTGTTAAACACTATCCCAACACCAAAACGTGTGATGAGCGAAAACAGCCAAAATACCCTGATCGATTTGCTGCATGTGTGCCCGAACGGCGTGATCCGCATGAGTGATGAAGTCGAAGGTGTGACTGAAACCTCGCTCAACGTTGGCGTTATCAGCACTAACGATGAAGAAGTCACTATCCTGTGCCTTATCCGCTCGCTGATCGATTCTGGCCGTACTCAAGTCGAAGGCATGTTAACTGCGCTGACCAACTTAGCCGGAGCCGATATCGATTTAAGCGGTGCTTACCCAGGCTGGAAGCCAGATAACAACTCACCTGTAATGGCAATAGTGCGCGAAACCTATCAAGACATTTACCACAAAGAGCCAGTGATCATGGTGATCCATGCAGGTCTCGAGTGTGGCCTATTCAAGAAACCCTATCCAGACATGGACATGGTCTCGATTGGTCCCACCATTCGATATCCACACGGTCCAGACGAAATGGTAAACATCACCACAGTCGGCCAATATTGGACCTTATTATTAGCCGTACTCGAGCGTATTCCAGTCAAGGCTTAATATTCTAACCTTACCCTAGCTCACTCAATTCAAGGCCATATCTGCTCAAGTCAGATGTGGCCTTATTTTTTACCGCGGATTCTATTTGTGTAGAAATGCCATCGATAAAATTTTTATGAAAGAACTGAATAACTTGAATTTTCTACTATAGTTGTTCTGTCTGACCCTAACGTATTTTTGCTTATCGCGCTTTTAGAGATAACCGCTTTCCCCTTCAATACTGTGACCTTAAGGAATAGAGATCATGAAATTTGGTAAAATCTTGTCAGCCGCTGCACTACTGCTCAGCAGTAACCTCAGTTTCGCCGAAGAAGTCCCCAAAGCCGTTATAGACCTAGCCGATTCACTGATGCCATTAGGCAGAGAAGTGGTACTGGTGAATGCTGTTAAAGCGCAAAATGCCCAAGGCAAAAGCTTAGATTCAATCAAAACATTAGATGAAAAATGGATTGCCACCGCAGGTATTGATGACTTTATGTCATCCCTGATGAACAACGAAGCGGCCAAGTTTCTCACGACCTTCGAAGCCAGCAAACCTTACTACCAAGAAATTTTCCTCATGGACAATCAAGGCGCGAACGTCGCCATGATCAGTAAAACTTCAGATTATTGGCAGGGTGATGAGGATAAATGGCAAAAATCCTTCGCCAATGGCAAAGGCGATAAACACATAGGTCCGGTCAAATTTGACGAGAGCTCCCAAGCCTATCTAGTACAAATTTCTATTCCAGTGATGGATGGTGATGCCGCAATTGGCGCTATAACGATTGGGATCAACCTAGATCAATTTGGACTCTAATTACCAGAGAACGCCAGTGATGGGCTGCATCCTCTTACCACAGAGGTTATTGCGGCTCTCACCTTTTCAGTGCATCAATCAAGGAGGGCGTGACTATGGAATGGTATAAAGATCTATCCGTTAATCAGAAACTGACTTATCCAAGTCTGCTACTCGCTGGCGTAGTCATCTTCGCCTCTTCAACTGGCATTTTAGGACTCAAAGCCTTAAATCACAGCGCGAATACACTCGCGCTTGAATACTTACCTAGCCAATCTGAACTACTACAAGCCGATAAAGAGCTTTATCAAGCTCAAGTGGCCGAGCGCAGCCTGATGTTTGTTAACGTGGGCACAGACTCTTACAACGACCTTTTAAAGCAGCACACTAATAGTATCTCTCTGGTTAAAGAACATATTGATAAGTTTGCCGATGTGACCACAAGTCCCATCGCTAAAGATAAGCTCAATGAATTAAATCACAGTTTCGATACTTGGCGAGCGACAACCACAGAAATCAGTAATCAACGCACCCAAAATGGCCGTAACGGTAGAACGACGGCGATTGATCTTAGTTTCGGTCAAGCAGCAACGCAATTCGAGCAACTACACCAGAACATTAATCATTTAATCAATGATTTAAATAGTAATACTACCGCAGCGATAGCCCAAGTAGATGATGATGCCAATCATGGACAACAGATGCAGTTAATTGCCTTAGCCATCAGTCTCTTGATCTGCATACTCTTTATCGTTGCACTGCCTAAACTCATCAGCAAACCGCTGGCGGTTTTACTCGCAAAAATCCACGACATTACCGATGGTGATGGCGATTTGACCGAACGAGTCCACTTAACCTCTAAAGACGAGCTTGGTGATCTCGCCAAGGCATTCAATCATTTTCTCGATAACTTACACGGTATTATCTCGCAATTTAAACAGTCTACATCAGAGCTCAACACCGCTGCCGAAGGTCTAGCCAAAACCAGCGCATCAGCAAAACATAACTTGATGGATCAACAAGCTGCCACCCACAGAATCGCCGATGCCAGCGATCATATTGCCGCATCCGTGCAAGAAGTATCAGTCAGTGCCAGTCATGCCGCCGATGCCGCTAAACAAGCCGACGTATTTACCGCCGACGGTCAGGCAAGAGTGAAAAAAACCATCAATGTGATTCGTGAACTTGCGGGAGATGTAGGCACGGCAGAAATGCAGATCAATAAACTCGAACAGGAAGGCCAACATATTGGCCGCGTGCTTGAGGTGATTCAAGCCATTGCCGAACAGACGAATCTATTAGCCCTTAATGCTGCAATTGAAGCGGCGCGCGCGGGCGAACAAGGACGCGGCTTTGCAGTGGTTGCCGATGAAGTGCGCTCCCTTGCCTCTAAGACTCACCAATCAACCGAAGAAATTAAATTGATGATCGCCAATGTGCAAAATGGCACTCAAAGCGCTGTGGCAGCGATTAATATCGGTAATGAAAAGGCTATCTCAAGCGTAGAAGCCGCCAGTAATGCCGGTGAAGCCTTAGCGCATATTGCAGAAATGGTGAGCCAAATTAGTGAGATGAACAATCAAATCGCCCTCGCAGCCAAAGCGCAAACCACTATGGTCAATGAGAGCCATCAAAATATTCAACACATTGCCGAACAGTCGGAGGAGAGTCTACGAACCACTGATGAAATCTACGCAGCAAGCGTACAACTCTCGTCAATGGCGAGTAATCTCACTGCGCTGGTCAGCCGCTTTAAACTGTAATTTGTTGAGAGTGAAAGCTTTTATATAAGTTACCTTTTGTAAATCAGTGATGTTTGAAAGGTCCCCTCAAACGAATAAGGGAGCATAAACCTGTCGCAGTGATTATCTGAATTCAGGTGCTCCCTTATATTTAAACAGCAAAGCTAGCACCGATTAGCAGCGCTTAACCACTAAGCCTCTTGCCGCGCGTAGGTTGACTAACATAGGTAACATCAACGCAAGGATCACTATCAGCATCCCTACCAACTGAATTTCCGTCACCGCCTGCCCCATGGCTAACGCCGTTAATGCTGCAAAAACGGGCACGAGATTAAAAAAAATCGATGCCTTAGCGGGGCCAAGCGCCTTAACACCGTTAATCCAAAACAGATAACCGAGCACAGTGGCGAACAAACCTATGTAGAGCACGCTAGAAAAAGCCGTTGCCGACAGTTCCATCAACTCCAGCCAAGGGTGAAATTCACCTCGGCCAAGCCCAACCACGGACATAGACACACTGGCAGCTATCATACTCAGCAAGGTAAAGGGCAACACAGGCAACCAATGGCCGACCCGTTGCGAACAAATGGTATAACCACTCCACGCCAACATGCCGGCGGCAATCATCACATCACCTTGGTTAAAACTAAAGTTGAGCAACTGCTGCACACTACCGTTGGTGATCACTAGCAGTACGCCCGCCAATCCCCCCACTAAGCTAAACACTTGTTGTCTGCTGAGCCATTCACGCTGTAATAGCGCATTGACGATTGAAGTCACCAGCGGGCTGAGCGCCATAATCAAGGCACCATTGGCAGCAGAGGTATGCTGCAGGCCATTAAATAACGCCAGATTTAAGCCGCCTACACCAATCACACCCACTAACGCTATGACAATATATTGCACCAAACTCAATTTGGGCCAAGCCTGACGAGTAAAAACGATATATAACGCTAGAGTCACAGCCGCAATGGTAAAACGCCAGAAGACGAGGGACTCTCCTGACATCTCCTCCAGCACTCGCTTAGCAATCGGAAACACACTGCCCCAGCTAAAAACGCAAATCAGTAGACAAACGAATGTCATGTAAGGTGTATGGGATTTCATATCGGCCTCTATGGAGGTAATTGGGATTGAGCTTAGTTTATAAGTTTCATATATTATTAAAACCAACAAGATTGAGAGCTTAAATTCCAAATATGAAACTTAATTATTCCTTAGACGATATGCGCTTATTTTGGGTGGTGGCACAGCAAGGGAGTTTTAAGCTCGCGGCGCAGCACTTAGGCATTCCACCTTCAACCTTAAGCCGTCGAATCAATCTGTTAGAACAATCCTTAGGTCTGCGTTTACTGCACAGAGACGCCCATAGAGTCAACCTTACCGCCACAGGTCAGCGGTATCTCGAACGCTGCGGCCCGCTATTTATCGAGTTAAACCAGGTATCTGGTGAGTTGCATGCGGATAAACATCAAGCGGTTGGCAAATTGCGGATCTCGGCGCCCATCAATACAACCTATCGCTGGCTGGGTGAATCACTCAACGCCTTCCAACGGCATTATCCCAATATTGATATCGATTTAAGTCTGTCGAACATGAATATCGATGTCAGTGAAAACGCCATCGATATCGCCTTTCGAGTGGGCGAACCTAAAGATCCCGATTGGATTGCAAGGCCACTTACCACAATTAGCTTTGTACTTTGCGCCAGCACATCGGCAACGCAGTGGCATGCGCTGCAATCCATTGAAGCGCTGGATCAGCATCCGGTTATCATCGCCAAGCCCACAAAAACGTGGCGTTTACAGCACAATAGCACAGGGCAAAATGTCGAGTTTGAACCAAGGGGGAATATCAAACTAGCCGTCGATGATATGGCGATTGCCTGTCAGGCCGTGGTGGCGGGGCTTGGGATTGGACTCATACCCATCAGCATGGCGAGTGAACAGATACGAAGTGGCAAACTCATTCAAATACTGCCCGAGTGGCAAGGTATTCCGCGCACCGCCTACTTGATGTATCGCGATCGGGACAACCTGCCCTTACGGGTCAGACTGTTAATTGATTTTATGCTGGCAAATCCACCCGAGGCTTATTGAGCCAATATAGGCTATTGTGCTCCACCCACTAGAGAGCTAAATCCAGCTGAGTCTGGCCGTTTAAGCTTGTGGCGACGACAAGAGTAGAATCGGCGAGGCCGACCGAAATACCCAATAGACGAATGCCACGGCCTTCTTGCCTTTCCATAGCCTGTGCGAGTAGCTCATAGAACATTACAATCGAGACTTCATCGCTGCGGTGCTCAATTGTAGTCTGCTTGAAATCGTTAAACTTAAGTTTGACCACCTGTTTATGTATTTTGCGTTCCTTAGCACTGCGACTTAAACGCAACGACAGTTCTTGGATCAAACTCGGCATCACCTGCTGGCACTGCTCTAAGCTATAAATATCCTTTGCTAACGTGGTTTCAACACCCACTGATTTGCGCTCTCTGTCGGCAGAAATACCCCGTTCATCTATGCCTTGGGAACGCTCAATCAACACGCCACCAAACTTACCGAATCGCGCTAAGAGCTCAGGTTTAGAATAAGCTTGCACATCACCACAGGTATTGAGCCCGAGCGAAGAGAGCTTTTCTGCGGTGACTTTACCAACACCGGGAATTTTACGCAGCGATAAGGTCTTAACAAACTCAGAAAGCGTCTCTGGCGTAATGATATATTGGCCGTTTGGCTTGTTCAGATCCGAGGCGATCTTAGCTAAAAATTTTACTGGCGCGATACCCGCCGATGCGGTTAAACCCGTTTCGGCTAAGATATCGCGACGAATCGCTTGGGCAATCAAGGTCGCAGAGCCCTTATGTTGTTGGCACTCACTCACATCCAAATAAGCTTCATCTAAGGAAAGCGGCTCAATTAATTGGGTATAGCGAGAAAATATTTCACGAATTTGTAGCGACACTTCTTTGTAAACCTGCATCCGACCCGGAACTAAAATCAGCTCAGGGCACAACTTAAAGGCATAAGCCGTTGCCATTGCTGAACGTACACCGAATTTACGTGCCTCGTAACTGCAAGTACTGATAACACCGCGACGGTCGCTACTGCCCCCCACAGCTAAAGGTTTGCCACGGTACTCAGGAAAGTCGCGCATTTCCACTGCAGCAAAATAGCAGTCCATATCGATATGAATAATTTTTCGCACGTTGAATTCCTCCAACGCCAAAATACTGTATATAAAAACAGTAATCAAGTATTCCTGATAGATTTGGGCCAATAAGATGTGGCCTAGCGCTAGAAAAGAGAACAAGACAAGTGTGAGGAACAACAGACATGCTTAATAACTGAGTTTCCTAGGCCATTACACTCAGTGGCCTAGGTATTTACTCAACCTAACAATCTAAGGCTCACATCTTAGTTTGCAGGTAGTTTTGCAGCCCAACACGGTCAATAAGCCCAAGTTGTTTTTCGAGCCAATACATATGGTCAGACTCTGTATCGTCGAGTAATACTTCAAGGATTTCGCGGGTCTGGTAATCTTGCTTCTGCTCACACAGTGCAATCACTTTGCGCAAATCGTCCGCGACCTTGTATTCGTAGGCGAGATCATTACGTAGCATCTCTTCTACATCTTTACCTATGTTCAATGCCTCACGGGCGGCAACATTGGGTGTACCTTCGAGGAATAAAATGCGCTGCACTAATTTGGCTGCATGGGCTTTCTCATCATCTGACTCATGGGCGATACGCTCATAGAGTTCATTCAGGCCCCAATCTTCATACATATGGGCATGGACAAAATACTGATCCATTGCCGAGAGTTCTCCCGTTAGGAGTCGATTTAACGCATCGATAACGTCTTTATCGCCTTTCATATCTTGCTCCTATTGGTCGCTAATTTGCGATTGTAGATAATTTTGAATACCGGTTAGCGTAATGAGCTCTTGCTGCGACTCAAGCCAATCTAAGTGCTCTTCTTCGTCTTCGAGAATATCTTCCAGCAGATCGCGGCTCACATAGTCCTGTTCTGCTTCACACAAGCTGATCGCATCACGCAGCAATGTAAGCTGCTCTTGCACCATGGCCAGATCGCAATCGAGCATCTCTTGGCTATGTTCACCAATGCGAAGTTTTTCGAGTTGTTGCAGATTAGGCAGACCTTCCAAAAACAGCACTCGCTCGATGAGCTTATCGGCATGCTTCATATCTTGGATGGATTTTTTGTATTCGACGTGGTTTAACTTCTCTAAGCCCCAATGTTTAAACATGCGGGCATGGAGGAAATATTGATTGATGGCGGTCAACTCACAGGTAAGCACCCGATTCAGTTGCCCAACCACTTTAGGATGACCTTTCATAAGTTACTATCCTTGGTAAGCGTGAAAAGATTGATCTAAATCAAGCTTCTAGCCTAGTACAATTTATCGACCAACTCAAATTATCTTTATATTTCACTCACTTAATGATGAAAAGCATTCTCATTCCTGCTTAGATTAACTTGCTATCCCACTCTAATCCCAAGGATAAATCTCAAATGATTAACCCGTGTAAGAAAATACGAGGCAAAAAATAGCCCCCTAAATTGGGGGCTATGATCGAATCAAGACTATTTAGATAATGCGGTCTTTCGTTAACTTCTCACGACGCGCTTCTTCAGCGGCCATACGACGTTTACGTTTGTCACAAGGGTCATCACAATCACACGCTTTTTCAATCCCTAGAACACCTAAACCGCCACAACTTCCTTCAACGGCTTTGCGCTTGATGAGATAACCAATCGACATGAGTAAAAAGAAGACTAACAAGATCACAAATGCCGCGATAAAAGAGGTCATGGTTTACTCCAAAAACTAAATAAGGAAAGGCTTGAAGGCGTCGCTGTAATAGACCTTAAATCCGTCGCCTTGCTTTTCGATTAGCATTATCGCCAAGTGTTCCTTCTTGGCAAGCTCCAATGATGCTTCTGTGCCCAAAACCATCATGGCCGTCGCAAAACCGTCGGCCGTCATACAATTTTGATGCAATACAGTCACGGATGCTAACTTATGATTTATCGGCAAACCAGTACGCGGATCGATTATATGCGTAAAACGTTGGCCGTCTTCTTCATAATAATTACGATAATCACCAGAGGTCGCCATCGCCATAGTACCAGGTGCAATAACCTGCTGTACGGCTTCAGAGCCATCATTGGTCGGTTGCTCTATAGCAACACGCCAAGAGCTTCCATCACCTTTGGCACCTTTGATACTCAGTTCGCCACCAATTTCAACTAAATACCCAATCGCATGGTATTTATCAAGAATAGAAGCGATTTTATCAACCCCAAATCCCTTCGCGATTGATGATAAATCTACATATAAATGGGTGTTGTGCTTACTTAGACGATTGCCTTCAATGGAAAGTTCACTAATCCCTGTTTTGGCTTTAGCCGCATCAATATCAGCCTGTGTCGGAACTTTCGTTGGACGCTTATCAGGTCCAAAACCCCACAGATTAACTAAAGGACCTAAGGTAATATCAAGTGCCTTATCAGTCACTTGATATAAACGTATTCCCTCTTGCACCACTTTTATGGTATCCGGTGAGACTTCAACGCTTTGCTCCAATGGCAATTGGTTGAAACGGGATAATTCTGAATTAGGCCGATAGGTCGACATCTGGTCATTGACTAGCTCAAGGGCTAAATCAATTTCCGCTTGAAGTAACTGCGCCGTCGGCATCTGCTCATTCGGGACGACTTTAATGTGATAAGTCGTGCCCATAGTGCTGCCGGCCAACGAAATGACTTCGTTTTGCTTAGAACAGGCTGAAACAAAAAAGGCCAGTCCCACGAGGACTAGCCAGTTAAATGAATACTTTAACGCTGAGGTATTGATCTTTAAGGTCTGAAACATAGTGACCTACTACTCTTATTTGGGCCCTTAAATGCAAAAGTTGCAGATGAGAGATTATCCTCAACATCTGCAACTTTTCTATCTAGGACTAATGAACATTAGCCGCCGAAGTCATCCAACAGGATGTTTTCGTCTTCGACACCAAGATTTTTCAACATACCAATTACGGCAGCGTTCATCATTGGAGGTCCACACATGTAGAACTCACAATCTTCTGGGGCATCATGGTTTTTCAGATAGTTTTCATACAATACGTTATGAATAAAACCTGTGTAACCATCCCAGTTATCCTCTGGTTGAGGATCTGAAAGTGCCACATGCCATACGAAGTTATCATTCTCAGCCGCTAGGCCGTCGAAATCTTCTACGTAGAACATTTCACGCTTAGAACGTGCACCGTACCAGAAGCTCATCTTACGTTTAGACTGAAGACGCTTCAGCTGGTCGAAGATATGTGAACGCATTGGCGCCATACCCGCACCACCGCCGATAAACACCATTTCTGCATCGGTATCTTTCGCGAAGAATTCACCGAATGGACCAGATATAGTGACTTTATCACCCGCTTTTAAGCTCCAAATGTAAGATGACATCTTACCGCAAGGCAGTGTCAAGTTACGTGGTGGAGGCGTAGCAATACGCACGTTCAGCATAATAATACCGAACTCTTCTGGGTAGTTAGCCATTGAGTATGCACGGATAGTTTCTTCATCAACCTTAGATTCAAGATTGAAGAAACCGAAGTGTTCCCAGTCGCCACGGTATTGTGCAGGTACATCAAAATCTGCATATTTAATATGATGAGCAGGTGCTTCGATTTGAATATAACCGCCAGCACGGAATGGTACAGACTCGCCATCAGGAATTTGCAGCTTCAGTTCTTTAATGAAAGTGGCTTTGTTATCGTTAGAGATAACTTCACATTCCCATTTCTTGATACCGAAGATTTCTTCGTCAAGCTCGATTTCCATATCGTTCTTAACGTTAACCTGACAAGAAAGACGACAACCTTTACGGGCATCACCTTTGCTGATGTGGTCAAGTTCCGTTGGCAGAATATCGCCGCCGCCAGACTTAATCACCACGCGACATTGGCCACATGAGCCACCGCCACCACACGCACTCGATACGAAGATACCGCTGTTAGCCAAAACGCCTAACAACTTACCGCCCGCACCGGTTGTAATCGCTTTTTCAGGATCGTCATTAATGCCGATCGTGATGTCACCACTAGCCACTAACTTAGACTTAGCGAATAAAATCACTAATACCAAGATGAGGACGATAGCAGTAAACATACTCACACCGAGGTAAACCTCGAGCGGAGTAGATTTAAAAATACCAAGAATATCCATTAACTTATCCTTAGAAGGTCCAATTCAAGAAGCCGTTATGTGTCTCTTACAGAGACACACCTGAAAACGACATGAAACCTAAGGCCATCAAACCAGCGGTGATAAAGGTAATCCCTAAACCACGTAGGCCGTTAGGCACGTCGGCATACTTCAGCTTCTCACGGATACCGGCCATCAATACGATAGCTAATGCCCAACCCACTCCTGAGCCGAAACCAAACACCACACTCTCGCCTAGCTTGTAGTCACGCTCAACCATGAATGATACCGCACCGAAAATCGCGCAGTTCACTGTGATCAAAGGTAAGAAAATACCTAATGCGTTGTACAAAGGTGGAAAGTACTTGTCCAGTGCCATTTCCAGAATTTGAACCAAAGCCGCAATCACACCGATAAAGGTAATGAATTTCAAGAAGCTTAAGTCAGCTTCAGGTGCGCCAGCCCAAGCAAGTGCACCAGGAGCTAGCAGCCCTTGATAGATAACTTGGTTTGCTGGGACAGAGATAGTTAACACTACAACTACCGCAATCCCTAGGCCCATGGCGGTAGTGACTTTCTTAGACACAGCCAAGAAAGTACACATACCTAGGAAGAAGGCCAGTGCCATGTTTTCAATGAAAACAGAGCGAATTAACAGGCTAATATAATGTTCCATCGCACTTACCCTTTTGCTTCAACTTGCTCTGGCTTATAGGTACGAATAATCCAAATCAAAACACCGATCAGGAAGAACGCACTCGGAGGCAGTAGTAGCAGACCGTTTGGTTGGTACCAGCCGCCATCAGAGATCTTGTGCAGGATTTCAACACCGAACAGAGAACCGTTACCAAACAGTTCACGTACGAAGCCAACAGCTAACAGAATCGCACCGTAACCTAAACCGTTACCGATACCATCCATAAAGCTCATCATTGGCGGTGTTTTCATCGCGTAGGCTTCGGCACGACCCATTACGATACAGTTCGTAATAATCAGACCGACGAATACCGACAGCTGCTTAGAGATCTGATAAGCATAAGCCTGCAGCAATTGGTCAACCACGATTACCAAAGAGGCAATAATGGTCATCTGTACGATAATACGCACACTGCTTGGAATATGATTACGGATCATTGAGATAAACAGGTTCGAAAACGCAGTTACCGCAGTTAACGCCAACGCCATTACCAGTGCAGTTTCGAGCTTGCTCGTTACCGCTAATGCACTACATACACCAAGTACTTGTAAAGCAATCGGGTTGTTGTTGACTATAGGTCCGGTCAGAACCTGTTTCAGTTCTTTAGCGTCAGACATTAGTTGAGACCTCCATTGCGTGCTTTTTCAATGAAACTCGCAAAACCTTCTTTACCCAACCAGAATGTCAGTGAATGTTGTACACCGTTACTCGTTAAGGTTGCGCCAGATAATGCATCTACACCGTACTCAGTGCTAGCAACAGTTGGGTTTTTCGTTACGCTGATAGCGAGTTTACCTTGCTCATCAAATAACTTTTTGCCATGCCATTTCGCTTTCCACTGAGCATTTTGCACTTCGCCACCTAAGCCCGGCGTTTCGCCGTGCTCGTAGTAGACTAAGCTTTGCACTGTGTTTAGGTCAGCATCCATAGCAAGGAAGGCATACATAGTAGACCATAGGCCATAACCATGGATTGGCAGAATGACACTGGTTAATTTACCTTGGCCGTCACGAACAAGATAAACCACAGCCTTATCAGCAACACGTTTCACTGAAGCGATGTCATTCTCAGGTACAAATGAGGTTTTCACATCACGAGAAGCTTTACGTTGATCATAAGTGTCAGCATCAACACCCTCAACCCAAGCACCCGTTTTCAAATCGACCAGTTTAGCTTCGATGTGTTTGCCGTATGTATCTAGAATTTGCGCTTTGGTCACTTTGCCAGCTTTAGTATCGATAAGACCAGCGGCTTCCAGAATGTACTTTTGCTTATCAAGCAGTTTATTTTCTGCTTGAGTCGGTCTCAGTAACACTGCTGCAGTAGACACAAATATCGCACAAATTAGACACAGGCCAACGACGATAAATAAGGTTCTGCCGAACGAATCTTTATTACTAGCCACGGGCAATCCTCCGCTTGATATTTGCCTGAACCACGAAGTGGTCGAACAATGGCGCGAACAAGTTAGCAAACAAAATTGCCAACATCATGCCTTCAGGGAATGCAGGGTTAATCACGCGGATAAACACAGCCATTGCACCGATCAAGATACCGTATGCCCATTTAGCTTGGTTAGTAAATGACGCTGACACTGGGTCTGTCGCCATAAACATCATGCCAAACGCAAAACCACCTAACACTAAGTGCCAGTACCAAGGCATTGCAAACATTGGATTAGTGTCACTACCGACAACGTTAAGCAGCGTAGAAATGGCAATCATGCCCACCATTACACCGCCAACGATACGCCATGAAGCGATACGCGTGTAGATGATGACCAAACCACCTAACAGAATCGCTAATGTAGACACTTCACCCACTGAACCTGGAATGAAACCGAAGAACGCATCCCACCAGTTTTGGTTAATTGCGTAATCTAAAGTGCCAGACGCCGCTTGACTCAGTGCAGTTGCACCTGAGTAACCGTCAGCCACAACCCATGAGGTATCACCTGACATATTCAACGGATAAGCGAAGAACAAGAAGGCACGACCCGCTAGTGCTGGGTTTAAGAAGTTACGCCCTGTACCACCGAACACTTCTTTCGCCACGACCACACCGAAGGTGATACCCAGCGCCACCATCCATAATGGGATAGTTGCTGGCAGCGTTAAAGCAAACAGGATAGAGGTAACGAAGAAACCTTCGTTGACTTCATGACCACGGATAGAGGCGAACAGCACTTCCCAGATACCACCGACGGCAAAGGTCACCGCGTAGATAGGTAGGAAGAAACAGGCGCCATACCACATCAGCGCAGGCCAGCCAGAGTTTGCCGTAAGTTCGGTACCGAACATGCTGAACAAGCTCACTTGCCATACGTCAGGGGTAGCAAAACCAGCCACTAAAGCTAATTGAGCTTGTAAACCTACGTTGTACATACCCACGAACATCGCTGGGAAAGCACAAGCCCAAACCGTAATCATCATACGTTTTAGGTCGAGGTTATCGCGAACATGGGTTTTGCCCTTGTTCACTTTACCTGGGGTATAAAAAATCGTGTATGCCGCTTCGAATAGGGCATAAAACTTTTCGTATTTACCGCCTTTTTCAAAGTCGGGTTCAATACGTTCGAAAAAATCTTTCAAGCTCATTAGCCTTCCCTCTCGATCGTATCTAGACAGTCACGCAGATATGAACCGTAGTCATACTTGCCTGGACATACGAACGTACACAGTGCGAGATCTTCTTCATCTAACTCTAACGCGCCTAAAGTAGCAGCACCGTCAAAGTCACCTGAAATCAAGTCACGCAACAACATAGTAGGAAGAATGTCCAATGGCATTACACGCTCATAGTTACCAATTGGCACCATAGCGCGGTCTGAACCACCTGTACTGGTCGTCATGCTGAACAGACGAGAAGGAGCAAGATGTCCTAAGAATGCACGAGTGATAGAATATTTGTCTGAGCCTGGTAATACCCAGCCTAAAAATTCTTTCTCTGTACCTTCTTCTAACAGACTTACTTGAACATGGTAACGACCTAAATACCCTTGTGGGCCAACGGCTGTACGACCATTCAGAACAGAGCCTGAAATTAGACGAACATTGCCATCTAAGGCTTCACCTGCGGTTAATTCAGTCATGCTCGCGCCCACAACAGTGCGTACGAGTCTTGGCTTAGCCGCTTTAGGGCCTGCGATCGCAATAACACGTTCGGTATTGAGTTCACCCGTCGTAAATAGCTGACCAATTGCTATTACATCTTGGTAACCAATATGCCAAACGGTACGTTTTGCAGAGGCAGACAATAAGAAGTGAATGTGAGTACCGACTAATCCTGCAGGGTGCACACCGGCAAATTCTTCAACTTGGGCGTTTGCGGCAGGAATATCAGCGCCAGGCGCTTTACAAAGGTAAACTTTACCGTCAGTAAGTCTTGCTAAGACCTTAAGACCATTAGCAAAATCTTCTTTATGCTCACGGATCACCACAACGGGATCAGCGGCAAGAGGTTGAGTATCTATTGCGGTTACAAAAATACCAGCAGCAGAAGAGTCTACAGCAGGAACTTTGCTAAAAGGACGAGTACGCAAAGCAGTCCATAAACCTGATTCAATCAGATTGTCACGGACTAACTGCGAGTCGAGCGTATCGAGTGCAGTGGCATCATATTTAGCAAAGGCAACGCTGTCGTTTCCTTCCACTTCAATGACAACAGACTGCAGAACACGCTGGGCGCCCCGGTTAATGTCTAATATAGTACCACTGGCTAAAGCCGTATATTTAACGCCTAAATTCTTCTTATCTTCAAAAAGAACTTGGCCTTTTTGTACTTTATCGCCCACTTTGATCTTCATCGTTGGACGTAAGCCAATATACTCTTCACCCAAAGTAGCTACATGTTTAATGGCTGGGCCATTATGGATAACTTGCTCTGGTCCGCCTGCTATAGGCAGTTCCAATCCTTTCTTAATTGTAATCATATCCACAAGCACTACGTTTGAAGGAAAGACAATGCGCCGCGTTCCTGCTAAATACTTAGGTTTTAAACAAAACCTACTGCATTGAGCTAGCGCAGATTTATCACAGAAATGCGATCGCAATCACGCTGGTCGCGCGCATTTTACCCCAATTGACTTGGCATCGCCACGAAAATTATAGGTGATTTCAAACCTAAAATACGGATTGAAAAGAATCATGCGCTACGGCGTTCACCTTCCGACCTAGTGACTGATCAGAAAGAGAGAATATTACGGCCACTGGGTACTATAGCATTAATAATTAAAGATTTAATTTAGCAAAAAGTCGAAACGTCCACTAAACGCAGCCGAAATCGATCTTATTTGTTTCAATTGATTTAAATTCAAACAAAATAAAACTCAATTTAAAAGCGCCATTGATAACCTAAATAGCTAATACGTCCATTTTCCGATCGAATTCCGCTATTTGATGCTGTTGTGACTAATGTCTCATCTAAGAGGTTTTCTACCCTAAAATAAATCTCATGGTGACGGTTAAAATGATAATTCGCCGCCAAATCTACTCGCCATTGTACTGCGATAGGCTGTAATTCAGCGCCAAATTGGCCCATTTCCCGCTCGGATTGATAAAAGACATTTGCATTCAATTCATATTCGGCATATTTCATTCCAGCACTAAAATGCAATTGCTGCTCAGGTAACCAAGCCACTCTATCACCAGCCACAACGCAACCTTGGATTTCGTTACAGCTATTGGTTTGATACTCCGAATTCGAATATTGATAATTTAAGACTAATGGTAACTGTACACTACCGATATCCCACTGGTAGCCAAGACTCAGCTCAACTCCTTTGGTCAGTACATCCACAACATTACCTTGAACCCACAAACGACTGTCGGCACATTGGGTATACGCATCACAATTGACATGCAGGTTATCAAAATCTTGAACGTAGGTTTTGATGTCAGCACTAAAATGCTCACTGGCATATTGGGCGCTGACTTGATATTGCAATGATACTTGTGCCTCTTGCTCAAGATTCCCCGCACTTGCGGCGGTCCATGAGCGGCGAATATCCGTACTAAAGCGCCAATCTCCAGCATCATATAAAACACCGAGTTGTGGCATCCAATCGCTGTCGGAGAAATCAGCCGCATCCAGTCCTACATAAGCTAAATCGACCTTGCGATTGACGCTCACTTGTTCATAGGCAAGCGCGAGCTTTATCTGTAATTCGTCCCAATTAAACAAGGAATCGATTGCCGAAGTAAATGCTGTTGCATCGTCGGTATAGGCCAATAACGGATTTTGTGCATCACTCACTAAACTCAAGTCCTGCTGCCATAGACTCTGTTGATCGCCAAGGTGCATCTCGGCTTTATCCGTATGATAACGGGCACTATAGATAATTTGATGGGCACCATACTGATTCACTGATTCAGTTTGTGCCCCAAAGGAGCTGAAATCATTGTCTTGCTGTAAAGAAGCCAGTTCGACGCCATCGACTGTCGGCTGACGTTCAAATG
The DNA here is from genome assembly GCF_025654335.1 of Shewanella sp. SM21. Lineage (NCBI taxonomy): Bacteria > Pseudomonadati > Pseudomonadota > Gammaproteobacteria > Alteromonadales > Shewanellaceae > Shewanella > Shewanella sp. SM21. The sequence continues at coordinate 102,987 of NZ_JAKKRL010000013.1, forward strand.
CGGCCAACGCAGCAAGACTCTGGGCATCGAGCATTTGCCCATCAAATTGATTGAGTTGGTTTAATTGCTGCGAATAGGACTGGTAGTAAAAGTCTGTGGTGACCTTATGCCCACCATTGAGCGTAACTTGGTGAGACAGTTGGTACTTATGATGTCGCCCCTGATGTTTATCCGCCGCAGTGGCCGAATACAAACTCATAGGATCTTGTTGCCAATCGGCCTGTGTTAACCCAAGCAGAGAGCGATAACTATCATCATCGAGAAACTGGTAAGTAAACTCAGTCACCTGTGGACTTCTAGCGCCGAGTAAACTCGCGGCGTTGATTTTAAATAAGATGTCTGTCGTTTGGTGGTCTGTGTCTTGACCATTGAGCAAGTGATCGGCGCCGCTATTATCTGCATAATTAACCGCGAGTATCATGCCATACTCTTTTTGCTTCACTCCCCAATTCATATCGACACTGTAGTCTGAATCGGTATTGCCCTCGAGAGTCGCCTTACTATTCTCGGTCTGCTCAGCAACAGGTAAGGTTTGATAACTCACCACCCCAAACGCACCTTGCCCACCGACAGCCATATTTGCCATCGGGGTAGCAGTAACACTCTGTTGTTGCAGCAGATTAGGTAAGAGTTGTAATTGCGGTGCCGAATACGGCGCAGGGGAGAAATACACTCTATCTTGTAATACCGCAATACCTTGAGTCGCGCTGCGCATACTGATGCTCGCGGGATTTCCACTAAGATCCGCAGGCAAAACCGTCAAAGCCGTCAATTGACCTAACGCTAAACGATTAGACGTTGAATGAAATGTGTCATTGAGCTTGTTCAATTCAAGCATTTGACTGTGAAGATCATCGGCGAACGTTGTGCTAGAACAGACAAGAGAAACAGAAATTGCACAAAGTGATACAGTGAAGTAACGACTAGGCATACCAAGCTCCCAAAAACTTTGTTAGCGTACGGTGTTTTTGTTATTGACTTGTAAAATAGCTGAGTTTACTTGAAAAAAAAAGCGACTCTCGTCGCTTTCTCTTATTTACTTCAGGAAACTGAATTTACTAAAGAAGCACTCTCATACTATAAGAGTGCGAACAATTACAGGTTACCTAGAATTTCATCGCTTAATTTTAGATCGTCATTACGATTAACACTTACGCCTGCAGCAATAATATTACGGGCGATATCTTGTGCTTGCTCTAATGAATGCATCTCATACGTACCACATTGGTATTCGTTCAGCTCAGGGATTTCAGACTGCTCAACCACTTTAAGCACATCTTCCATCGCGGCTAACCACGCATCGGCCACTTGGCGCTCTGTGGGTTCACCAATCAAACTCATATAAAAACCGGTACGACATCCCATTGGCGAAATATCAATGATCTCAACATCGCTGCCATTTAAATGGTCACGCATAAAACCCGCGAACAAATGCTCTAGAGTATGAATTCCACGCTCACTGAGGATCTCTTTATTCGGTGCGCAAAAACGTAAATCAAATACAGTAATGGCATCGCCCTTTGGCGTGCTCATATGCTTAGCGATACGAACCGCAGGGGCATTCATCCGAGTATGGTCGACGGTAAAGCTATCAAGTAATGGCATAGGGATCTCCAAATTCTCAGGGCGACATCAACGCCACTGTAACTGTCTATTTATGGCTTGCAAGCATAACACCAAATGAATTACGCCGATAACAAGATAATCTAAGATGAAATCATCTCATATAAATCAGATGCTAATGTGACAATTTGCAGAAAAAAACATCATTTAGTGTTGACGCTGCTGACTGTAAGCATCCTCAGATATTTTATGGTACTGGCGCACACCTTGCTCATACGCGTGATAAGCATCGTACACCTTTCGCATTAAGGGATCTTGATTCGCTTGATCTTCAATCACTTGTTTGGAGATTTTCTCAAGCTCCAACAACACGTTCGGTGGAAACGCTTTAAGTTCCACACCTTCGTCCTTCACTAACGTTTCAAGGGCGGTCACGTTACGGGTCGTGTATTCATCGAGCATATCTTGGTTAATGGCTCTCGCAGCAACTCTGACTATGGCCTGTAAATCCTCAGGTAAACTCTCGAAGGCTGCGGTATTAATCAAGAATTCCATATTTGAACCTGGCTCATGCCAACCAGGGTAATAGTAATACTTAGCCACTTTATGTAAACCGAAGGCAAGATCATTCACTGGCCCTACCCACTCTGCGGCATCAATCGCCCCCGTTTGCAGTGCACCATAAAGTTCACGCCCCGCCATGTTTACAGGTACAGCACCAACGCGTTTCAACACTTCACCACCTAAGCCCGGCATGCGGACCTTCAATCCCTTAAAATCAGCAATGGTATTGATGGGTTTATTAAACCAGCCACCCATTTGCATCCCAGTATTGCCACCCGCTAGGGGAATAATACCAAAGGGTTGATACACTTCAGTCCACAGCTCCATACCACCACCATAGTGAAGCCAGCCATTTATTTCCTGTGCGGTCATACCAAAGGGGATCGATGAAAAAAACTGCGCTGCGGGCGCTTTTCCTCTCCAGTAGAAAGAAGCGGAGTGGGCCATTTGAATTTTACCCTGACTCACACCATCAAATACGGCAAAAGCGGGCATCAACTCACCCGCACCATAAACGCTAATCTTTAACCGACCGTTAGACATTTCATCGACTAAATGCGCAAAACGCTCAGGAGCCATGCCTAAACCGGGGAAGTTTTTCGGCCAAGAGGTCGCAAGACGCCATTCAATGGCAGGTAAAGCATGGGGAACATCAGTTGCGGCGTGGGAAGCGGCTACGCTTTGCGCATCACTGGAGACGGGGTTACAACCGCTCAGTCCCATCAGCAGCACTGAGATAAACAAACTCCCTAACTTACGCATTTTTAATAGTCTCCCTGATGTCAAACGAGCGCATGGATCCAACTGACATGGAAATACACTCAGGATGGGTATCGACAATCACATCGCCCAACCTCTTAAAATAAAACATATTGTTAACACAGAAACTAAGGTAGGGAAACTCAAAAATAGTCTTAAGTTGGTCTAAAACAAAAAGCCACTCTATGAAGAGTGGCCTTGAAATCTAAGCTAAACAGTATTGCTGAGCGATTAATTAACCGCGACAATTTGGCGTATTAGGTACTTGTGCATTCGCATCCCACTCATTTTGAGTGAAAGTATGAATAGACAAAGCATGCACGCCATTGGCTAACTCATAGGCTAAGTGAGTGTTGACCAATCGATGACGGGCTAATAAACGTAAGCCATCAAACTGCTCGCTTACCAGCACAACTTTAAAGTGGGTTTCTGAATTCGGTGGTACATGGTGACGATTACTTTCGTTAATCACTTCTAAATGGGTCGGCGAGAAGCATTCGGTTAATTTCTGCGAAATAGTGTTAGCCACAGTGCCCTGCACATGAGTATTGGACATATTCGAGTCTCAGAATGGGAAAATCCAGTTGCCGCAGAGTACTGCTTCAAATTGAAAAGATCAAATTCACGCTTTCAATTTGTTGATGCCCTACCACTTTATATCCAGTCATATTTCGCAGTGCTTCACCATAGGCAGTTAGCGGGAGGCAATTAACCATGGAAATTAACGATAAGTTGTCTAAAGGTATAGTTCCAACGCGGCTCTTTTACTTTCAAACGTTTAGGCAAACTGTGTAACCAGTCACTTTGCATAGGCCAGTGCATGATCAGTAGATCGCCACTGTGCAAACTGATGCAGTACTTGGTTTGACTGTGCTTATGCTTAAGCACAAAATCCCGCGTGGCGCCTAAGGTAATAGAAGCAATATGACTCCCCTGAGCAATTTCAGGTTCATCATCACTGTGGGCGCCCATACAATCTTTACCATCGGCGTAGCGATTCACTAATACCCCGTTGCTCTCCAAGCCATAATCCCGCGCTAACTTATCCCTCAACTTGTGAGCATATTTAGGCCAAGGTAAGGCGCGGATAAACAGTCCAGAATATAAATAGTCGCAGCCCAAATCGCCAAACCACACTTGCTGGCGAGGAATAGCGTGAAACTGACCAAAGACTTGGATTTCTGGGCGGCTTAAGGGATAGGTCAGCGCTTCTTTCATTAGCGCCGCTTGCTGCTCAGCATTAAGATAACCCCGCACTAAGGTGATGGGCGGTTTAATTTGAGCCTCACCCTCTGTATCAAACCCTAACTTACCTTGCTGCATTGACGTCCTCCATGCGAGCCGTCGCACTGCGCCATGAAATCTGCGATAATCTGCGCCTTAAATTTATTGGCGCAGTGTGGCACATGACAACACAATTTTCAGTAGCGGGTGTTGAACTCGAACTCTTACGGTATCCGGCTCAGCAGGAATCTAATCTTCAAGCTTGGGATGCCGCCGATGAACACTTACTCAAAAGCCTTATTGAGTCAGAGCAAGCCGCCGTGCCAACCGCCATTATCAACGACAGTTTCGGCGCTTTAAGCTGCGGTTTATCTAAATTGAATCCATGTTGGCCACTGCGTGTTGAAACCGATGCCAGAACCAGCTTTTTAGGCACAGAACAAAACCATGGCCGCAATCAGTTGCCAATGGATAATCTGCAGTGGTTTACCAGCCGCGATACCTTGCCGGAAAACTTAGCCTTAGTATTGATGAAGTTGCCTAAGAACTTAAGCTACTTTGCCCACCAGCTAAGACGCTTGTCGCAAGTGTTACCCGCAGGCACTCGTGTATTAGTAGCCGCCAAATCCAAATCGATTAATGGCGCCTTACTCGACATCTTTGCTAAGCATTTAGGCCTCGCAAGCGCCAGTTTAGCGTGGAAAAACACACGAGTGATCACCTGTGTCAGTGATGGCAAACCAAGACCATTAGCCAAAGAAGTGACTTGGGCCGTACCCGAATATCAACTTGAGATCAGCAATTTAAGTAATGTGTTTGCCGCCAACAAACTCGATATTGGCGCACGCATCATGCTAGAGAATCTGCCCAAAGGGGATTTTAAGTCGATTGTTGATCTCGGCTGTGGCAATGGCGTGCTGGGGTTACGCACCGCCCAGTTATTCCCAGAGGCTGACATTCACTTTATCGACGATTCTGAAATGGCAGTCGCATCAGCCAAGGCAAACTGGGCACGCAATCAATTATCCGCAGACAAAGGCCACTTCTATTGGGACGATTGCATGACGCATCTGCCCGATGATGTTCAACCGGATCTGGTGCTGTGTAATCCGCCGTTTCATCAAGGTGAAGCCATTACCGATCATATCGCCTGGCAGATGTTTTTAGATGCTCGCCGTCGCTTAAAAGACGGTGGCATCTTACATATCGTCGGTAACCGTCATCTGGCTTACCATGTAAAATTACAGCGCTTATTTAAGAACTGCACCACAGTCGCCTCCAACGGTAAATTTGTGATCCTACAGGCACAGAAAAAATAACCTCATCGAAATTGACACGTTAAATGAGAGCCAGCAATGTTTGGCTCTTTTTTATACAGGGCTCTTTTTATGCTGAGCAATGACATGTTGGAAAAGCAGCAGTCGGAGATTTCCTAAAAATCAACAACAACTAGCCGAAAAATACACATACAAGTACACTTCTTGCCGACAAAGGTTTATGAGTTAAGCACTTAAACACTTAGGAATGAGATATGCCGTTAAAGGATGACGTTGCCCAACTAAAAGCTGAGCTGGCACAATTACAATCGCTGCATTTATCGCAGCAATCTTCGCTCGGTCGTCAATTAGCAGAATTCTCCACTAAGCTCGAGACCTTAAGTCAGCAAATTGCGACTGAAGACACGCTCCCATTAACCTATGCGGCACAAACACCAACCCTTGAGCCAGCTTCCGTAGAACCAGCCTCAGCAGAACCCAACCCATGGCAGCAAGGCCCTATACCAAGTGAAACTTGGCAAGAAGACCCTTGGCAAAGAAAAACGAAAAATACCCCGACGGAACAAGCCACTAAAACCGAACACCTTTCTCAAGCGCAAAATCAACAGCTGAGTGATGAAGTCAAATTGCAGGCAAGCGTGCAAGCGGCGAGTCAATTTGATGAGTTGTTATCCCAAGGACTCGCGGCCGTCATGGCACCCTTTGCGGCAGTCAACGAGCAAGTCAAATCTTTCTACCATCATTATCAGGCTAAGGGATTAGGACCTGTCTTTTTAATGACTGTCGCAGGGATCATCACCCTGACCTTAGGCTTTGGTTATTTACTGCAATATTCAATCAACCATTGGTTTTCAGAACTTGGCAAAGCGCTACTCGGGTTTGCCAGCGCGAACGCTATCATAGCCGGCGGGATTTTTATTCGCCAAAAACGCGCCGGCATGGCGGATTTTGGCTCAGGTATTGTCGGACTCGGACTCATACTTAATTATCTCTGCGCGTACTTTATTGGGCCGTATTTTGAGTTAATTCCCAATAGCGCGAGTTTTATCTTACTGTTATTGATCACTTTGGCGGGTTATGGCCTGTCGATGCGCTTAGATGCCAAAGTGATCGCCGTGATCGCCTTAGTCGGTGGTTCGACCGCACCTATGATGCTGTTATCCCAAAGCTATGCGCCGCTATTGTATCTGCCTTATTTAGTGCTTATTGGTGCGGGCGCCCTTGCCCAGAGTCGCAAACTTAAGTGGCCGCTGCTACTGGAAATCAGCGCCCTGTTGCACATAGGCTGCATCGAAGCTTTTAGCCATTTCATTGAATTGCCACTCAGCGACGTTGGCGGCGTCAGTCTGCTCGCGCTTATCAGTATTAATGCGTTCTTTTATCTCTACGGCATCACCAGCCTACTATTTACCAAGCAGTTTACCCATCATGATGAAAAACATAATGCACTGAGCCATCGCATACTCGCCCTACCGATAGTATTGCTCGCCTTTGTGTTATTAGAGTTGACGCAATTTACTGAGTTCGCAGGGGAAATCTTTGCGGCCAACGCACTGATTTGCGCAGCTCTCTATTGGAAACTGACTCTCTATTGGAAGCGCACAGGCAACCTAGAAAAAGCCCGTAGTGGCTTATTGTTAGCCTTTGCAGGCAGTTTTGCGGGATTTGCCGCACTGTATTTACTCAGCAACGATTTCCTTGGATTAGTATTACTGCTCGAAGCCTTATTACTCTTGTGGATTGGCACCAAAGAAGAACTGATTTCCGTTCGCGCCGAAGCCTATGTATTGCTGCTGATGGGATTAGGGCTCAATGCGTCTAGTGTACTGACGGGCATGAGCCTTTTAGAATCAAGCTTTACCGATGGGGCGCCAATTTCTCCCTTGTCAGCTTTTGGCTTTCCACTGTTAGCACTGGCCTTAAGTTGCGCCGCCTTAGTCTTAGTGATTCGGCTATTAACACTCCATCATACGTTACTTTCGACCCTAGAAAGTCAGCTAAACAGAGTGTTAAAAGAGCTATTAAGCGGTTTTTATGTAGGGACAATTATCCTCGCGGCTTATCTTCTGAGCAGCGATTACTACCTCGCCATCTTGCCACTGGTCAGCCTATTACTGCTGTATTTGAGCGCAAAGGACAGACTCGTTCTCAGCGAGTTTGCTGCTTGGCTCTTACTATTGCCGCTGCTGTTTAAGGTTGTTGAAGGCATAACGCTCACAGGCAGTTTTAGCTTTAGTGCCCAACCGCTTATGGCAAAACTGGCACGGTTTGAGTTATTTATCGCCCTACTCTTGGCCCATTATTGGTATCGTCACCACTATAAAGATGCCTTATTTGCCAAAGCCGCTTATACGATGCAAATCTTCTGCTATTTGCTGCTGCCGCTTATTCTGCTGCCCAAAGTCATCCGCAACCATTGGGAATATACCGCTATTGCACTCTGGCTGAGCACCTTTATGAGCCTAGGTTTAGCCTACTTTGTTAAACATAAGAGTTTGAATATAGAAGCCAAAATCCTCACTTGGCTAGCGGTTCTGATGACAGCCTCGCTATGCCTTATTCACGCTTGGCAAGGACTCGCGGCGCTAGCCGTTGGCGCCCTCTTTATGGGCTTCACACTGCTTCGTTATCACCAATTACCCGAGCATTGGCGCCCCTTACTGCAACTACAATGGCAATTGAGCACTTATTACTTTGCACTGGTATTGGCCGTGATCGTTTATGGCTTTAATCATTCTGAGCTAGTAGGAATAGCCATGACAGCATTAGCCTTAAGTGGTTATTTTGCATTGCTAATCCAAAGAGGTTTAAGCCTGAGAGGTGTAAGTCAGGCATCTGTAGGCCAAACCTCATATAGCGCAAAATTCCCCCTCGCAGCCGAAATCCAAGCCGCAATAAAGGAAAGCTATCATCTCGCCTATGGCCTAACGTTAGGCTTAGCCCTGCTGCCCATCATGTTGCATTTTGAGCTAACACTCGGGCTTAATCGTGATAATGCCTCGTTTATGTTAATCGAGTTTTTATCACTGGCGCTCCTAGCAAGGCTTATCTTGCAGCACGGTGCAGCAATACGCTTACATAGACGCATCTTACCTTTACAAGGACTTAAGTGGGGTTGGCATCTGTTACTCGCCTTAAGTTACTTCATGTGGAGTTATAGCTTCGATAACATTATTGCCGCCCCACTCAGCGCGATTTTATTGGTTATCCATGGCAGTGTGTTGATGTTTATCAGCTTAAAACCACAAAATGCCGATATGATCCGCCTCGCTGCTGGGCTATTTACCTTATCGACGCTCAAGGTGCTATTACTGGATATGGCGTCCTTCGAGCTAGTGCAAAAGGTGATTGCCTTTATGCTGATCGGGGTTATTTTGCTGACTGTTTCTTACTTCTATCAGAAGGCGAGAAATCGACTGCAGCAAGATTAACATCGTTTTTAAAGCACTAAAAAAGCCGCTATCGAATTGAATCGATGGCGGCTTTTTACTGTTAACGATTTAATAAAGCGATGAGGTATCGGCTATTTAATATGAACTATTCGATACGAGCTATTTGCTCACCAGTGCCTTATCGAGCGCCTGCGCCACATCGTTAATGATGTCGTCGATATGCTCAATCCCAACCGAGATACGGATAAGATCCTCAGACACGCCCGCCCTTGCCAGTTCATCGGCATCGAGCTGTCTGTGCGTGGTACTCGCAGGGTGACAGGCCAAGGATTTAGCATCCCCAATGTTCACTAAACGCAGGATCATCTGCAGTGCATCGATAAAACGTCCGCCAGCACGCTTACCTTCTTCTGCTGTGGCCGCTTTAATCCCAAAGCTGATGATCCCAGAAGCTTTTCCGCCAGTGATCTTGTGGCAATTATCCTGATAAGGGCTGCTTGGCAAGGCGCCGTAGTTCACCCAACTGACCGCCGGATGCAGCACCAGATATTCCGCTAATGCCAAGGCATTTGAGCAATGGCGCTCCATTCTAAGGCTTAAGGTTTCAAGGCCTTGCAACAGTAAAAATGCGCTGTGCGGTGACAGTGCGGCGCCGGTATTACGCAGCGGTACTACACGGCAACGACCAATAAATGCAGCAGGACCAAAGGCTTCGGTATAAACCACGCCGTGGTAGGAAGGATCGGCTTGGTTAAGTAAGGCAAATCTTTCCTTATTCGCCACCCAATCGAACTTGCCTGAATCGATAATCACCCCACCAATCGTTGTTCCATGGCCACCAATGTATTTAGTTAAAGAGTGGATAACGATATCGGCGCCATGCTCAAAGGGGCGACATAACACTGGAGTCGCGACCGTATTATCGACAATCAAAGGCACGCCATGTTTATGGGCAATCTCGGCTAAACGCTGTAAATCGACAATATTGCCAGCCGGATTACCAATCGATTCGCAGAACAAGGCTTTAGTTTTGTCATCGATCAGCTCATCGAGGCCTTCAAAATCATCGAAGGCCGCCATGCGCACTTCAACGCCTTGGCGCGGCAGCGTATGGGCAAACAGATTATAGGTGCCGCCATAGAGCTGACTGGTACTGACGATGTTATCGCCAACTTGAGTCAAGGCTTGAATCGCATAGGTAATCGCCGCCATACCCGATGCCACGGCCAGCGCACCTATGCCGCCTTCAATGGCCGCCAGACGTTGCTCTAGCACGCTAGTGGTAGGATTCATGATGCGCGTATAAATATTGCCAGCGACTTTTAAGTCAAATAAATCAGCACCATGCTGGGTATCATCGAAAGTATAAGAGGTGGTTTGATAGATAGGTACTGCGGCCGCCTTCGTGGTCGCTTCTGACTCATAACCATGGTGTAATGCCAGTGACTCTAATTTCATTTTCCCTTCCTTATCCGTAGCAGCCCAGTATTCAATCGACATAGAGAATTGCACAAGATTTGTGCATGTTCAACAAGCTAACAGATAGACATCTAGAAGTCTAAAACTTTTTAACCACAGCCTTTAACTTCGGCGCAAATTGTTGTGGATAAGTTCGGCCAGCACCACGACCGCAGAGACTATCTCTGGCGAGCACTCGTATGAGGCATTCAAACGCATAAAATGGCAGAATTCGACCTGATTACTAAAGAGATTTCCGGGTGCAATACTGATCCCACGCTCAATCGCCTGATAATAAATTTGTGTAGCGTCCATGTGTGATGGCAGCGCTAACCAGAGAAAATAGCCGCCCTGCGCGAAGTTGACCCCCACAGATTCGGGCAAATGCGCGCACAATAATTGATACATGGCCAATTTACGGCTGGCTAACTTTTTACGTAACTGTTTCAAATGCCGTTCATATTGCGTCGACTGAATAAAATCGGCGATGGCGAGCTGCATCGGCGCACTAGTCGATAACGTCGACATGACTTGTAAGCGTTGTAACTGCGGTGCATGGCATCCCGCCGCAACCCAGCCGACACGATAACCAGCAATCAAAGACTTAGAAAATGAGCCGCAGTGCAACACCCGTCCTTCGGTATCGAAGGCTTTTACTGGCCTTGGCGCGCTGGAATCAACATAGAGTTCTTGATAAACATCATCCTCAATCAGACTGACCTTATGCTCGTTTAGTAACTGATAAAGCGCCTGTTTTTTAGCATCCGATAAGCTGCAACCTAAGGGATTTTGATGTTGGCTCATCAACCAGCAGGCTTTCACTGGATAGGTATTTAACACTTCAGCCAGCGCCTCAAGATCAATCCCCTGTTGTGGATCGGTAGCAACCGCAATCGCTCTGAGTTTAAGCCGTTCAATCGCTTGCATCGCACCATAAAAGGTCGGTGATTCAATGACAACCCAATCACCCGCTTGAGTCAGGGTCGCTAAACTCAAATTCAGCGCCTCCATGGCACCCGAGGTAATGATGATTTCGTCGGGCGAAATGCTCATGCCTAATTTGGCATAACGTTGGGAAATAGCCTTACGCAGTCCCGCATTTCCTGGCGGTAAATTATCGGCGGCAAAAGAAGGTGACATGTGCCGAGTCACCTTAACCAAAGATCGCGCCAGTGCTTGTTGCGGGAATAAACTAGGATCGGGAAATCCTGAGCCAAAGGGCACTATGTCCGCCTGCTTTGAAGCCTGCAGAACATTGAAGACAAACTCATTAATATCCACACTATCGGAAAGATAAATCGGCTTTTGTCGCTCGGGATAACGAAAGGCTTCTCCCTGCCGCGCGATTAATTCCGGCTTTGGCGCCACTAAATAGCCAGACTTAGCCTGCGCCGAGATCACACCTTGGCTTTCCAATAACTGATAGGCATTGAGCACTGTCATCAGACTCAAGCCTGAATCGGCCACAGTTTGACGCAGCGACGGCAACTTGTCCCCCGCCTGCCAAACACCTTGGGCTATTCGTGTCTTTAATTCCTGCGCTAACTGCTCGTACTTCGTCATCTGTTATAGCTCAATCAAGATATTCTGTGCCTGTTATAGCCAGCATATCCCATGGTCTAATAGCACACAAGCTTTCACCGCCGAGCCAATATAGGGTTCAGTGAACGCGACTAGATCAATGCCTTTGTAACGAGAAATGCCTATCGCTCGAGGAAATTATGTTTGATTTTGATGCCACAGTACTCGCTAGGATCCAATTTGCTTTTACCATCTCTTTTCACATTATTTTCCCTGCCATCACTATCGGCCTCGCCACCTATCTGGCGGTATTAGAAGGTTTATGGCTGAAAACGGCGAATGAGGTTTACCAACAACTCTATCAATTTTGGTCGAAGATTTTTGCCATTAACTTCGGCATGGGAGTGGTCTCAGGCATAGTGATGGCCTATCAATTTGGTACCCATTGGAGTGCTTTTTCCGCCTTCGCGGGCAGCGTAACTGGGCCGCTACTCACCTATGAAGTCCTCACCGCCTTCTTCCTCGAAGCGGGTTTTCTGGGGGTCATGCTATTTGGTCAGCAGAAGGTAGGCAAAAACCTGCATTTCTTCGCCACTTGTATGGTCGCCACGGGCACTATTATCTCAACCTTCTGGATCTTAGCTTCAAACAGCTGGATGCAGACGCCCCAAGGTTTTGAAATTGTGAATAATCGCGTCATTCCTGTGGATTGGTTTCAGATAGTGTTTAACCCTTCATTTCCCTATCGTTTAGCCCATATGACAGTAGCGGCGTTTATTTCGTCGGCTTTCTTTGTGGGCGCATCGGCGGCTTGGCATTTACTCAAAGGTAACGATACACCCGCGATCCGTAAGATGTTGTCTATGGCGATGTGGATGGCGTTAATCGTCGCGCCGTTGCAAGCTGTGATTGGTGATTTTCATGGTTTAAATACCCTTGAATATCAACCTGTAAAAGTGGCGGCGATGGAAGGCCATTGGCGTAATGAGGGTGACAAACCCACACCGCTTATCTTGTTTGCGATTCCCGATATGGACGCAGAGAAAAACCACTTCAGTCTCGAAATCCCAGGGCTCGCGAGCCTGATCTTAAAGCATGATTTAAGCAAACAAGTGCCAGCCTTGACTGAGTATCCCGCCGAGGACAGACCCAATGTGTTGTTAGTGTTCTGGAGTTTTAGGCTCATGGTCGGCTTAGGCTTATTGATGATTTTTGCTGGACTGTGGAGCGCTTATCTCAGGCGCAAAGGCAGCCTCTACAGCAACAAACACTTTCTGCGATTTGTACTCGTGCTCGGCCCCGCCGGATTGCTCGCCACACTAGCGGGTTGGTTTACCACCGAGCTTGGCCGTCAACCTTGGGTGATCCAAGGGTTGATGCGCACGCAGGATGCCGTGTCTTCCCACAGCGTTACCCACCTGAGTATCAGCCTAGGGATTTTCATCGTCAGTTACTGTGGCATCTTCGGCGTTGGTTATCGCTATATGATGCGACTCATCCGCAAAGGGCCAGATATCGCGGCAACAAGCCATTAATTTTAAAGTAAATGAATCTAGTTTTACTTATTCAATCTTAAGCATATTTAAGGGCTCACCATGGAATTCGATCTACCCTTGATTTGGTTCGGGATCATCATTTTTGCCACCTTAATGTATATCGTGATGGATGGCTTTGATCTCGGCATCGGCATACTGTTTCCCTTCATTCACGATGAGGACGACAGGGATATTATGGTCAATACCGTCGCCCCCGTTTGGGATGGTAATGAAACCTGGTTAGTGCTCGGCGGCGCTAGTCTGCTCGGTGCCTTTCCCCTCGCCTATGCCATAGTGCTCGAAGCACTAACCATACCGCTGCTCATCATGCTGCTGGCATTGATTTTTCGCGGCGTGGCATTTGAGTTTAGATTTAAGTCGGGCGCAGAAGCTAAACCATTCTGGGATAAAGCGTTTATGTTCGGTTCTATCACGGCCACCTTTTCACAGGGCGTAGTGCTGGGGGCGTTTATCTCTGGCATTTCGGTGAGTAACCAACAATTTAGCGGCAGTAGTTTCGATTGGTTAACGCCCTTCTCACTTTTCTGCGGTTTTGGCCTTATGCTGGCCTATGCTCTGCTCGGCGCAACTTGGTTAGTAAAAAAATGCCAAGGCGAGCTTAAAACGACCATGCAACAACTCGGCAGAGCACTGACCTTATGCCTGTTGATGACCATAGGTTTAGTCAGTTTATGGACGCCTTTTGTGCAACCCAATATTGCCCTGCGCTGGTTTAGTTTACCGAATTTATTCTACTTCGCCCCAGTGCCAATACTGGTATTAGCCTGCAGTTGGGCCTTGATAAAATCCCTAAATCGTGATGATAACTATCAGCCATTCCTACTCACTCTAGGGCTGATTTTCTTAGGATTTAGTGGCTTAGGGATCAGTATCTGGCCGCACATTATTCCCCCCAACATCAGCCTTTGGCAGGCAGCTGCCCCCGACAGCAGCCTAAGCTTTATGCTCGTCGGCGCCCTGATGATCATCCCGCTGATTTTGGTTTATACCTTTTGGAGCTACTACGTGTTCCGCGGCAAAGTAACCAAGGATGCAGGCTATCACTAGCCATGACTCAGGTAAAAGAGGCTTCCCACAACGCGACCTAAGCTAACTTGGCTTAGGTCGCTGATTCACTTTAGATGACTTTACATATGCAGGAGATCAACATGACGACCCAAACGAAATCCCTCGCCTATCGACTCGGCTGGTTAGTGCTGATTTGGTGTACAAGCGTAAGCTGTCTGTTCCTCGTCTCTATGTGTATCAAAATACTTTTAAAAGGTGCGGGCTTAACAACCTAAGTAAATATTGACTTTAGAAGCTTATATTAAGGCTTAATTCAGTTAGTGCCCATAGCATCTAGCAACAATGCACTAGAACATTCAATGGTTGAATTAATTTGGCTTTCAGTTCAGCCAAATTAACAAGTGCTCAGTTTACTTTACGAGTGCTAGCATTAAATTGACGAAGACTAGCCCCAACATGGCAAAGTTAAAACAATGTTAAATCCAGTTTTACTGTTATCAGTATATTCAGCAAGATTAGCTTAGTTAGGCTTGCTTTATATTTTTACTTGACCTATGGTATCAGCCAAGCAATTACTTATTTAGTTAATGGCAAGATTTAGTTAACAGCAAGGCCGATATACTAAATCGATATACAAAAAATAAATAATCAATCGAATATCAACTTTTGACTGGAGATGTAACACTATGTTTAGCACTGCATTTTCATCACTATTTTCCCATGTGTTAGCTAACACATCTAGTTCAGTAAGCTCAATCCGCCTCTCGCTCAAATTCCCAGTCTAAGCCGAGCGTCACTCGCGCTCGGCAGAATTATAACTTCTTGTGAAATAAGCACAGAGTAATACTCATTTTAATTTCTATGCTTATATTTTAACTTTGTTATTTCAGAGGCGGCAATGGCATATTCTTTTTTTAGTAGTCTTTTCCAGAATTTTATTCTAAAAACTGAAACCTATTATTTACAAAACAGTTTTAATGCCTCTCTACGCCCAACGGCTTTGGCAGGCGTGATTAGTAAGCTTGAGCAGCTAAAGCATGATACGACGAGTGATAAAGTGACTGTGGGACGAGAAATTCACTTAGTTAATCTGCAGGATCAGCAAGAGTACCAAATTGAACTCGTGTATCCACCAAGGCATAAACCCAGTGCAGGACGTTTCTCTGTCATATCAGATTTAGGCGTCAGCTTACTTGGGTTATCAAAGGGCGAACTGGCAGAGGTGAGCATTTTAGGCAAACCAGTTCTGTTTATGATTAAAGATGTCAGTTTAACGAAAAAACAACCTAAAAAGTCTGTATAGGAAAAAATCATTTGGGCATACTTTTTGTAAATGGCTATTGAGTATTGCTACTTGATAACATTTCAGAAAATTTTAAAGATATGATTATAAGGTTGTAAGCATTTTAAAATAGAGCATGTTCAATTCAGTGGCAACATGCTTTGAACTCGCTATTAGCGGTGGCTTATAGCGGCATTTTCAACAAAATATAATAAGAGGGAATGTTATTTTGAAGTCATTAACTGGCCGCGATATTTATTAAAGAGACACTTTAGATAAGTTTAACACTACAATTAACGACTCTTTGCAACTATTTACGTATAAGTCATGGCAGCGCTTTAGAGTAAACAGCAAAGGGGTTAAGAGGTTTAGCACGGCGCCTCAATCGTTAAATTTATTTTTATACTCTTTATAAATAAACCGTCTCAATTAAAGCCTGAAATAAAAAATTGAGCCCAACTATCGAAACCGATTTGCGGCGCGGGTTCGGATAGTAACCTTCACTTTGGAGTTTATATCTATGAGTAAAGAAAAAAACAAAAAACCGCCAATGAAAACCTTAAAAGAGAAGCGTCAAGATAAACGGAACCGCCAAAAGGCTTCCGACTAACTTATCTAACTCTGTAAAAAACCTTAAATCCTCTCTTTAAATAGGCCGAAAATAGGGTGTTAATACTTTAGCACCCTATCTTATTTCACAGTTTCCCCCAATATTTTTAGTGCATCATCTAGCGCGACTTTCGCATAGGATCTCATTATCTCGCCTTTATTAAGCCTTGCTCCATCAGCCACTCAATCACAATCGGCGGCGATACTGCTCAGGTGAGCACTGAGCATATTTTTTAAACATCACGATATAAGGCGAAGTTTGGTTATAGCCGAGCGTCAATGCCACTTCTTTGATCGCAAGTCCCTGACGTAATAGTTGTAAGGAATAGATAAACTTATGCCTTTGTCTTAGCTCAGTAAAACTCATTCCCAGAACCTCTTGGCAGCGACGAGCTAAGGTACGCTCTGTGGTATGTAATTCACTGGCCCAAGATTTAAAGGTTTTCGAACTCGCAGGGTCGGCTTCAAGTGCCAGCAACAACGGCTGTAACAGTTTATCTGAGACTGTGGGCAGAAATTGCGGTAGAGCTTTACCCAAGGTCAGCTGATCGAGCAAAACCTCAACCAGTCGCTTATCCGCCGCAGTTTCTGCCACAGTGACTTGCCGCTCCCGCAGATCGTTCACTATCGATTGGGCAATGGATGTTACGGCTAAAAGACAAGTCTCTATGGGAAAAGCCGCAGCTCGCTCGGCAACTATATTCATCGAGCAATAATGAATACTGCGCCGAGTATAACTTTCATGTTCTATCCCCGCAGGAACCCAAATCGCATATTGTGACGGCGATAAAAACCGTTGCCCTGCAGCATGTAACTCCATAATTCCACCGCTGATTAACTGCAGTTGCCCCCAAATATGTTGATGTTTTGGCGTTACCGTATTTGGCAGGAAAGCTTCATAGTTGAAGAAGATATCTGCAGCAGGCTCTTGCTCTGCCGTGAGCGGATGGTAAACCGTGCGCATTTTGATGCCCTCAAAGCTATGGTGATCCAAAAAACTCAAACGAAATCGCTAACCCAGATTACGCTTGTCCGTAGAGGAACTGACCTTGTCTGATAAGCGATATTTATATCATAACCGACCATGGATAATAGCCACTAATCTATTATCTGGATGCTCAAGTGATAAGCCATAAGCTAAGGCCTGTCACTTTAGCCAGTACCTAAAGGCAAGACCATGCTGTATTTGTTTCCCCTGTTGGCCGTATTAATTTGGGCAGGCAATTCGATAGTCAACAAGCTCTCATTTGGGATTATCGATCCTGAAGCCATAGCGTTTTACCGTTGGTTTTTCGCTATGTTATTGTTAACCCCCTTTGTCGCAAGTCGCGTCTGGCAAAAACGCCAAGTGATACTACCTTTGTTACCTAAGTTCGCTACTTTGGCTTTGTTAGGTATGGTGCTAAACCAAAGTCTGGCCTATTTTGCGGCGGCAACCACCACGGCAACAAATATGGCATTAATCACCTCTCTCGTGCCTATGATCAGTCTGTTTTTAGCCGTGCCATTACTCAAGCAAAAATTATCACCGTTAGCCTTTGGTGGCACCTTAATCTCGCTATTTGGATTGATTTTTATGCTCAGTCACGGCGATATGATGAACCTTGCCATCGGCGTGACCCAAGGTGATTTACTGTTGCTCTTTAGCGCCTTTGTGTATGCGCTCTATGGCGTATTACTGAAACGCTGGCAACTGCCACTACCGACTTGGGAATCGGTTTATATTCAAGGACTCATAGCCGTATTCATGCTAACGCCACTGCTGTTTACGAGTCCCAGCATGGCGATCAGTGCCCAATCAGCACCACTGATACTTTACGCTGCTATCGCTGCCTCACTTTTAGCGCCGTGGGCTTGGATCAATGGCATAAGCAAACTCGGCGCCGATCGCACCAGCGTATTCTTTAATTTAATGCCTATTATTGCGGCTATACTGGCGGCCATCATCCTAGATGAAACCTTAGCCATTTATCATTATATTGGCGGTTCTATGGTCATCATTGGCGTCATGCTAGTGCAGATAAAACCTAAGCCTAAAGTCATCCCTACCCTAGCTTGTCCTGAATAATCCAAAGTAATGCGTCAACGCCTTGGTAATAGTGACCAAGGCGGTTTCGCTTATTTCAATGCGTACAAAATCCCATCGCAATCTGCTGCACGCAAAGGCAATTCTATAAATAACGACTAAGCTATTTATTAAGTTATTAATGGAGATCGTCCTATGTTTAACAGTATTCGCGTTAAGTTTTCACTGATGTTTGCCATTATGGCGACAGCCCTCATTGTCATGGCGGTCACCGACGCTATGCAAAGCCGTGCTACAGTGAAACAGATGCAGGAATTTAGTCAGTTATTTAATCCCGCAATTTCGGCAATTCTCAATGCAGATCGCGACCTTTATCAAGCGCAGCTAAGTGAAGAAGTGTTATTGAGGGAAGAATTATCTGCCGATAATCGCAAAAGTGAGATTGATAACTGGCAAGAGAATGTCGATCAAGCCCGTGACAGAATGGGCGAATTTAAAAAAATCCTTACAGATCACCTGCAAGTACTGCAATCAACTAATGGCTTTGAGGCGCAGTTTTCTCTCTGGTATCAAGCCTCATCAGAGGTCATTAATGCCGTCAAAAGTAATGATTTTGAACGCGCGAAACAACTCCACGAAACCAAATCCAAGCAAGAATTTAAGGCATTAAGAGATATCTACAATGCCGCGGGCGAAGCCGCCGATAACAGAGTAAAAGAGCTAGATTTACAAGCAACGGAACAGGCAACCACCCAAACCCAAATATCCTTAACGATAGCAAGCTTAGTTGCCATTGTGGCGCTGTTGATTGCCTACTTCGGCCCTAAAATCATAGTCAATGCAATTGAAGATATCACTAGCAGGATCAATGACATTGTCGATGGTGACGGTAACTTAACCCAAAGGATCCCTATCACACGTCAGGATGAAATCGGCGAGCTCGCCCATGCATTTAACTTATTTGTAGAGCAGCTACAGCAAATGGTCATCTCGATTATTGGTCAAACTAAAGATGTGAGCCAAACCGTTGAAAGTCTTGCAACTAAGTCAGCCACCACAATCAACATCAGCCATGAACAAGAGCAGTTTGTCGATACTATTGTCACAGCAGTAAATGAAATGAGTGCAGCCGTAAGAGAAGTCGCCAGTAACGCTCTTCATACTGCCACCGAAATCACTAAGGTGAATGACCAAACAGTAGAGGGTAAGAATATCCTCGCCCAGTCCGTTAATCATATTCAGCAACTGTCTGAATCAGTTAAAAATGCCGTGACAGTTATTGAAAAACTTTCAGTCAATTCTGCCAATATTGCCTCAGTGCTTGATGTGATCCGCTCAATCGCTGAGCAAACTAATCTCCTTGCCCTTAACGCGGCCATTGAAGCGGCGCGCGCTGGCGAACAGGGCCGCGGCTTTGCCGTAGTTGCCGATGAAGTACGTACACTGGCGAGTCGTACCGAAACCTCAACCCAAGATATTCAGCGCATGATTGAAGAGTTGCAACGCGGTGTAAATGATGCGGTTAAAAGCATTGAATCGGGAGCTAGCCTGACCACATCAACCGTCACCCTCGCCAGCCAGACCCAAGATGCATTAGATGAAATTCTAAACTCCACCTCTAAGGTCAGTGAGATGTCCACTCAAACGGCGACTGCGACCGAAGAGCAAACCCATGTGACCGAAGAAATTAATCGTAACTTGACCGAATTATCCGATAAAACAAGATACTGCAACTTAGTGATCCAAGAAACGCAGCAAATAGTCGTCAACACTAAAGCCATTTGCAGCAACCTACAAAAAGAAGTTGCGCGATTTAAAGTCGCTTAAGATAAATGACTAACGACACATGGTTAGCGATAAGCTATTGAAACGAAAAGAGTGCCCAATATGGGCACTCTTTTTAATGGAAATAATACCAAGCAAAGCTTGAAGACAATAAAAGCCCACAACCGTATGCAAGTTGCAAATAACGGTAACGAAACCCAAGTTGTATCGATTCACCCGTTAAAGTGCGAATAACAGTACTAACTGCTTAATGTTAACTCACAGTAATGATTGAATTTCTAATTCAATCATCTGCAAAAGCTGTAAAACAGGCAAAAGATACATCAATCAAAACTGACTAATTGACCACCCAAGTGAGCAATTTTTTCTGCGGCCAAGTCGGGATTAAGATAGCCTGCGACTTTCGTTAACGCATCGGCGCGCCAAGCAAAAGAGGCTCTCACACTAACAATACGCTCGCTTTCAGCATCGACGTTCGTATCGGCAACATTGCCAGTTGGCAGTAATAGTGCAGGGTAATCATGACTTAAGGATTGTGAGACCCTTGAGCTGGCGAGCGCCATATTGCTAACGCAGAGCTTTTGGCTCGCTCCTAATGGACCGCGGCACACTACATTTAAAGATGCACTGCCAAAAACTTTTAAATCGCCACCCGCATTGACCCAACCTCCGCTCACGCCAGCGCGACGCAGCTCACTCACTGCCATATCGACCGCATAACCTTTAGCTATACCATCTAAGGTTAAAATTAGCGGTCTAGCTAATCGCGCTTGATTACCGTTTATTTCAATATCTTGCCAGTCACCTTGCAATAACAATGGCATACCAAGGTAAGCAGGCAAAGCGCCGCGAGACATCATTTCGCCGCCAACGGTACAATTGAATAAGTTGTTGCTCGCCTTGCCCAGCCCCTTAGCCAACTTGAGCACTCGTAAACTATCTTGGCTTAACGTTACCCAAATTCCCGGCTGCCGATTTAACTGATTTAACTCGCTGTCCTGTTGATGGAAGCTCAGCAACCGCCCAATATGGGTCACACGCGAAAAAGCCACGCTAATCGCCGCTTCCAATGCTTTATCTTTAAGTTGTACCTCACCGCTTTGATTTGGCAGTGACTCGGCAGCGATTTCCACCAGCGTTCCGAGTAATGGCTTAGCGCGACGTATCATGATAATACCCACTGTAGTAGGAAGATCTGAGGGATCAGCAATAAACGCTTCATCCAGTTAAATTTAAACAAAGCACTAATAGTAATTAACATAATTTGTGCGGATTCTATTAAAGTCTCTACTTCAATACAAATTGTTGCCATTAGTTTTTATGGGGATTTTAGATGCTTGAAACTGTTTTACATTTAAAAACAATAGATTGCTTATTAAGGTTTTATTAAAGTTATTTGACGTATCATTGCTATCACAACGCTGCACAAGCGAACTAAGTCAATACGTCCCCAAATGAGCCCTATTGATTAATGCCACTCATCATTTACGTTATTTATGCTGGCTTACCCACCAACAACTCACACTAAATGGAGCAATAAATAGCCGGCTTACTCCATCACACCAGTCATTCGCTTAAATTTCATGCAATTCCGTTCAGTTGAAATACACGCTAAATCAGATATAAACCCTCTAACTCAATCTAAATGAAAACAGGTAAGATATTGATTAGTAATTAAAATAAAGACTAGTTTTCATCTTATACAACCTATTAATAACCTAGCGATCACAGCGGAAGTAAAAACATCTAGACGTCTAAATTGACAGGTTATCAGGGATCAAATATGCTTTGCCTCAAGTTGCTAGGATACGATGCCGAGGCAACACTGAATTTAAGCGAGTTTGACTGCCAAGGATCCTGCGGAAAAACCCTAAGCGAAAGAGAGATAACATTTGAGCAATCCAACAGCAGCACAGCACAGCCCGGCATCTTTTATTGCCCTGTTGCCATTATTTGTTTTCCTTGGTCTTTTCATTGGCGCGGGTGTGTATTTCCAAAGCCAAGGTGTCGACTTTGCCTTCTATCAATTACCCAGCGTTATCGCTATTTTACCTGCAATCATTCTGGCGTTGATTTTATCAAAACAGAAATTAAATCAATCGATTGATACCTTTATTGGCGGTATTGGTCACAGCAATATTATTGCAATGTGTTTAATTTACTTACTTGCAGGCGCCTTCGCTGCAGTCGCGAAAGCCACTGGCGGCGTCGATGCTACTGTTGCTCTTGGTTTATCGTTAATACCATCGAACCTGTTACTACCTGGTTTCTTCGTGATTGCCGCTTTTATCGCAACGGCCATGGGAACCTCTATGGGGACAATCGCGGCTGTCGCTCCAATCGCCCTAGGCGTAGCCGACCAAGCGCAAATCGACTATGCACTGATGGCGGGAGCCGTGATGTCTGGCGCCCTATTTGGTGACAACTTGTCGATTATTTCCGATACCACCATTGCAGCTACGCGCACCCAAGGCTGTGATATGAAAGATAAATTTCGTGAAAATTTGATTTTCGCTATCCCCGCATCACTGCTAACTTTAATCGCCTTTGTATTTGCCGGACAAGGCCAAGCAGAATTAGCAACACAGAATATCGATCTTATTAAGGTCATTCCTTATCTGACCATTTTGATCTTAGCTGTGGCAGGTCTGAACGTATTTGTGGTCTTAACCTTAGGTATCTTATTAGCGGGCGCAACCGGCCTGTTTACTATGGATTACGGCGTGATCCAATTCGGTAAAGATATTTATGCTGGCTTTAGCAATATGCAGGAGATTTTCATTCTATCTATGCTAGTGGGTGGTTTAGCCGCACTCATGCAGCAGCAAGGTGGTCTTGCCTTTGTGAGTAAACAGATTGAAAAGCTGATCACTCGTTTCTCCAAGGCGCAAGGTGAAGCTTCATGCCGCGCTGCTGAGCTAGGCATGGCAGGTATAGTCGCAGTAACTAACTCTTGTGTGGCTAACAACACGGTTTCTATCGTGGTGACGGGGGATATTGCAAAAGACTTAGCAGAGAAGCATGGCGTGAGTCCGAAACGTGCCGCCAGCATACTCGATATTTTCGCCTGTATTATCCAAGGTTTGATCCCGTATGGCGCACAAGCCCTACTGATCGCATCGACCTTTAGCATCACGCCTCTAGCTGCCGTTTCACACGCTTGGTACTGTATGATTTTAGCCGTAGTGGCTGTTGCGATTGTAATTTTCCGCAAACGACACTAAATGATATTTGAATGCATGAGTAGAATCTAACGTTTATGACAAGGAACGCACTAGGCGCTCCTTGTCATTTTAAAGCCCTCTTTTGACGAAAAAGCATCAACTCGCTTGCCTTCATTAAACAATTCAGGCAAGTTACCGCATTCAATGTGGTCATATCCCGTCAGTATATTTTTAGTCTCCATGAATCCTCTTTATCACCAAGAACCAAGTTATTACGATCTACATCGTCTTATTACATGGTTGATTGTAGGCGCAGCCTTTATTAGTGCTTCTGGAGTATTAATTGCTATTTATGCTGAATATCAAAATGTTGGAGTTCAAGTCTTACAAATACGAGCTGATTTTTTAGGTAACTATATCAACTCACCCCTCGCTTATGTGTTTAATTTAAGCTTATTAGCTGCCGGGCTCTGCATACTCATTTCAATGACCGGGCTCTACTTACTAAAACTAGATACGTGTAGCCAATGCATAGCACTTACAGGTGCTTGGGTAGGAGTCTCTGTGATTTTGATGGGAATATTCCCCATTAATTTTTTGAGCATACACAGAATAGTTTCAACGAGTTATCTATTAAGCACCCTCATCTTGCACAGCCTTGTGATTATAGCGGGGATAGTGCCTCGGTTTATTTGCCCAAAACCACTGTTCTATTTAAGTCTGATCAGCTTTTGTAGTGCCGTGAGTTTAACCCTGCAATTAGATTGGACAATATTGGATTTCCCTCCCTGTGTGCCCCAAACACACTTTTGTACTGTTTCAGCCAATATGTGGCTCCAAACTAACTTGAGTATTATTTGGTGTTTAAGCCTAGCCTTTGCAATGCGGCGCCTATCAAAAATACTGTATCATCGCGCCCAAGAACGCCAAATACTTTAGGGTAATCCATGCGCTTAGCAAAATACCTCGCCCAGTGTGGCATAGGCTCACGCCGTGAAGCCTGCCGTTTGATTGAGGCTGGGCGCATCACACTCAATGGCGGTATCGCCCGCCACACAGATCCCATCTGTTTGGACGAGTCATTACACTGCCTCGACCGTATTGAGTTTGATGGCAAACCTATCACTCAAACCGAAACGCTCGCCTATTGGGTATTTAACAAAGCTGTGGGCACGGATTGCCGTCTGCTTGAGCAAGATGAAACGAGTCTCATACACCTGCTTCCCAAAGCGCCAAGACTCTACCCCGTCGGCAGACTCGATAAGGATTCCCGCGGCCTACTGCTGTTAACTAACGATGGTGAGCTGACCCATAAACTGATGCACCCCAGTTTTGCCCACAGCAAAACCTACCATGTGCGCCTCGATAGGCCATTCGCAGATGATTTTGTTGAGCAAATGTCCAATGGAGTGAATTATAAAGATGTGCAAACCCTGCCCTGCCAAGTCCGCCGCCTCAGTTCGGACAGCTTTGAAATCGTGCTGACTCAGGGACTAAATCGACAAATTCGGTGTATGGCCAGCGCCTTAGGCTATAAGGTAATTGACTTACAGCGCGTCGCATTAATGACATTAACGCTAGAATCCTTAGCCGAAGGAGCGATGCGGCCACTCACCCCACAGGAAGTTGCAGTGCTTAAAGCCGCAGTGACAATTTAGAGAAAGACAAGTGGCGAATACACTCAAGCTACTAACCTCAATTTTAGACAAATGCCCGCGCGAACAATATCTTCCAATGAACTCCAATGAAGATAGAAACGCCTGAGATGACTCAGGCGTTTCTATAAAACGAAGCTCCCCTTTCAAGCTTATTAATATGAGCTACTTTTTATCAGAACGAAGTACTAACTCCACTCTGCGATTCAGTTTTTGTCCGGCGTCATTAGTATTGCTGGCGACAGGGCTATATTCCCCGTTACCGTGGGCGGTTAATTGGGCCGACGGAATTTGAAACCCGTCACTCAACTGCTTAATCACAGCTGCGGCGCGTCGCTCCGACAGGCTTTGATTGTAACTCCGCTCGCCCTTGTCATCGGTATGTCCAACCACATAAAAACTCATCGCCGGATGCTGCTTAAGATAGCTTGCCAGCACCTCCAGTACAGGTTTGGACTCAGGCAACATGCGCTCACTGTCATAATCAAACAGCAATCCCTCCAACGTCGCCTTGCCAGTTTGGCTAATCGCATCGGTCAAAGCATTGAGGTCAATCGCCACTCGATCATCCTTCAGAGTAGAGAATTCCATTACCCTGAGGGTAGTATCGGCAGGTGTGCCATCGAAATATCCTTGGGAATAGATATCGAAGTAAACATCGCCCTTTGCGTGACTAAGCTTAAACAGCTGATACTCCTGCCATTCGTCCTCTTTATCGTCCTTAATTAATTTGATGGCATTAATCAGGCTATCATCGTCGCCGCAAGCCGTGCCTTTGCAATGGAATACCCGCTCTGCTGCCAGCTTTTGTGCAGCTGCGGCATAATTGCTGTTGATTTCAAACAACGAATAGCTTTCAGGCATCTGATAACTTATTTGGGTAAGCTTGGCGTCCAGCGATTTGGTTTGATAATTTGCGCCCGAGATCCCCACTAATACAGGCACTTGGGTAAAGTTAGTTTGTTTGTAACTTGTAATATAACTGCCGGGCATACGTCCCAACAAAGGATGGTCTGTCGAGCCTTGAGCATCGTCACTACGCCTATCTTTAATCTCAATATTCTTCGGCGCCTGCTGTAAAAAGTCACTATTCGCTTGGATTAAGTCCAGCGGCTCAGGGATAGCGTCGAGAATATCGACTTGCAGATAGGTATATCTGTCCTCGCGATTGACGACATAGATACTGGTGTAAACCTCACCGCGAGTACCTTTCAGTTTTGCCGCCACGTAAGCACTGTGATAGTCGGCATTCACGCTTTTAAGCGGCTTTAGCTGAGTTTGCATGGCTTGACCATCACCGCAGGTGACGGCCTGACAACTAAATAACACTTCAGCATTCAGCTTTTTTAGCTGTGCCAAATAGTTATTGATAACATGCTCAGGACTATACCCCTCTGGTAACTCAACGCTTTGTCGAGTCAATTTCCCCGATACAGGCAACAGAGTGAACTTGTCACTATTCACTGCGGTGATAAGTTCAAAGGGCGTAAAGTGGATGCGCTTTTCTTCAAGTGATTTGGCATCCGGAAAGGGAGTAAACAGCGATTCAGCATTCACCCCAAAAGTGGCGACACCGCAGGTCGCTGTCAAAAATACAGCACTCAATAACGTCTTATGTCCCATAAAAAATCCTTTTCTGTGGGGAATCTAGCTCTCGCGAACCAACTAGATAGATAAAGAAATAGTGATGGGATAATACGATAAAAATTTATACCTAGGTATTAAACGGCATAAAAGTAATACTTTTTATTGAAAAGGAAATACAGAGACAGAAATAAATAGAGAAATATAGAGAAATATAGAGAAATATAGAGATACCCATCTTTAAATAGCGTGGTAGCCCTCCGACTATGCTTGGTTAAGCATTGAACAAGGAGGTTTATATGCCACATCCTTGCAGAACTCAGATAAGCCTTGAACTATCTCTTTAAATTAGTCCCTAATACCACTTTTTGACTCTGATGTAGTCCTCCTACTTTTGTCGCCTCATATTCAAGCCATTTTATCCAGAGCGTGTTGTTGGCAAATCGAAAGTGCATTATGTTGGTGATTAAAAATGAGTGGCAAGTTTTTATTACTGGTCTAACGTGATAAACACGCATACGCACTAATAAATGTTATCCATCTTTAGTTCGACGAGATACGAAATTATATGGAACAAAACTGGAATACTTATAAAAACTGGATAGCTGATGCTACCAAAAACAACAAAAAACTATACTATCGTGGGCAAAGTAACAGCGACTGGAAGCTTGAAACGACTTTTCACCGAAATGCAAAGTTCAAAAATATCTCACTTCAAGATTACTTTAGCACCATCATAAATGATGTTCATTACCAAGTTGCTGCGTTTGAAGCCCCAATTAACTTTCAAAATAGCGTTGAATACGGCTCATTTTTAGGAAAGTTACAACATCATGGCTTTCCCACCCCCTTGCTTGACTGGACATTGTCAGGTTACGTGGCTGCATATTTTGCATTTAAAGGCGCTTCTTTGAATACTAAGCCCACAGATAAAGTAACGGTGTTTATATTTGATATCGAGTGTTGGAACAAAGAATTTGGAGCTGATAGTAATTTTCTTGGAGGGGAAGAATTTGTTAGCAACTTTGTCCCTTATGCAACGGGTAATCAAAGAATGGTGCGGCAAATGGGGGTTACTACATCAACTAACGTAGTAGACATTGCAGGCTTTATAATGAAGAAGGGAGCAGAAAAGAATCGAACGTTTTTATGGCGTTACGATATGCCCGCGAGTGAACGAAATATCGTTATGCGTGAGCTCAATTCTATGGGGATCAACGATATGACAATGTTTCCTGACTTTGATGGCTTATGTCAGCATCTTAAAGAAGTGCATTTTACAAGTCAGCAACCAATATTACCTCCGCCACCTCCTCTATCTATTAGTACAGAGGCATAAAATGTGGCGCTAAATGTCGGAGGGATTCTGAGTGATTGCTAAGAAATACTTAGTGGAAAACTATGATTGCTTAGAACTCATATCTAAGTACGAAGAAGGCTATTACGATAGACAGTCTTTCTTGCAGTTGGTGGTTCCAATAGCTGAAGTTTCAATTGACAAGAATCACCACCACTTAGTTATCGGTCATGCTGGCACTGATGGTATCGAATTTTGTTTACGCATCCACAATCAAGGGGTATGGGTTTTCTATCCAATAGAAACTAGGTTTCATAAAGTATCTGATAGTATCAGTCAGCTCATAACTGGGTGGACTAACGGTTCTATCAAAGTGTGAGCATTTAACAAACAAAGGCAACATCGTCCTGCGGACTAGACTAGTTAACACGCTCCCTGATTTGGGCGTTAATCCATCGAAATTTTCATCCCGAAATTTATGTGTTAGAACCCATGAACTAACTATGAGTTATCCCCAAACATGCTACGTTTGTCTTTAAAACTTACTGACTACGCCAATGCTAGAAAGGTGAGCCATGGTGATTTGCGAGACGACCGTCCGCCCCATGGACGGGGCGGTCGAGCATCCAAGGATGATGGGATGGACACCTCTTGTGAAGTAGGCGTCATTTACGCCATATTGAATTTGCACGTTCAATAACAACAAAAGGTGTCCAAAATGAAAGTTACACTAATAGGAATTGATCTCGCAAAAAATATCTTCCAAGTATGTGGAGTTAATCAAGCAGGCAAGAGTGTTTTTAACCGCTCGATTAAACGTGCTCAGCTCCTGCC
>NZ_JAKKRL010000014.1:0-125663 GCF_025654335.1 Shewanella sp. SM21
CATGCCAATGGCATTGCCCGGTAGCTACGTTCGGAATCGATAACCGCTGAAAGCATCTAAGCGGGAAGCGAGCCCTAAGATGAGTCATCCCTAGGAATTTAATTCCTCTAAAGAGCCGTTCGAGACTAGGACGTTGATAGGCATGGTGTGTAAGCGTTGTGAGGCGTTGAGCTAACATGTACTAATGACTCGAGAGGCTTAACCATACAACCCAGATGGGTTTTGCTAAGCGAACTTAGACAGAATATAGACACTTGATAAAGTTAAAGACTCAACAGAAAATCAGCTTTTCAAATTATTATTAACGTGGTCCAGAGATGGACACGGTAATAAACAGAATTTGCTTGGTGACAATAGCCTTGTGGAACCACCTGATCCCATCCCGAACTCAGAAGTGAAACGCAAACGCGCCGATGGTAGTGTGGGGTCTCCCCATGTGAGAGTAGGTCATCGCCAAGCGCCTAATTTAAATAATCTTAATTGATTAGTATAGAATTGCTGATATGGCTCAGTCGGTAGAGCGCATCCTTGGTAAGGATGAGGTCCCCAGTTCGATTCTGGGTATCAGCACCATTACAATCTAGTGTTTAACCCTAGAATAAAGAATTTGCTTGGTGACAATAGCCTTGTGGAACCACCTGATCCCATCCCGAACTCAGAAGTGAAACGCAAACGCGCCAATGGTAGTGTGGGGTCTCCCCATGTGAGAGTAGGTCATCGCCAAGCGCCTAATTATCTCATTGAGATGTAATCAAGCCAGCTGAATAAGCTGGCTTTTTTGCTTTTGTAATCTGAACATTATTTATACTAATAGCAATGCTGCCGACTGTAAGTATTGCTATTAGCTTTGTTGGCGAGTCTTTTCTTCCCCTCAATACACAAGCGTTACTTCCAGATTTTTCACTATTCATCGATAAAAAAAAGCAGCCAGAAGGCTGCTTTGAGGTGGTGCTTTTGCATTAGTTTCGCATTAGGTTGCTTAAGCTTCTTTAAGCCACTGGGCAGCACGTTTAGCGAAGTAAGTTAAAATACCGTCTGCGCCTGCACGTTTAAAGCAAAGTAGGGATTCCATGACGATGGCCTTTTCGGCTAACCATCCATTCTGGATTGCTGCCATATGCATGGCGTATTCACCACTGACTTGATAGGCGAATGTTGGCACTGCAAGTTCAGTTTTAACGCGATGCACTATATCTAAATACGGCATACCTGGCTTAACCATCACCATATCGGCTCCTTCTTGGATATCGAGTGCGACTTCATGCAAAGCTTCGTCACTGTTCGCTGGATCCATTTGATAGCTATGCTTATTGCCACCTTTGAGGTTACCCGCTGAGCCTACGGCATCACGGAATGGACCGTAGTAGTTTGAAGAGTATTTTGCCGAGTAAGCCATGATTTGGGTGTTGACGTGCCCTGCCGCTTCTAATGCTTGGCGAATCGCGCCAATACGGCCATCCATCATGTCCGATGGTGCAATGATGTCAGCTCCAGCATCGGCGTGTGACAGTGCTTGCTTCACTAAAATCTCGGTGGTGATATCGTTAAGGATATAACCCGTTTCGTCTATGATGCCGTCTTGACCGTGAGTGGTGAAAGGATCTAGTGCCACGTCAGTCATGATGCCTAGCTGTGGAAAGGCTTTTTTTAGCTCGCGCACTGCACGTTGCACTAGGGCATCTGCGTTATAGGCTTCTTCTGCCATTAATGTTTTTTTCTCTGCAGGTGTCACAGGGAAAAGTGCGATCAATGGGATACCTAACTCAACCAGTTCTTCAGCTTCTTTCAGTAGCAAGTCTATCGAGTAGCGTTCAACACCGGGCATAGAGGCTATTTTTTCACTGCGATTAGTGCCTTCTAGAATAAACATTGGGTAAATCAAGTCATTGACCGTTAGATGATTTTCGGCCATGAGGCGACGGCTAAAATCATGTTTACGCATGCGGCGCATTCTACGCTGAGGGAAGGCACTGGTAATGATATTCACATTTGACTCCTAATTAGGTACTGGTCTTGCTTGATCCGACAAATACAAGCTGACTTGATTACGTCCACCGTTTTTTGCTTGGTAGAGGGCTTTATCTGCTTGTTCTAGTAATTTAGTACTGTGTTGATCGTGGGTCACTATATCGGCACTGACTCCGATACTGATAGTCAAAGGTATCGCTTCACCTTCCCATTCAAAATGAATAGAGGCAACAGCGTCTCTTATTGTTTCAGCAACTTGGAGCGCACCTTCTGCAGTTGTATTAGGAAGGATGATAGCAAATTCCTCTCCCCCAAAACGTGACACTAGATCCGTTGGCCGTTTTAAATGCTGCTGTAATGTTTGAGCTATTGTACGTAATGCTTGATCGCCTGCAAGATGACCGAATCTGTCGTTGATCAGCTTGAAGCGATCAATATCAAGCATTAACAGTGCTATGGGTGTTTCTTGCCTGCGACTGATCCGGCTTTCAGCGATTAAACGTTTATCAAAGGCACTGCGGTTTTTGACCCCAGTTAAACTGTCGATAGTACTTTGTTCGGTGAGCTTTTGATTCACCTCATGCAATTCTCTGAGGGTGATTTCCAGTTCTAAAGTACGCTCTTGCACCATTTGTTCGAGTTTCTCATTGCTCTCGGCTTCCGCTTTTAGGGCTTCTTCCCGCGCACTACGAATTTTCTGTGCTTGCTTTAAGGCTTCTTGCTGGATACGTAGTTTAGCTTTGCGCTCATCGTTATAGCGGATGGCGAGCACCAGAGACATGAAGATAATTTCAAAAGTCAGCCCAAGCATCACAGGCGTTTGCGGTTTTAAATTTAAGTCGATCACGCTGAGATAAAGCAAGCTACTGATGCAGGCGCCTGTCAGCATACTCACCCAGCCAATAGTGTACATACGTGCCAGTTTATGGCCATTGATAGCCTGAGTAATGGCAAAGACCATCAGGACTAGGCTGAGCACTGCAACGGAAATGATCTCGATATAGAGCGCCGTTCCATATTGTATAAAAGGTGTGGCGAGTCCAACACAGAGGATATACACAGCACTATAGCGACAAGTGAGTAACATACGGCGGTTTAAATATTTGAGCTGTAATATTTTTTCAGTAAACATTAACGCAAATGCCATAACGATTGGCAGTAAAAACGGCACCATAACTTGCTGCAATAGCGGCCAGTCTGGCCAGAGGAATCGGAAGGCAAAACCGTTAATCGTGGCAACGAGTAAGGTCATGCTAAGGACATAGCCAGAGTAATAGCTGTAGCTGAATGAGCCCGATGCTATGGCGATAAAAAGGCTAAAAATGCCAATTGCGGCAAGTACACCAAGTTGGAATCCATGCTCAACGGCGGTAGATTCGGCAATTTGAGCTAAGTCATTAGAAGACCATAGGTTTAATGGTACTGCAGCACTACCTTCCGTTTGAATATGCAGATAGAAAGTATGGGAGTCATCTGTGTTGATCTTGAAAGGATATAGGAAAATATTACTCAAGAATGGTCGATCCTCATAGGGGAATATATCACCCATCAGCACAGTATTCATGAGTTTATTATTGACTAAATGGTAGATAGTTACCTTGTCTAACAAAGGGTTATCTAGCGCTAAAATGCGCGAAAGTGTTTCGTCAGGGCTGGTTAAGCTGAAACTGAGCCAAAAATCATGGCCGCTGAGTTTTTGAATGTCTTTATTGGTAAAGTTATGCCAATCAGTTTTTGGCAAAGCTTGTATTTCGGCCAGTTCTTTTGCTGGTGTAGGGTGGCTGACCATTAACCAAGGCGTAAGGTTTAAAGGCGTCGTGGTTGACTCGTCAATGCTCAATAAGGTTGCCAAGGCCTGTGTTGGGCATATCCATAGCCACAGCAAGAGTATGAGTGGCATGTTTTTGTTAAGCATGGACTCGATCCAAATTAAAAAACGCTAAGCTATTTTGGTAGCAACGTTTTGCAAACTCATCCGCATCTTCTCCGCGTAGGTTTGCAATATAATTTGCGATATAAGGAAGGTATTCGGGCTTGTTTTTGCTCGATTTAGGCTTGGGCCGCATACTACGGGGGAGTAGGTAAGGGCTATCTGTCTCGATTAAAATGCGATTCTGCGGAATAAAGGGAACGAGTTGCGCTAGTTCTTGGCCGCGTCTTTCATCGCAGACCCAACCTGTTATGCCTAAGTGTAAATCGAGGTCAATATAGGCTTCCATCTGTGCGTGAGTGCCTGTGAAACAATGTAAAAGCGCACCATTAAGCTGAGGTCGATATTCACGCAGGATAGCGATAAAGTCTTCGTGGGCATCGCGCTCGTGCATCAGTACGGGCATTTGAAGTTCAATCGCCAATTCTAGTTGCGCAATAAAAGCTTGGCGCTGGATAGGTCTCGGGGAGAAATCACGATTGTAGTCTAAACCACATTCGCCAACGGCAACCACTTGCGGTGCATGGCAGAGTTCAGCTTGTCGAGCGTTTGAGCTATCATGCCAACCACTGGCATGGTGGGGATGCACACCAGCAGTGCAGTAAAGTTGATTAGGATATTGCTCGCATACAGCAATGGCTGCCGCACTTTCAGTTAAATCGCTGCCAATAACAATTAACGGCGAAACCCCTTGGTCCGCCGCCGCTTGTATTATCGATACAGTATCTTGTTCGAGTGCGCTGCCAAGTAAATTGACAGCGATATCTATGTATGAGGGCATTATTTTAGGCGTTTTACCCGAACCTTGGCATTGCGATCATCGGTACCCATTAAAAAAGAACCTAAAGCGGCTTTTTCAATATAGACAGTTTCACCTTGCTTAACATTGTACTTACGGCCATCAGTTTGTTTCCATACCTGACCGTTAGTGAAAGTCACTTTAATGTCTCCGTAGGCATCTTCAGCTATAGATTGAATCTCTAAATAAATCTTATCGACAGTATTTTCTTGAACACGCTTGGCTTCCATCCCAAAGTCATCGGCAATTTTTGCCGCTGGTGCTTGGGAGGCGGTTGCCACTATCGCTGCTGCAGTCGTAGGGACTGCAACTGTTGCTACTGTAGTCGGTATCGTTTGAGTGCGAATGGTGTCAGCTTTTACGCTTTCTGCTAGCTTGTCATAGCAAATCAAGCGGTCGAGTTTATCGGCGGTTGTTGCACATTGGGTTAACTGTTGTTCAATGCTGGCATTTGCTTGGACAGATACAAGCATGATCGCTGCCGTGATAAGAGTTAAGCGCATGAGAATGTTCCTTATTATATTATTCCCCTAACGCCTTCGAGGACGTTAGTCGTTTGTTTGTTCAGTATCTTCGTCTGACTCGTCATCTGGTTTGCTGTAGAAACGAGCCGCTAATAAACCGCCTTCGAACAATAACAGCATTGGTACAGCAAGCATAGTCTGGGAAATCACATCTGGTGGGGTTAATAGCATGCCGACGACAAAGGCGCCCACTATGATATAAGGACGTTTTTGCTTGAGATCTTCAGGTGTAGTGACACCTGACCAGCAGAGTAAAACAACGGCAATGGGGATTTCAAAGGATAGACCGAAGGCAAAGAATAGCTTCAGAATGAAGTTAAGGTAACTGGTAATATCTGTCGCAACTTGAACTCCCTCTGGCGCATTGTTAGCAAAAAAACCAAAAACAACAGGGAATACAAGATAATAAGCAAATGCAATACCGAGATAAAACAATAAGGTACTGCTGAATAGCAGTGGCATCACTAAGCGTTTTTCATGTTTATATAAACCCGGTGCCACAAAGGACCAAATTTGAAATAACACGTAGGGCACTGCCACAAAAAATGATAAAACGAGGGTTAGTTTGAAAGGTGCAAAAAATGGTGCAGCGACATCCGTCGCAATCATGCTGCCACCAAGAGGCAAAGATTGCATTAAAGGTATTGCCATGTAGTGGTAGATATCATTTGCCCAGTACACACTACAAATGAACACTAATAACACACTAGCAATGGATTTTAGCAGCTTGGACCTAAGTTCAAGCAAATGGCTGATAAGTGGCTGCTGTTGCGACATGAATTATCCGTTGGCTTTCGGGTTAGAACTGGTATCCACGCCCTGAGATGGCTCACTTGAAGTAGCGGGAGAAGCCGATGTTTGACTCGCCTCTACAGTGGCTGTTGGATTAGTTTGGCTAGCTTGAACTGGATTCACTTGAGCAGGAGTGTGAATTTGATTCTCAGGCTCAGGGGTGTCTTTTGACGGATCCTGAACTTGATAAGGGCGGTTCACTGACTGTGCCGCTTGCTTTAGTTGCTCAATAGACTCTTTGAGTTCAGGTGAGAGGTTAGATAAACCTTTGCTCTCGGCTTTTTTAAGATCGGCATGCAACTGCTCGATCTTCAGCTCCTGCTCAAGTTCTTCTTTTACCGAGTTCGCCATGCGTTTCATCGCACGGATCCAACTCGTTACCGAACGCACCGCAACCGGTAGACGTTCGGGGCCAAGAACCACTAGCCCCAAAACACCGATCAGCAGCAGCTCCATAAAGCCGATACCGTCAAACATAAAGAGTTACGCCTGTTCTTTGTTAGACTCAGGTTTCTTTTCAGTCGCCTGTTGAGTTGTTTGCGCTGTTTTAGCCGCTTCGGTGTCTTCTAATGCCTTCTTGTCTTCTTCTGAAGACATGGCGTTTTTGAAGCCTTTAACCGCACCACCTAAATCACCACCCAAAGAGCGTAATTTCTTAGTTCCAAACAACAAGACAACGATTAACGCAACGATAAGCAGTTGCCAAATACTAATACCACCCATGAAGGTATCCTCTTAATTGATATCGGTTCTATTATGAACCTCTGATTAATTAGTGCTAGCTAAAATTTGCGATTCTTTGGCCTAGATCGCCATCCTACAAACCACAATATCATGCCTGAAATTAGACAAACATAAGGGGTCCATAGTGTAGCGTCTCTATTAATCAATAACGTGCCACAGATCAATAAAACGGCAGAAGTGATAAGCAAGTAGTTACTCTTGTGTGCCTGCTGCTGATATTTCAAATACTTATCTAGCATTTGTTGCTGAGAACTCAGCAATTTCCTGCCTAACTTAAGATTATCGTAAATTAGTTCAGGGAATTCAGGTAGTTTATCAGCCCAATATGGCAGTTTTGTGGATACCTTTTTAAACATAGCTTTAGGACCGACTTGGTCGGCCATCCACTGCTCTAAAAAGGGTTTGGCGGTTTGCCATAAATCCAACTGTGGATACAGCTGACGGCCTAAGCCTTCGATGTAGAGTAAGGTTTTTTCCAACAATACCAATTGCGGTTGCACTACGATATCGAAGTGGCGCGCAGTGCGGAATAATTCCAGTAACACATGACCAAAGGAAATTTCGTCGAGCGGCTTGTTGAACATAGGTTCACACACCACTTTGATGGCCTGTTCGAAAGCTTGTAGATCGGTTTTTTCCGATACCCAGCCAGACTCAATATAGAGCTGGGCAATTCTGTGATAATCGCGATTAAAGAAGGCGAGGAAATTTTCGGCGAGATAGCGCTTATCGACTTCGCTGAGTGTGCCCATGATGCCGCAGTCGAGCCCAATGTAGTATGGGTTCTCAGGATGATCGCGGGAAATAAAGATATTGCCCGGATGCATGTCGGCGTGGAAAAAGTTATCGCGGAATACTTGGGTAAAAAATAGTTCAACACCCCGCTCGGCCAATAACTTAAAGTTGGTACCTTGCGCTTTAAGGGCGGCAATATCCGAGACAGAAATACCGTAAATACGTTCCATCACCATCAGGCGTGGATAGCAAAACTCTTCATACACATAAGGCACATAGAGCGCATCTGAGTTGAGGAAGTTGTTGCGTAGCTTGACTGCGTTTAAGGCTTCGAGCTTAAGGTTTAACTCGCCTAAAATAGTGACTCGATAATCTTCGATCACTTCAGCAGGGCGCAGGCGGTTACCTTCACCGAGGAGGTATTCAATCAGTTTGGCAGTTTGCGACATCAACTGCAGATCGGCTTGAATCTTGGCTTCTACATTCGGGCGTAGCACCTTAAGTACGACGTCTTTGCCGTTAGATTTTAAGGTCGCGGTATGCACCTGAGAAATAGAGGCTGAGGCCAGTGGCGTTTCATTAAAGTCATCGAATAGCGATTCAATCGGCGCTTTTAGCTCAGCTTCAATCGCTTGGCGGGCAAGTGCACCATCAAAGGGCGGTACTTTGTCCTGTAGCATGGCCAATTCACTGGCCCATTCATCGCTGAGTAAATCGCGGCGGGTTGAGAGCATTTGCCCAAGCTTGATATAAACGGGGCCGAGTTCCTGCATCGCCAGTTTTAAGCGTTCGCCACCGGGCTTATTTTTATGCTTATTGCGGATCCAGAATAGGCTGTTACGGGCGAGCTTAAAGTACCAAGGTGTCATCTTTGGCGGCAATACGTCATCTAACCCGTACTGAAGTAAGGTCTTGATGACGTGGTAACCGCGGCGGATACTGGCAAAGGTCATGGCTTAATTTGGTCTCTTAATTGGGCAATCCGTTGTTCAATCGCGCGAGTGTCGGCAACTAAATCATCCATTTGATCGCGAAAGTGCATTAACTCAATTGGGTGCGGTGCGAGGCGATACTCTTCAACTGCGAGTTGCCCTAAGTGGGAGCGGGTTTTACGCAACACTTCGAGTGCAAAGTCTTTTGCCTGATGGCTAGAACAGATGAGTTTGTGAGTGGGACCATCACCTAAATAACGGGATATTGGCTCGGCAAAGTCAAATTCGATACCGCGTAGATATTGGCTAAAGCTTTGTAATAAATTGAGATCGCCCTCAAGCTTGAGTTTATCTTGCTTGATTAGTTCAGTCAGGTTTGCGCCTTCGGACACGCGATAAAGCGTCGTCGCATCGGCATGTAGACTGACATCGACATCGCCTTCATAGCGGCTCAGTACTTGGATCTCTTTGGCAAACACTAAATAGAATGGCCAGCTGAGCTGTGATAATTGGATACGAAACACTTTGCCATGCAACTGGCGCTGGCGCGAATAATCGTCGCCCGCTTGGGCCTGAAGTTTTTTCAGACCCGTTTCAATTGCGGCGCAGGCAAGCAGCACAACTTCTTGCGGCATCATTAGAATTTATAACCACGGTGCAATGCGACAATGCCGTCGGTCATGTTGGTGTAGTCGACTTGTTCAAAGCCTGCATCAACCATCATTTGTTTTAATGTGTCTTGATCTGGGTGCATGCGGATCGATTCAGCCAGATACTCGTAGCTGTCGGCATCTTTAGTGATGAGCTCACCCATCTTAGGTAAGACTTTGAAGCTATATAAATCATACACTTTACGCATGATTTCATGCTGAGGCTTAGAGAACTCTAGCACTAATAACTTGCCACCGGGCTTAAGCACGCGATTCATTGAACGCAGCGCCGCATCTTTATCGGTCACGTTACGCAGACCAAAGGCGATGGTAATGATGTCGAAGTGGTTATCGGGAAACGGCAGTGCTTCGGCGTTGGCTTGCACATAACTGACATTATTGACTATGCCCTTGTCGCGCAATTTAGTGCGCCCGACTTTTAACATGGAATCGTTAATGTCAGCTAAAACCACTTCACCTTTATCGCCCACTAAGTGAGAGAATTTTGCGGTTAAGTCACCTGTACCGCCAGCCAAATCGAGCACTTTCATGCCAGGGCGGGCGCCAGAGACTTCAATGGTGTAACGTTTCCAAAAACGGTGGATGCCGAAGGACATCACATCGTTCATTATGTCGTACTTAGCGGCAACAGAATGAAACACGCCGGCAACGAGTTCAGCCTTTTTATCGGCCTCTACGGTTTTGTAACCAAAGTGGGTACTTTTAGATTCGCCCTCAGACATCAATGTGTTCCTATTGTTTTGCAATGTATTAGTTGCGAGTGTAAGCCATCGCCTGCATTTGCTGAATCTTTGATCTATCACTCTGTGATCGAGCTAGTAAACTAACTGCAGTGCCTTAGCTTGAGGCACTCCTGAACAGTCGTAGGATTAAGTGCTTAGCGACCACGTAAAATGGACTGGCATTAGACCACAATATCAGGATTTGGTGAATAGCTTAGCGCCCAGTTGGGTGCAACTGGTGATATTCATTGTGCCAAAAATTGCATGCGAGCCTCCACATAAGCGTAGATAAGCTCGCTTATGCTTTGGCCAACATCCCTGAATCCGGCTTCAATCCCAGCTTCGTGGCAACTTGGCGCAGCCTCGGCTAAATGCAAATAAGCACATGTACAGTGGCGAGCGATATAACTGACATAATGCGCCGCATCGAGCAATGGCACACCAGCAACGGTTGAAGCGCTACTGGGCATTTTAGCGATAGCATCGACGTCAAGTTCTAATCCTACGGGTAAACCTGTGTCATTTAGTTTGGCGGCGATTTCAAGTAAAGCTTGGCTAAGGCTGATTTCACGGCGAACCCAAATTTGTTGCAAGCTATGCCAAGTGCCCCCAAATTCGCTGAGTTGGCTTAGGTTTGCTTCGCTGTTTTTTAACTCGTGTAAACCCAGTACATGGTAGCAACCTAAGGCGCCGCGATCGGCTGCATAGCTAAAACCATTGCCGCTGTGACGACCTTCGAGCAGGCGAAAATCCGAATGAGGATCGAGATTCACCGCCGCGACTTGGCGTTGGTAGTGGCCGTAGGTTGCCATCAACAAGCCATAGGCATTGTTGTGGCCGCCGCCGATGAGTATGGGTTCTAAACCCGCTTTTAAAATCGCACTGACGATACGGATCACACGCTCATCGAGTTGTTCCACTGCATCGCGTAATTCATCTAAGGTGACGTCACTGTTAGCTGTTGTATTGCTCGTAGTTTGTTGCTGCAGATCGGCGGTGTTCACTTGGCCTAACACTAGGCATTCGGCGCCAGAAAGAAAACGATTCGATTGTAAATTGAGCCATTGGCGCATACTGGTTGTGAACGCATCGGTTGCACCGCCGCGGCCTAAATTGGCACGTGGGCCTATATCTTCGCCAACGCCGATAATGGCAAAGCATGCACCGTGGGCTTTTGCAGTGGCAAGTATGGTCTCTAACGTGTGTTCGTGATTGGCCAGATGGACGCATTGGCCTAGCTTAGTTTCGCCCGTTCTTGTGCTGACGAGTGAGGCGATATCGGTATGGGTAAAAGGAATAAATTCAGGCATAGATTGATATTCTTATTCGGCCAGAGTCGAGCTATTGTGGCCAGAGTAGGGCGAGGATTCAATGGGGAAACGCTGAAAATAGTGAATAAAAAAGCCAGCTTAGCTGGCTTTCTTGACTGAACAGTGAGATTACTCAATGTCGAGTGGTTCAGGTGATAAAATCACACCTGTGTTATCAGCATAAATGTGATCGCCGGGTAAGAAAGTCACACCGCCAAAATTGACTGGAATTTCCACTTCGCCCACTGAATTGCTATCAGCACCCACTGGAATAGAGGCAAGGGCCTGAATTCCAATGTCTAACTCTTCCAATGCATCCACATCGCGCACAGAACCGTAAACGATAATGCCTTCCCAGTTGTTGCTGACCGCAAGTTCTGCGATAGCGCCATCGATCAGCGCACGGCGTAATGAGCCACCGCCATCAATGAGTAAGACTTTACCTTGGCCATCCTCTTGTAGGACTTCGGTAATTAGGCCGTTGTCTTCAAAGCATTTGATGGTGCTAATAGAACCGCCAAAAGAGCTACAACCACCGTAGTTACTGAACATGGGCTCGACTACATCTACGACATCTAAGTACATGTCACATAGTTCTGAGGTGTTGTATTCCATATTTACACTCCTATTGATCCGCGTTGCGTACAGTTTAGCGAGTTTACGCCAGTATAAAAGGGATTATTGAAAAGAAAAGTGTTATCAATCACGGTATTGTTGCCACTTGGCTGTTAACACATCTGTAGTAAATTTTCGTCACACTATAGAATTTATTCGGTAAAACTTGATATCGGTCATTAAATAACGGTTTTTTATTACAACTCTGTTGCGCGCTTTGGTATTATATCCCAAGTTTAAATTAACTTACTTAACTTAATTTGCTTTAGGGGCATGGACCCCCCGTTACGCTTATGGACGGTAGAGGGCCTTCGAGAGGTGCCTATGGAAGCTGTAAATACGATTGAAATTATTGGTTATTTTGCCTCTATAATGGTGGCGATCTCTCTAATGATGAAGAATATCATTTGGTTGCGATGGTTGAATTTTGTAGGATGCACTCTGTTTGTGGTTTATGGGGTGTTTATTTCTGCTTGGCCTGTGGCCGGCATGAATGCGTTTGTTGCTTGTATTAATATTTACCATTTGACAAAAATTTACCGTGCTAAGGCAAATACTCCCGCCGCAGCCTAAGTTTTATTGGATTGTGTTGCTCTTGAGATTAACGTTTAGAGCAACACAATATCCTGTCTCAGTCCTATCGCTATTCCTAAATAAATCCCTTAGCCCCAGCATAACGTCCCTAGAATCCTTCTAGATCAAAACCTCAGCCATGCTTCTTGTCATAAAACCTTCGAGCAGATGTCACTTAGCCGTCACAGGTCTTTCTTAGTCTCAAGCTATCTAATAGTGCTTTAGCTAATGTTATTTAGGTTTAACCAATAGCAAACAGTAAATTAGCCGTGAGCAGTCAATAACGAATTCAATCGTGAATAGAGCCTTGGTGAGTCGGTTGGTTTCAGACTAAGCACTCTAAGCGTCGTCGAGAGAATGTACAGATGAACATCGCAGTAAAACTCGCTGGTATGCCAGCAAGGAGCCTGTTTTATGTTGAGTTACGTTGCAGACTTAGATAAGCGAATGTTTTGCCATATCGTGAGCTTCACCCAGCACCATGGTTTATATGCCCATGCAAAGCGGGTATCAGCGAGTGGCGATGGGCATGTGTATTTATATTTGTCCGTGGGTTTGATGCTGACGCACGCTCAAGGACAGGCTCTATTTAATTTGATGTTAGCGAGTTTTTTGGTTGAGTTACCTCTGTATTTACTATTGAAAAATAGTATTCGTCGCACACGGCCATGCCATGCATTAGTGGGATTTGAGAGTGGTTTTGAACCATCGGATCGCTTCAGCTTACCGTCTGGTCATACAGCTGCGGCCTTTGTGATGGCAACTAGCGTGGCGCAAATCTATCCAGCGGCGGCTCCTGTGGCGTATTTATGGGCTTTTAGCATAGGGGGCTCACGTATTGCACTTGGCGTGCATTATCCCTTAGATATTCTGGCGGGAGCCTCATTAGGGATTGGGTCGGTATTGCTGGTTCATCCAGTGATTTAATTCAAATATGCGCCTGTTAATCATTTCATTAGTGGGAATTCTCCTTCACTCATCAGTTTAAGGATACGTAATGCGAATACTCTACGGAGTTCAAGGCACAGGGAATGGCCACTTAAGTCGTGCACGCGTCATGGCTAAAGCATTGATGAAACAAGATATTGAAGTTGACTTTCTATTTTCGGGGCGCAAGCCTGATCAGTTTTTCGATATGGAGTGCTTTGGTGATTATCGCGTTCAAGCGGGAATGACGTTTGCGACGCACTCCGGGCGCGTGAATGTGCCACAAACTGTCCGACAAAATTTGTCCTTGTCGTTATTTAAAGATATTAAAGCCTTAGATCTCAGTTGCTATGATTTAGTACTCAACGACTTTGAACCTGTGTCGGCTTGGGCTGCGCGGCGCCAAGGCGTGCCATCCATTGGTATTAGCCATCAGGCGGCGTTAACTCATCCGGTGCCAAAACTCGGTAGCACTTGGTTTAATGAGATGCTGCTCAATTATTTTGCACCAGTGGATGTGGCGCTGGGGTGTCATTGGCATCATTTTGGCTTCCCTATTTTGCCGCCTTTTGTCGAAGTGGATGCCAGCCCATTCGAACACACGCATCAGATTTTAGTTTATTTGCCTTTTGAAGATGCGGATATGATTGCTCATTTTCTGTCTCACTTTAGTGATTATCAGTTTTTGGTATATCACAGCCAACAACCTAAAGGCCAAGTTGCTGAGCACATTAAATGGCACGGTTTTAATCGTGAGGGGTTTAAGCAACATCTTGCCAGCTGCGGTGGTGTGATAGGCAATGCGGGCTTTGAGCTTGCCAGCGAAGCATTAACCTTAGGTAAAAAACTCTTAGTCAAACCACTGATTGGCCAGTTTGAGCAGTTATCGAATGTGGCGGCGTTACAACTTTTAGCGGCTGCAGATAGTATGATGAGTCTCGATGTGAACATAGTTAAGCGCTGGCTTAAAACGGCATCGCCTAATCCAATCGCATATCCAAAGGTGGGGGATACGCTGGTTAAATGGATTAACGGCGGCGACTGGCACAATAGTCAGCCGCTGTGCCAAGAGTTATGGAGCCAAGTCACGCTTCCCGATACTTGGCGTTAAACAGCATTGCTGTTCAGATGAAAAGCAACTTAGGCACTAGCTGGGTTAATGGCGTTAGCGTATAATTTCGTCAATTTTGCTGTTAGTCCCTTTCAGCACGTCTATTTTGGCCTAGCCTGGCCGTTAATTATGTTGTTATAAATGAGCCTGAAAAAGTTTACTCAGTACAAGTTACTGTTTTTAATGTTGTTATTACTTTGCATCCTACTTCCTTTTATTCCAGATCAGGCTTACCACATACCCGGCCCTGATATCGCTAAGCAAAATTTTCATGTGATTGAGTTTAATGATAAAGGTCAGCCCCACGACGAAAGGCAATGGCAAGGTTTAGAGACGCGAATTTTACATCCAGAGCCTGCACAGATCCCTGAATTATTGATTTTTGTTCATGGCTGGCATCATAGCGCCGAGCCTAAGGATGAAAACTTTATTGCCTTTGAGCAGTTTTATCAGCAAATGGCCGCGTCCGATACCCAGCGTAACTTGTTGGGTTTGTATATTGGCTGGCGGGGCGATAAATATGATCCTTTTTGGATCGATGGCTCAGATGATGCAAAAAGTTGGATTGAACCCTTAGATTTTCCCACTATTTTACAGCGTAAACGGGTTGCTAAACGTATCGGGCAGTTA
This sequence comes from Shewanella sp. SM21, assembly GCF_025654335.1. Taxonomy (NCBI): domain Bacteria; kingdom Pseudomonadati; phylum Pseudomonadota; class Gammaproteobacteria; order Alteromonadales; family Shewanellaceae; genus Shewanella; species Shewanella sp. SM21. The sequence continues at coordinate 14,984 of NZ_JAKKRL010000014.1, forward strand.
GGTCTATCACAGTTGCTGGATAAGCTTGATAGCTTAGTAACACAGCATAAACTGCTGCGGTACACTGTGATTGGCCATAGTCTTGGCGGTGCTGTTGTTTTGCATGCGAGTAAAGATCGCATCAAAGCCGCCATTGATAATCAGCAGGATAATCCTAATTTATTCTTACTGTTAAATCCTGCCGTACCTGCTAAAGAGTATCAGCCATTAGATACGTTGGTGAGCTTAGATAGACAAAAACCGAGTATGGTGGTGTTGCAATCGAAGGGGGATTTTGCAGTGAAAGAAGCCTTCAATTACATCAAGGACGGCGAGCGCGCTGTCGGGAACTCTTGGGCTATTACCCACGATATTGACAAATGCTCTGGTGGCAATTGCACCACGCCAATGAAGATGCCTTCGGCCTTGATGGCGCACGATCAAATCCCTGGCTGTATGATGACGCTGCCTCAATCAGGCTGGAAAATTCGTGCTCGCCTGCAGGCTCGTCGTACTGTGCAAACCTGCCCCGATGCCAATATGCAAGCCGTATGGGTACTGGCCGTGTCTGACGAAATCGTCTCTGGGCACAACGGCATTCTCACTCCAGAGCATGGTAAAGCCTTGTCTGAGGTGATGCGTATGATTGATTTATATCGAAATCAATTACCTAAACATGCGGTGGAAAGCCCTGCGAACCAAGATCTTGGCACCTTAGCGCCAGAGTCAGAAGCTGCAACATCTACCGAAGGTGAAACGCCTGTGCCACAAGAGCCAGTGATTATTGTCGAGCCTTTACCTGAAGAGCAAAGCTCACCGACACCTAAGGTTAATGCACCATTGCAGGAGCCAAACGTATGACTGGAACAAGATAAGCCTGCTGCGACTGAGGCGCCACCCGCACCAATTAAAGCGCCGGAATCAAAGCCTGAGGCTAAGCCAAACGACGGCGCAGAACCTCAACCTAAGGTTGAGACTGAAGGCATAAAGTGATCGGTAGCTGTATGGAGTAAGCAATAGACGATATATCTAGTGTTGTATGTCATTGAAAATATTTAATAAGCTGGTGAATAAACTTTATGAGTCAATATGAGAGCTGAGTTAAGAGCAAAAATCATCACTGTTTGTCATAAAAAAATTGAGACTAAAGGCGATAATGTCGGCCTCTCATTTTACGCCTTCTTTGCGAACAAAAATGATGATCCAGAGTTGCTTATGGAAGCGGCGACTTGGTGGATTCAAACTCATCGCTTAGACCATTTTGTTAAGGCTCATAAAGTGATAGAGATGATCCAAAAGGAATCGGAAGAATAGACTCCAAAGCTGTTACTGCGGATTTTTGGTTTGCCACCTGCGCCAAGTAAAAGTGATTAGCACGGCGAGTATCAGGCTGACCATGGCCCATGTGGGGTATTTATGCTGGTGGTAAAACGCCAGCATGGGAGCTATTTCATCGCGGATTAACACTGGGCCTAACCCAAAGAGTGCCACCCAAATGCTGGTGGCGAGAGCATTACCAATCACAAATTGTTTTAATGGCATTTTAGCGAGACCGCAGCCGATAAACATAAACTGTTTTAATCCCTCAACAAAACGACTCAACACTAAAGCGGCAATGCCATATTGACCGATAACGCTGTGGATTTTATTTTCCAATGGCGGTTTTATCCAGCCCTTCTTAAGCAATACATCACCAAAGCGCCAACCGATAAAATATCCCAAGCTGTTACCGCAGAGTGCAGCGCAAGCTGCGACGATTAATACCAATGGCAGTGACATTTGCCCTGTGGCAGCTAATAAACTGGCGACAATCAATAAGGATTGCCCAGGCGCCGGAATACCAAAACCCTCGACAGCAATCGCGACAAATAGCAGCACATAGCCATATTGCTGCAGCCAAGGCGTGAGTTCAGTGATGATATGTTGTAGCGCTTCTGGCATAGATGAAAGTGATCAAATCAGTGTGACGATTGGCCTATCATACTCGCCAACTTCTCTGGCTGGATAGATTTATGAGCAAAGTTTCATGCCAGTTTTAGTTAGTGGCGGTGAATAGGCGTAACGCAGGGGGGGCAGTTTTTCTGAAATATAAAAAAGGCCGAACTCAGTTCGGCCTTAATACCTGTACTACAGTCGTGACGATAAAGCGACTAGGCGAATGCTGCTTGTAGCTGTGGTACTACTTGTTTCTTACGGCTTAATACGCCGTCTAACCACACTTTACCATCGACGGTATCTTTACCGTAGGCACGTTGGGTCAGCTCCGCATCGTCAGACACAATCAACAACTCTGAACCTTCTTTCATGATGTCAGTCAGCAGCAATAAAACGCTGTGGCGGTTACCTTCCACTTTCAGTGCTTTGATATCGGCTTCTAGCTCGGCCTTGATATCGTCAAATACTGACAGGTCGATCACTTCTAACTGGCCGATACCGACCAAGTTACCGTTCATGTTAAAGTCTTTAAAGTCGCGCATTACTAAGTCACGTGCTGGTGTGCCTTGGACGGCGGATTTCACTTTGAACATTTCCATGCCCAGTTCTTTGAAATCTTCAACGCCGGCGATCTCAGCTAACGCTTCAACGCAGCGAATGTCGGCAGTGGTGCAAGTCGGTGATTTGAAAATCACGGTATCGCTCAAAATGGCGCACATCATGATGCCAGCGATATTTTTAGGGATAGCGACTTGGTAAAAGTCGAACATCATCTTGATCACTGTGTTGCTGCAACCCACTGGGCGGATCCAGCATTCTAGCGGGGTATCTGTGGTCAGATCGCCAAGTTTGTGGTGATCGACAATCCCGACGATAGTCGCTTGGGCGATATCATCCGGTGCTTGAGTCAGTTCTGAATGGTCAACGATATACACTTGCTCGCCAGCGTAGCTGGTTTTGTATTCTGGAGCTTCGAAGCCGAAACGTTCCAGAATAAAAGCGGTTTCAGGTGACAATTCACCTAAACGTGCGGCAATGGCTTCTTCACCGATTTGGTTTTTTAAATAGGCTAACGCGATAGCACCGCAGATTGAATCTGAATCGGGGATCTTGTGACCGACAACGTAAATGGGCATTTCAGGGACTCTCCTTTAAATTTGTGACAATTTTAGCAATATTTGGCTTTAATCGGAAATAGCCAAAGCGCATATCACTGCGCTCTTCAGTTGCTATTTCTCTAAAAATAGAACGCTCAGGTTCGGCAAAGATGGCTTAAGGTTTAGATCTTCACTTTTATCACGACTTTACGCACCGCCGTGGCGATATCGCCTGTGCCGGGCATATGCATGTCACCGGGGAAAAATAACGCAAACATGCCTGCTTTGAGTTTGATATAAGAGGCATTGGCTTGGTTTGCCTCGTAATCAAACTCGGCGTAATCGTGTTTTTCAAAATAGGGTTTCGAGGGTGTTTGCTCCGCTAGTGGCAAGTAACCAAACTCTTCTTCACCGCTGAAAACATATTGCACATCGATATATTTTTGATGAACTTCAAAGGGTTCTGTCGACTTATGCTTGGTTTGATAGTCATTTACTATCACAAAAATATTGTCGCCATCGAGGGGATAATTGCCTACGGGTAGCTGACTAAAGTCGGTCGTCGCTAGATGTTCTAATGCAGTCGCAAGCCGAGGGCTTAAGGATTGATAAATATGGCGGTTTTTTAAGGTATCGACGATCATCGGTTACTCGACATGGCGGATGTGAAATGGGCGAATGGTAAAGATTATAATCCGATCACCACAGTTAGGACATAAGCTTTGTCGATTGGAAGCCGGTCTAAACATGTCGGCATAAAAAACAGGCCATTGAATGGCCTGTTTCTACATCAAGTATTATTAAACTTAGCTAAAACGAGTTTAGTAAGTGTATTTGGCTTCTAAAAAGTAGTAACCACCATTAAAGCCAAAGGGGGTATTGGTTAATGGGTATACAAAGATACCATTGAAGTTATTGTTATCAGGTCGTTTTTCTGGATACACATCAAACAAATTTTGCACCCCAGCCGTAAAGCTTAGTGCATTGGTGGCGGCGTATCTTACCGACAGATCCATCACCCACTGATCGCTATAGTTCACATCACCCGTTGAATAACCTTCACTATAGTCACCAAAGTAGTTTAAGCGGATATTGGTTTTAAAATCCCCGAGTTCATGGGTCAGCCCAATACTGCCCGTGTTATGCGGTGTGGCAGACGTCATGCGGGTTCTTTCTATACTATCAAAGAGTTTCTTGTCTAATCCGCCTAAAATAGACGGTAGATTGATGTCTTGGATCTCGGTTTTATTATAGGCATAGGCTAAGTTCGCCCGTAAATCGCCCCAAGTGCCAATATCAAAGTCTTGGCTAACAACAAGATCGATCCCGCGAGTTCGGCTATCGACGGCATTGACGAAAAATCGTGCTGAATCGGCATTGGTGCCCGCAAGTGCCGCTGCAACCGCAGGGCTATCAGTCGCTCTTAGGGAGCCAGATAAGATGATGCGATCATCAATCTCTATTTGGTAAGTGTCGAGTGTTACCGCGAGGCCAGCGTTATTGGTATAAACAAGACCGAGACTAAATGATTGCGATATTTCAGGTTCTAGTTCGTTAATTCCAAGCGCCTTTGTCACTGGTGATAAGGTGTTGAAGGTGCCTGATTCAATAGGAACCAGTTGCCCCGTCACTGGATCGGGATTAAACAACGTCGAGATATTGCTGAAGTACAGTTGTTGTACGCTCGGCGCTCTAAAGCCTGTATTGATAGTGCCACGCAGGGCTAAGTTGTCGGTAAAATCGTAACGACCCGCGAGTTTCCAGCTCGTGTTGCCGCCAAAGTCAGAGTAGTTTTCGTAGCGTAGCGCTGCCGCCCAGTAAAACTCGTTGGTTAATTGGTTTTCAAGTTCGGCATAAATGCCTGTGTTATCGCGCGTTTCATCAACCTCAGACTCAGGGGTAAAACCGGTGAAACCTTGGCTACCCGCCGCTTTGCCATTATAGCCACCATTGATATACGAATCTTCTTCTCCGGCTTCAATTTCATAGCCGTTTTGGCGCCATGAAACACCGGTCGCAAACAGAATTTCAGAATCGTTTATAAAGGCAAAATAACGGGAAATATCCAAATTGATATTGGCTTCACGGGTCGATAACGTTCCTGCGTCGAACTCGGTAGGAGTTTCAGGGCCTAATGACGCATTTAAGGTATTGACGATATTATAGTTAAATGAATTTTTGCCATATCCCACTGAGGCATCAATATCCCAGTCACTTAGGTTGAATTCATAGCCTAGGGTAAGAGATGAATCGATAATTTTGGGGTTAATTTGCGGTAAAAAACCGTCGGGATACACTTCGGGTAAGTTACGGGCATCGAGAGCTAAACGGTAAAAAGCCCCCGATTTAGTTTCACGTTGGCTAATGCCACCAAAGGCATAGAGTTTTCCGTCGGTAGATATAGGCTGAGCCGCATTGATAAACAAACCGACATTATCATATTCGGCGTCACCCACGTGGTGGCTCTTACGGTTAAATGTGGCTTCGCGCGGATCTGCTGAGCCATCAGCTAACTTAGGGTATTGTTGGCGTGGATCTAACCCTGCGCGGTTTGTGCTGTCTTTGTGATGCGCTTCGAGGGCGACATTCACAAAGCCATCATGGTTTAAACTGATCCCATGGTTAACGCCTACGCGCCATTGCTCACCGTCACCTTGGTAGGTTTGTCCGGCTTGCGCCGAGACGCTACCGCCTTGATCGCTGTCCTTGAGTACCACGTTAATCACGCCAGCAATCGCATCTGAACCGTATTGTGCCGAGGCTCCATCTCGGAGAATTTCAATGCGTTTTATCGCTGTCATTGGAATAGCATTTAAATCGACGTTAGAGGAGCCTTTTCCCATGGTACCGCTTAAATGTACTAGAGCAGAACCATGGCGACGCTTGCCATTTACGAGTACTAAGGTGTGGTCTGGCGACAGGCCGCGTAAGCTCGCGGGGCGCACCGCATCTGAACCGTCAGTCACCGAGGAGAATGGAAAGCTATAGCTTGGCGCCGCAAATTGCAGCGCTTTAGCGGTTTCGGTCATACCTGTTGATTCGAGTTGTTCGGCAGTAATGATATCGACCGGGGCAACACTGTCAGTTGCCGTGCGTAGTGCTATGCGTGAGCCTATGATCTCGATTTTTTCGAAGCCTGTTTGTTGCTCTTCGGCTTGGACTGCTGGAATAACCAGTGTGGATGACACTGCCAATGCGATAACGGCTAGACGCATAAAAACCTCTCAATGATGTTTGTGACCCAATACTCGAACTTAGGTGTGCAGATAAAATAACAATCTGATGCCGAGAAGGTTATCATTGTAACAATTGTTACATTTAGACGTAAATGTGCTAACTCAGAGCCTAGTGTTCTAAATAATATTTAAAATGCAGTTGAATATATTGATGAAAACCTCACTATCGGCCTGCATGCTTTTGAGGCTTCGTACGGCACAATACACGTTGTCGCATGCACATTGCGACTGAGTTAAGTCGATGATATGAATTGTTTATTGACGTGCGCCATCGTGGTTTAATGCGTTATTTCGCTTTAATGGCATTGATTTGAAGGAACACAGAATTGTCAGCGTTACGATTTCTCGCGGGAGCAACGGCATTTAACACCTTGGCAGAACAAGGCCTTAAAGCTGAGCATTTTACCCAGTTGCTTGCCGCCTCTGGTGGACCTAAGTGGCTTGGTATCGCTGGGTTAGATAAGTATCTGTTTGCTGATTTTTTCAAAGACAGGCAAACGCCTTTATATACATTAGGCGCTTCCTCTGGGGCTTGGCGTTTAGCGTGTTTGGCGCAGCAAGATCCCCTCATAGCCTATGGCCGCTTAGAGGATTTTTATATTGGTCAGCGTTACGACAATATGCCAACACCGCAGGAAGTCAGTGCGCAAGTTAAAGGCGTAGTGCAGGGCATTTTAGGGGGCAATGGTGGCAGGGAAATCGTTAATAACGCTCATATTCACAGTCATTTCGTCGTGTGCCGTGCTAAACATTTAAATCGTTTAACGGCAAAGCTTCCGCTTGCGGCGGGGCTGGCGATGGCGGCGGCGACCAACTTAGTGAGCCGTCGGAGTTTAGGTTGGCATTTTGAGCGTGTGGTCTTTAGCCAACAAGCTGCAGCATCTCCCTTTTTGCAACTCAACGATTTACCCAGTCAGCAGGTTGAATTAACTGAGGCTAATGTCGATGCTGTGATGTTAGCTACGGGGTCGATTCCTTTATTGCTGGCCCCTGTGTCCCAAATTGAAGGCGTTGCCGATGGGCAGTATTACGATGGCGGCATTACCGACTATCACTTTGATTTGCCTTTATCCTGTGCCAAGGGGCTGACGTTGTATCCGCATTTTTATCCGACCATCAGCCCTGGATGGTTCGATAAATCCTTGAAGTGGCGCCAAGGTCACGCTAATTATCACAATGCGCTAGTGTTGGCGCCATCGGCCGAATTTGTCGCTTCATTGCCCTTTGGCAAAATCCCCGACCGTGAAGATTTTAAGCAACTGGACACTGCGCAGCGGATGCAATATTGGCGTACGTCTGTGGCTTTGAGTGAACGTCTTGCCGAGGAGCTTGCCTCGGTTGTTGCGAGGGGAAATGTGCTGGATCGGCTAGAGCACTTCTAGGTTGAAGTGATTTGGTCTCGAAAACTGGGTTTGACATGACGTGGTTGAAATGCCCTGATTCAAAATAGCAGGGGCGGAAATTTCTTTGTGCGGTCAGCGGCTTCAGGAAGGAAATTCTTTCACCTGCTACACTCTACAATAATAGGAAATACGAATGCATTGAGTTCGTTTCCTTCTATTTGGGGCAGGAGGTTGCTATGCAAACACGAGAAATGGCGTTACTCATGCGCGATGCCTTGTTACTGCCACAGGGACGGGTGGAGGTTCGTGTGGTTGACCCCGGTCATCTGCGCATGGTGGCCGATGTATTCAAGGGAAAGTATGTGCTCGCCTTTGCCACCATTAGACCCAGTGGTAGTCCGCCCTGTTATCCCACTGCCACCCAATGTGACATTATCGATTTTAATCAGCTAGAAGATGATTCACTCAGCATAGTGCTCGAAGGGCGTCAACGCGTCAGCATCCTCTCGGCGGCGCAGGCCAAAGATAAGCTGTGGATGGCGCGTACTTTACCTTGCCGTAACTGGCAAGAAGAGCCGATTAAAGGTGAATTTGAGTTGATAAGCGCCGCATTAGAGCAATTTTATGAAGTGAATCCCGATCTGTTTGAGCTCTATTCTCAAGTGCATTTGGAAGACGCCGCTTGGGTGAGCCAACGCTGGCTCGAGGTTTTGCCTATGTATAACAAAGATAAATTAGTGTTAGTGAATCAGCCAGATTGCCATAAGACCTTGGACTTCGTGCTGCAACTCATCAAGTCCCATGTGGACTGAAAAACCACAAAAAGGCTAGAATAGCGGCTTTCTATAGCCGCTTTTTTTGTGATATGACTGCATCTGCCCGCGCCGCCCAACCTTCTTACATAGTGCTTCCTGTGAATGTCACAGATAAACCCACAGTGTTTGCCTTTCTCGCACAACATTTTGCCCGTATAGGTGAAGATGTATGGCGTCAGCGGATCCTCGATGGAAAAGTGCATTGGCGGGATGGCAGTTTGATCGCATTGGACACTGAATATCGCCCTGCGGCGCGGGTGTATTACTACCGTGAAGTGCCGGTGGAAGCGAAAATCCCCTTCGAAGAACAGATCCTATTCCAAGATGACAACGTTATTTTGGCCTACAAGCCTCACTTTTTGCCTGTGACGCCAAGCGGCAACTATGTGAACGAATGTCTGGTGCATAGACTAAGATTGCGAACTGGCATTGATACTATCGCGCCCGCTCATAGGCTTGATCGTGAAACCGCTGGAGTGATCCTGATGACTGTCGCGCCTGAAACCCGCGCGCTCTATCATCAACTATTTATCGACGATGCGATTCGTAAAGACTATCAAGCGATTGCCAAGTTGACTCCTGAGATTATTGAACAATATCAACAGGGCTGCTTAACTTTGCCATTGCACTGGACGGTAACAAACCGTATGCAGCCGAGCGACCCGAGTTTTACCATGAAAATCGTGGAAGGCGAGGCAAATACCCATTCCGAAATCAGTTTAGTGGCCATAAAAGGCGATGTCGGTTTATTTCATTTGAGCCCGATTACCGGTAAAACCCACCAACTTCGTGTGCATATGCAAAGCTTAGGTATGCCATTGTTAAACGACAGATTTTATCCAAGCTTATTACCCAAAGGACCGGATAAATTTGAGGCACCCCTAAAATTGATGGCGCAGCGGTTACGTTTTATTGACCCAGTGAGCGGGATGCACCACGACATGCAATGTCAAGGTTTTGAGTTTTAGTCAGCGGAAAGCATTATTTCCAGTCTGTTTAAAGGAAATAATCGGGTGCAATTGTGTGCTTGGCCCCGTGATGGTATGAATACAATCTGCAGTATCTGAGTCTCTGCCATAGGGAGCCATATTACGATTGTTTAAAGGAAGTCCATTATGACCAAATCTGCGATCTTCTCTATCTTGCTTTGCGCTGCAGTATTAGTGGGGGCCATGTATTTTGGTGACTGGACTAAGCAGCCTTATCTGAATGACATTGCCGCCGAGATCCGTAAGGCGAGTGCGGTGATTGAACCGAAGAAACCAAGTTCGTCTGGCACATCGACAGCAGAAGCCGATGCCGAGCGAGATCAAAGCCCTAAGATCATTTGGGATCAAATGGCGCATGAAAAACCATCGAATAAGTCGCAGCCAGAAGCACTGATTTTCAATCAGGCTCAGCCAAAACCTGCCAAAACCGATGAGGCGTTATCCAAAAATACGTCTTTGATGGATTCTGGCTCTGGTGCCACTCAGCCTGAAACGGTTAAACATAATAAACCCGTTTAATCTGTTATTCCTGTTTGGGTGGTTCGAACAGGGTTTCGCTCATATCGCCATGTAAAACCGCAATTTTTGTTGGTGCACCATCATCAGCTAATTCCAACATACCTATTCCGCTTTTATTCACTAGACGTTTACTCGGCTCACCATTTGGTCGCCTGCCGCGCAGCAACATACGTTTACGTTTTGTCAGCAAGTTAAGTGGTGAAAAGTGGCCATAAAACCAGCCATTGAGTTTATCGAAAATCGGTAACAGCTTCTCAGGGAAGTGATTTTTAATACCGCTGCAGGTGATTTGGTAGATGTTAGGACTACTGCGTCTAAAACGAATACTGATGTCGTAACTAAAGGAGTAATGCACATCGCCGGAGAGGATCACAAACTCCTCTGGGGTTTTACGGTGCATAAAAATACTCAGCAGTGCATTGGCGGCGCCCGGGTGGGCCATCCAGTTTTCGGCGTCTACTAACAGGGAACCGCCGATCAGAGTGGCTGTACGCTGAACAGCTTCAATCAACTTGACCCCAAACATGGGCGCAGGTGAGACGATAATAACCTTCGACTGGCCGAGTAACTCTTGCTGCAAATCCATTAACGCCTCCCAATCCATCAAGCCGGAAGGTTTTGCAAGATTAGATTCACTGCGCCAGCGGCGGGTACGGGTATCGAGTACGACCAGTTTGGGCGAGGACTCTAAGGTGTAATGCCACTGCTCAAATTTAAGTAATTCGTCGATGAGCAGATCCTGACTTTCGCTTTCTTGTCGCGTAAAAAACGCATCGAGCAGCGGGCGGATATCGGCGGCAAATTTATCAGGCGCGTTGCCAAGTCCTTGGAATAAGGTGTAGCCGATTAAGGCATTACCAATAATGCGTTTCGAAAATGCGTGTTCGTAGGCCGCTTGTTCCCATTTAGCCGTCAGGTTCCAATCATCGGTGACGTCGTGGTCATCAAACATCATATAAACGGGAATGTGCGCCATAAAGCGCCTGACTTGCCCTAGCCCAGCTTTAAAGCCAAGCAAGTGTTGCCACTCATTTTGCCAGCGGGCGGTATTGGTGGGTGATAAGCCGTCGACATCCTTCGAGATATTCACTAATTCCCACAGTTCAGGTGACCAAGTGAGTAAATACAGGGCGATGATTTCATTTAGGCTGACCAAATGATTTACGGCGATGGAGGAGGTAAAAATGGGGTGATTGCGATACCAACGCCACAGCGCGGTTTTGGCCGGATATTGGGTATGAGGCAACAGGTTTTTATGCCGTTGATACAAATATGCGGGCTGATAATGAATGTCTTCACTAGTGGTGATGCTCGCGCCTTCAAATTGCTCATGTTTAAGACTAAGCAAATCGATGACTTGCCCTATGGCGCTTAACATAGGTCCCGCAACATCATCAATATAGACCTGATCACCACTCATTATGATAAGTGCTGGGCGATCATCCTCCGCACCCCTGTTGATTATCTTGGCTAAATGGGTATCGGCGGCGACCAGTGCATCGTCACTGTGGTGATGCGGATTGCGGCAGGAACCGTGGAATACTTGGGTTAATTCAGGGGTGAAACGTACACTTGGCGTCGACGCATCGCCGTAGTTTAGCTGGCTTATCGTGGCAAAAATATCACCATGTTGAGCGGTAGACACTTGGTAAGGTGTGACGATATTGGGCGCGAGCAACTCTGGGCGCGACAGTATTATTAGATATTGATGGGCATGTTGCCCAAGTGGCACATAGTGTAAATCTGCATCCTGTAATAGGTACTCTTGCTCACCAAGACGCAGCTTAAGTTCAGTTAATGGCTCACGACTTACAAACCACAGGGTAAAGTGTGAGGCATCGCAGTAGCGCAGCATGGGGCCAGCTAATATCAGAGGAAGTGTCGTACTCAAATTCTGCCTATGGGTATTTGGGTTAATCTTGCATGAGTTAACCCTAAGTAAGTTTGGTTTAGAAGAGTAAACAAGTGCGTTGAATATGAAAAGCTTTTAGAATTGTTAGCCATAAATATGCGTTGAAACTGAATGGGGCGATATGGCTAAGATTATGGTAACAGGCGCGACAGGGCTACTCGGCCGAGCTGTCGTAAAACAGCTTGAATTAACAGGACATCAGGTTGTGGCCACGGGTTTTAGCCGCGCAAGTGAACGAGTGCATAAACTCGATCTTACCGCCCCTTTGGATGTCGAGGCATTTATCGCCCGCGAGCAACCGCAAGTGATAGTGCACTGCGCCGCCGAGCGTCGCCCCGATGTCTCCGAGCAAAATCCGCAGGCAGCATTGGCACTTAACTTAACCGCCAGCCAAGCCTTAGCTATGGCAGCTAAGGCCAATAATGCTTGGCTTATCTATATTTCCACTGACTATGTGTTCGATGGCACTCAACCTAAGTACGCTGAAGATGCAGCCACTCATCCGGTTAATTTTTATGGTGAATCTAAGCTAAAGGGCGAAGAAATCGTGCTAGACACTAGCGCTGATTTTGCTGTGCTACGCTTGCCAATCCTTTACGGCCAAGTAGAAAAGCTGAGTGAATCTGCTGTGCTAGTGCTGGTTAACCAATTGATTGAGCGTCGCGCTCAGGGTGTTGATCATTGGGCGATACGCAGTCCAACCTCGACCGCCGATATTGCCCAAGCCATAGACAAGATGATTGCACAGCATATTGTAGCGCCAATAGTGCAGGGGATTTATCATTTTAGCGCCGCAGAGACTATGACTAAGTATCAGATGTTGTTGACATTAGGAGAGATTTTACAACTCAGTACAGCGCACTTAACGCCTGAGTCTACGCCGACAGATAACGCCAAGCGGCCAAGGGACTGCACCTTAAGCTGTGCGCGTTTAGCTGCGCTGGGGATTAGTTCTGAAATCAATTTTGCCACTGGCGTGCGCCAAGCATTAGCACAATCGAGTGGTGCACTTGCCACGCTCGGACTCACTCTGTAGGAATCGCCATGGCTAAGATCTTAGGGACCAGTCTACAGGCTGCCGACCAAGTCGCATTACTGCGAACCTTAGGTTTGTTGCTGCAAATAGGCTTAACCACGTTTGCCGCCGATACTTTTGGTCTTAGCCTGCAAATGGAGCCGTTAGTGCATGTGTTAGTGCTAGAGGTGTTATACCTTTCGCTCACATTGGCGCTACGTAAACCCTTATTTGCTAAGGAGCGCGGCCTCTTTATTGCGCTCAGCTTAGACACATTATTTTGGATATCTTGGTTGCACTTTTCCGGCGGTGCGACCAATGCGTTTATCTCGTTATTACTGTTGCCGATTGCACTTGCGGCTGTGACTTTGCCAATCTGGGCGCCTTGGGCACTGACGGCTATTTCAACCTTTGCCTACAGCCTGATGATCTTTACTGTGCCCGAATCCCCCATGCAGCACCACGGTATGGACATGAGTTCCCACTATTTAGGCATGTGGTTCAACTTTGTGATTTCAGCTTTGGTGATGACAACCAGCGTAGCGTTAATCACTAAGCGTATGCGCCGCCAAGATGCGCAGTTAGCTTATATGCGCGAAGGGCAATTGCGTCAGGAGCAACTCTTAGCCCTAGGTACAGTATCGGCGCAGATGGCGCATCAATTGGCCACGCCGCTCTCGAGTCTGAGGTTATTACTCGATGAAGTAAAAGAAGACATGAGTGATACCTCGATAACGATTGTCGAGATGGAAACTGCGTTAGGTCGCTGTGAACATACCCTTGCCGAGCTGAGATTAGCGACGGAGTCGATCCGTGATCGCCGCCAGCGCCCACTAAAGATCATTGAGTTGGTGGACAGTTTAAAGCAAAAAACTTTGTTGTTAATGCCACAAACTGAACTGAATTGGTTGATCACTTGTATGCCTGAACAACTGGCAGAGCAAAGTATTCTGACTGATATGAGTTTAACGCCAGCCATCATGGCCTTGATTGAAAATGCTGCCCGCGCCAGCGCCGAAACCATAGGTGCGCCGCAGGTGGATATCAGTTTAGATAAAGCGCCAAACGAAGAGCAGATCTACTTGCAGATCCGCGATTATGGCACTGGTATCGCGCCCGATTTATTGCCACAGTTGGGCACCTTACTCATAGAAAGTCCCAAGGGTTTAGGTGTCGCTTTGCTACTCAGTCATGCCAGTTTAGAGCGTTTGGGCGCAGAGTTGATTTTGGCTAATCATCCCCAAGGTGGCACTGTGGCACAAATTCGTTTCACTATATTAAGGGAGCCGGCGCCGTCTGTATCGCACAAGACTAAGGCTAGTGACGAGGTAAGTTCATGAAACGTTTGTTGATTGTAGAGGATGACCTTTCCCTTGCGAGTATTTTAGGCCGCCGATTAACACGCCATGGCTTTGAATGCCGATTAACCCATGATGCCAGTGATGCGCTGCTGGTGGCGCGGGAGTTTCGTCCTAGCCATATTCTTTTAGATATGAAGCTTGCCGAAGCCAATGGCCTAGGGTTAATTGTGCCGCTGCGTCATCTGCTGCCCAAGGTGACTTTGGTGTTACTCACCGGCTACGCTAGTATCGCCACTGCGGTGGAAGCGATTCGCCTCGGCGCCGATAATTATTTAGCTAAACCTGTGGATACCCAAACCTTGCTCGCCGCACTGGAAATGGATGGGCATTCCCATACTCTTCAAGAAGATGAAGTCGACGACTCGCCCCTCAATCCTAAGCGTTTGGAGTGGGAACACATTCAGCAAGTACTTAATGCGAACCAAGGCAATGTGTCCGCCACCGCCCGCCAATTGGGGATGCATCGCCGCACCTTACAACGTAAGTTACTCAAAAAACCTGTGGGTGAAAGTGGACATTTGAAGTAACCAAGGCAATGTGTCCGCTACCGCCCGACATATAGGGGATGCATCGCCGCACCTTACAACGTAAGTTACTCAAGAAACCTGTGGGTGAAAGTGGACATTTGAAGTAACGCTTTATTTTCATAAGTTGGCAAGTGACGCCGACTCAAGCACATGAAATAAGGATGCTGACGGGATTGAGGCTGGCATAGTGCGCCGCATTTACGCATAAAAAATGCCACTCAAAAGGGCTGAGTGGCATTAACAAGAAAACGAAAAGTGAATCGATGAATTAGCGCTAGGATTTTACGCTAGCGCCATTGCACGATTAGGTTATTCGATTAAAAATTAACGGTTTCTTCGTTTGAACAAGGGCCGTTAGTTTCACACACTTTATAGGTGAAGCTTGCGCCAGCTAGGTCGGTGAAACGGTCAATAAACGATGAGCTGCTTGAAGTACCCACCGCAACACCGTTACGGAAGATAGTATACTCATCAGCGTTGTGACCATCCCATTCGAGTGCAACACGTATGCTACCGCGACGAGATTTGTTCGCATTTTTTACTGCCATTTCTAATGCGACTTCAGGGACTTCAACCGCAAATTCTGCCGAAGTGCTTGCTGTTGCGCCATCGTTGTCAGTTACAGTCAGTGTGACTGTGTAGCTGCCTGACTCGGCATACTGATGATTGACAATCGCACCTGCGGCATTTGTACCATCACCAAAATCCCAGTTCCATGACGTCAGGTCGCCATCGCTGTCAGTACTGGTGCTTGTGAAGCTGCCGTTACCGTTAGCAAAGCTTGCAGTAAAGCCTGCGGTTGGAGCTTGGTTTGGTGTGTCATCGCCGTCATAAGCACCCACTAGGCTCACACCTGTGTAGCTGCTATAGCCGCTGACCATCACCCAATAAGTTCCCGTTTGAGCAGGATCAATAGCACAGCTTTCGGCATTACCTGACTTGTATGGACGACAGTCATAGCTGCTAGACGTCGGCGCTTGACCAAATTTAACATACATGTCCGCATCACCTGTGCCGCCTGACATATTGAAGCTCAGGTTAGTTGCACCGCTAGCGACATCGAGTTTGTAGTATTTTTTGCTACCGGATGCACCCGCTAAACCTGTCACAGCAACACCGTTGGCGAGTTCAGTAGCTTCTGGTGGTGGCGGTGGTGGTGGGGTTTCGCAAGGGGTGATACCCACAACGGCAAACGCAGTGACCACATCGTTAGCATTTAAGCCTAAGTCAGTTGCGGCTGATTTAACACCACAGGCGCCTTGCCAGAATAAGCTGTCCGCCGTCCAATATAATTGGTTAGCGACTACAAATGTTTGGAATGCTTTGCGTGTATCCCAACCCGGTAAGTTAGCTAAAGTGTAGAAAGCTTTATTGAATACACCTGAACTGTGGTGCACGTCGATGCCATCATAGTAATCGTCGATATGACCGATTGAGATACCGTCTAAGGTTGGATCTGCCATGTAGCGCAGTGCCCCGCTGCCTTTAAAGATATCGGCGCCGACTAACCAGTCGTTTGTGCCGTGCATGTAAAATTCAGCGGCTTCACCCGCCATATCTGAGAAGGCTTCGTTCATGCCGCCAGATTGATCTGCGTAAACCAGCCCTGAGTTTTGTTCAGTGAAACCGTGACTCACTTCGTGTGCCGAGACATCTAAGCTCACTAATGGGTGGAAGGTTGTTGCGCCATCACCGAAGGTCATAGCACTGCCGTCCCAGAAAGCGTTTTCGTAGTTGTTGCTGTAGTGAACTCGCATCGTTAACTGAAAGGTTAACGGTGCAGTGTTGTACCACTCGCTATACATCTTGTAGATCACGTTGCCGAAGTAGTGCGCATCGTTTAATGGCGAGTAAGCACCGTTGATCTCTTTGACTGTATTGCGCGGACAAGTATAAGAGAAGGGTGTGGCGCCTGATGTGGCACCGTTTAGGTTAACGGTTTTCACGTTAGGTGAGTTCATGGTGCAAGTGTCACCGCTCACTTCAACGTCTAAGCTAGAAAAATCAGTACCGTATTCGTATTGGCCAGTCTTAATGTTACCGCCTGGACCTGTGCCGGTTGCAGCATGGTTAATCCCTTCCCAACGCTTAATCACTTCACCTGAGTGCGCGTCAACCATAGTGAATGGGCGGCTTGGCTCATCGCCATATACTACAAATGAAGTCACATAAACGAGGCGAGTTTTAGCGGCATCATCGAGGTAAAGCCATAATTTTGCTTGTTTGTTTTCAGCTTTTAGGCCTGCAACGGCTTTGTCAGACTTGCCACGGATCGCAATATCTAACGCTTTGTTAGCCGTTAGAGTGGGTTTGACAAAATCAGCCGACTTTTCAATATTTTTTAATACGCGGCCAGACATGTCGCTGTAAAAGCCCATGCTCGATTGTGACGTCGCAACAGAGAAACCATAAACAGGTACGCCATGGAAATATTGTTGTAAACGTTGTTTTTGCTTGCCTTGACCTAGGTTGAGTTTTTTCTCGACTTTGAGTTGGCTACCTGCGTCTAAGCTGAACTGAGACACTAAGTTATTGCTTGAAGACGCGCTTCTAAGAGTGCCGACATCGACAACATCAGCAGCAAATGCGGATGTGCCTAAAGTGGCCGACACAGCAATGAAGAGTAGCGACAGTTTTTTGTTTAGCATCATGCTTGAAATCCTTTTTCCGTTTTGTAAATAACGTTGGAATGCCATACAGCTTAACTGGCTCGGGCGAGCGTTTTTTATTGTGATTTCTACAGGGTCGTCGGCATCCCTCTGCCATGGCCGCATAGAATGAGCTGTTGCTCAGGCGGGAATTCTCAGATTTTTATTCTGTGCAAAGCGTGAATAACCGCATGACTCTAGATGTTATTTAAATGTAAAAGTGTTAACAATCGTACAAAGGAACTATCTTCAACGTTCATTTAGACGCTTCTAAATCTGAATTAGGACTTTTGGGTAATAGCGATTTAGCCAAGCGGAAGGGTGATGCACTTGAGTGTTTTGCAGTAATTTAATGATTTATTTCAATTGTTTATTTTTCAGCGTTCTTGAAAAGGCTTGATTAAGGATGGGTTGTGCGTTGGGGTCATCATCCTATCAAGGTGTTGAGACCCTCGGCTTTGATTTATTCACTTAGAAAGACTCCATCGGAGTTGCCGCTGCTTGACTTGCTCTTCAGCTTATTTCACCAAGGTAACTCTGTGCCATCGTAGGCAAAAAAACGCCCTGTTTGTGCGGGTGTAGCATTGGCAATGATGGGCAGTAAGCTGTTGGCGACATACTCAGGTGTAAACAGTTTGTCTTTAGGGACACTCTGTTGAAATGGCTGAGATAATGGCGTGTCTGTCGTGCCCGGATGCAGAGACAACACCACGCCGTGTTTCATGGTGCGTTGCCATTCAATAGACAGTGTTTTGAGAAACATATTCAGCGCGGCTTTTGAGGCGCGATAGCTGTACCAGCCTCCTAATTTATTATCGGCAATGCTGCCGACTCTCGCCGATATCACCGCAAACCTTGCCGAGTGACTTTGTGTTAATGCCTTAGCAAAGTGCTTTGCCAACATGATGCTGGGTAGGGTATTGAGCGTTAAATTGTGCTGGAAAAAGTCGATATCCAGTGACTGTAGGCTTTTTTCTGGCCCTTTATCTTGGGTGTGTAAGATGCCGACACAGTTAATAATCCAATCTAATTCAGTGAGCTGTTCGCTTAGCTGTTTAATCTCAGCTTCATTGGTCACATCTAATGCATGCCATTGGATTTTCTCCTGCCTGTCTTGGGGAAGATGATGCCTGTAGGTGGCGTGCACGGTGGCGTCGGGATAGCTTTCTTGAATTAGCTTAACCATGGCTTTGCCAATACCCCCACTCCCGCCGACGATAAGTACTTTCATCACAAACTCTCCCTATCCAAATATCTATATCAAGCTATTTATATCAATTAGTTACGCTTAGCATTACTTCGCTACAAACGGTTTAGGTGAACGAGGTTGTGCTCGGCTGTGGCTAATATGGCGCTTCTTACGGACTCGTCCATTTTGTCCCAAGTCTGGTATAGCATGCCGATCCTAGGATTTTGCGACAATCGCGCGCGGTGTTTTTCCATAAAATGCCAATAAAAGCTATTGAACGGACAGGCAAGTGCACCGCTGCGCTCTTTTATCTTGTAATGACACCCGCTGCAGTAGTCACTCATTTTATTAATGTAAGAGCCGCTGGCGGCGTAGGGTTTAGTGCCGACAATGCCGCCGTCGGCAAACAAGGCCATGCCGCGGGTGTTGGGCATTTCAACCCATTCGATGGCATCAACATACACGCCTAAATACCACTCATCGACTTGATTTGGCTCGATTTCGGTTAATAAGCAGAAATTGCCGATCACCATTAAGCGCTGAATATGATGGGCGTAGGCAAAATCTAATGATTGGGATAAGGCTTGTCGCATGCAGCTCATCTTAGTGTCGCCATGCCAAAAATAATCGGGCAGTGTTTCATGGGCATCAAGCGCGTTAGTGCTGGCGTACTGTGGCATATTCGCCCAGTAAATGCCGCGAACGTATTCTCGCCAACCTAATATCTGCCGCACAAATCCTTCGACTTGGGCGATATCAATCTCAGCATTCGTTTGATAACTGTCGATGGCCGCATTGATGACTTCTAACGGGCTGATTAATTTACTGTTAAGGCTGAATGATAGTCGACTATGGTACAAGCTCCACTTGGCAGGATGTTGCGCTGTCATGGCATCTTGAAAACGGCCAAAGGAAGGCAAGCAAACCTGACAAAAATACGCTAATAATTCGAGGCTTTGCGCACGGTTTATCGGCCACAGCAATGGTGCATCAATGCGACCCATGGTCGGAATTTGATGACGCTCAAGCCGAGCGAGAATTTCAGTTACATCGAAGCTAAACATCAATGGCGCTGGCAAGACTTTTATATCCTGAGTTTTAAGCTTTTGACGGTTGCTGGCATCAAAGTTCCACTGCCCGCCGAGTGGCTTTTCGTCTTGCATCAAGATGTTGTAACGCTTACGCATGCGGCGATAAAAGTGCTCCATCATAATGTGTTTGCCGACGGGGAACTGCGCATCGATTTCGTCAAAGGGCAAGATAAAGTGTTCTGTATCGACACAGTTCACCACGGCTGTGTTGAGTTTAAGCTGACTTAATTGCTCAAGTAGGCGGTATTCATCAGGCCTTTGGTATTCAAACTTGATCGCGCCAACCTGTGTTACCTGATGTTGAATGAGCCCCAGTAGATCGCTATAGCCCTGAGTGTTATTGAAGGTGTCATCAAGGGTGAGATAGAGCACTTGATGCCCTTGCGCCCGCAGCTCTTGGGCAAATTGCGCCATTACCGCAAAGAAGGCACATATTTTTTGCACATGATGCGTTACATAAGTGTTTTCTTGGTGCAATTCTGCAATCACATACAGCACTTGATCATCAACACGGTTAAACCAAGAATGCTGGGCATTGAGTTGATCACCTAAAATTAGTCTAACTGTATGGAATTGCTGTA
Organism: Shewanella sp. SM21; assembly: GCF_025654335.1. Taxonomy (NCBI): domain Bacteria; kingdom Pseudomonadati; phylum Pseudomonadota; class Gammaproteobacteria; order Alteromonadales; family Shewanellaceae; genus Shewanella; species Shewanella sp. SM21. Next base: position 35,221 of record NZ_JAKKRL010000014.1, read on the forward strand.
ATTGCATTAAGAGGACTCGTTGAATGACTTTCGCGGTTAAGCATTTCGCGATGGGATATTGCCGGACATTACGAATTGGGTTGCAGTGAGGATCACAAGGCTGGGTATTTGTCGTGATTTCGACAAGGAGGTTTATCTAAGCTTGGTTTGATAGCTTTTAAAGCAAAGTCAAAGTCGTGGGGCTTCCCCATTGATTTTCAATCAAGAGCCCTTGCCGAACAACGTCCATGTCTAACTGCCAGTTCGTCATCCTTGGCTCTCGTTTGTACCGCTGTTTCGCAGCACTCACCCTAGCGAAGTTACATGCATTAACTCTTTATTTATAAGCAGGGCTTCGTGCTTATTCAAAATCGCTAACGCTTACGGTGGTACATCCCTATTAATTAAATAAAGAATCCGAAAGCTAACTCGGCATCCATGCCTCGCTCATGCGATTTTCTTCAACGCCCTTCAGCAACTTCGCAGGGGAAGGTGAACTTCTGAAGTTTTAGGGTTGTTTGTTAGTATTTAAAAAGAGTACTAACATTCCATTTTTAAAATTTAACAACGGGAGTCTAAATAACACGAGCTAATTCATATAATAAGGCTGGTGGAGCACGTTTTATAATACAAAAATGAGATTGGTATCCTTAGATATAAAAACATCGGCCTAGACCGATGTTTTGGGGTTGTCTGATGCAATAAAATTCACATAAACAGTGAGATAGCTAACCACTAATCCCAATATACAGTATAGACATGATAGCCAGCATACGGCTTAGGAGATAGTTGATGCTCGCCATAGGGCCAGCCTGTCCCCATTCCATCTGCCGCGATTCCTTCAATCCATTCTTCCACTTCCGCCAGAGGCGCACAGGTAAGAATATGAATGTTCTCAGCTGCAGGCCATAGCTCATCATCCTCAAGTGCTTCGGACCATTCATCGTGCATCCCAACATAAACACCTTGCACATCTGACCTATGTTCGATTTCTTTCAAGCAACGATAGATTTCTTTGATGGATGGTCGACCATAACCCCAATTATTGGGTGCGATAGACTCTTCATCTTCGTTTTCTAAAAAGTACTCATTTAATGTCACTACCGGACAGTGCTCTGGATCGGCGGTCGATAAGGCGCTTAATTTATTGAGTAATTCCGTTCTCGTTGTCACTGACAATACTCCATTTCTAAGATTTGTTTCCAGCGAAGGTTTAACTGTTTTATCACATATGCAGGGCAAATAATAAATCTGGCCATCCATTTTAGAGCAACAATATAATGCACTTTCAGGTTGCCTACAAAGAAGCTGTTTTCAAGACACCCAGCTTAAATGGCGTGGTAGTTAACCTCCGACTATAAGCATTAAACAAGGAGGTTTATATGCCGCGTCCTCTCAGAACTCAATAAGCCTTGAAGACATTCCCTATTACCATTGCTATAGCCGCGTTGTGCGGCGTGCTTTTTTATGTGGCGATGATGCCTATTCTGGGAAAAATTATGACCATCGCCGTAGTTGGGTTGAGTCACTACTGTTTGAACTTGAAGCCGTTTTTTCTATCAATGTTGCAGCCTTTGCGGTGATGTCGAATTATCTGCATGTGGTGTTGCCAGCCGATATCGACAGTGCCAATCGTTGGACTGACCGCGAAGTACTTGAGCAGTGGCATAAGTTGTTTAAAGGCGATGAGTTAACGCAAAAATCCGTTTAAGGAGAGCTAGTTGAGGCGCATGAGGTCAGCCGATTATGCGATATTTCATGCCTAAGTTTTCAAAAGAGTGCGATGTTTGAATGAGCTAATAGCAAGACAAGCAAATCAAGAAGATAACTGTACAGGCCGCTTTTAGCAGGGACGGTTTAAATCACAGACCTTACTTGATGAAGTTGCTGATTTAAAATGGTAGGCCTGATAATTTTCATTCTATTATCCTTGACCATGTGATCGCGGTGTTCGCGCTTACTTATGCTGCAAATGGCGTCATCGAGCGTTTAGGGATAACTTATTTTTAAATCAAAGTCGGCGAGTCACTGGCGTAATAGTCTTAATCGTTGGGTACATTGTTAAAAAAGTTATTATTTTATAGTATGTTACTCAATTTTAATGTGTCACTTAACGCAGCAGGAGCTTAGTTTGTATGCGGGAATATGATGGGATTGAAAAGCGTTATCAAAGACCTGATGCCGATTTAGCTAAAAGTTTGATGATTATCGAAAATTTATTGGGTTTTACGCCGCTAGAGGATAGGTTGGAATTTGATTTGTCTTTTTGGGCTGGCGGCTCAGGTGTATTCGATAAGTTGGCGGTTTCATGTTCTGTGACTCCCGAGCAAATGGAACTCGCGCAAGATAAGTTGAGACTCTATTCCCCTGAGGCGGCGATAACATTGGATGAATGGCGTGATGATTTTATTTGGTTAGTGGAGGATGAAGACGTTTGTACCGATGTGTTGGTTAGGTCGGCGCATTTTATTAATCAGAATAAAGCGCCATTTCAAGATGTTTGTCTTAAAACGCAATCCATTTATTTCGCTTACATGAGTGATGTGAATGGCTGGACTGCGGTATGGGGTCAGCAAGATAGGCTCAATTATGCTTATTTCTGCCAAGGATAGCCTTTATCTTTAAGTGATTACCGACAATCGCCAGTTAAGTGTTATTTACCAGTCCGTAATCAAGGGCGTAGCTTTCAAGCTTGGCATCGAGATCATCTAGATCTTTATAAAACTCGTCATCGAGCTTATCGAGTACGCTGTACAGGTCTTGGTTATCGGTTGCGGCTAAACGACGATCTCTGTCTATTGGTACTGGCTTTTCGCCAAACACGGCCTGTTTTGCTTGGTGCAATAAGTTTAACGAGTGGCTTGCTCCCATTTGGATAAGTCCACGCTCAGCGAAGGCGTAATGCTCACCTGAAGAGTTGTCGAAATATTGAATAAATCCACCATTATAGACTTCGCCAGATAAGCAGTTCACCGCATAGTAGTTTTGTTCCTCTGGTCTAAGCGTATAAAAACCTTGTTCTTTGTTATGTACCCTTACAACAAGATCTCGCCAAAAGGCTCGAAAGGGACAGGTTTTATCGAGTTCACGCTCTTGTTGGTAGTATTCCTTCGCACGCTCGAGATTTGCACGTATGCCATTTTTGCAGGGCATGCATAAACCCTCATTTTTCTCGGCGGTACTCGGAAGGATTAAGGTTTTACATTCTTGGCAGGGGATTTTTTCCGACATGGTCTTTCCTTTGATACTCAAGTCAGTAAGAGAAGTCACAGCTTCACAAGCTACCCATTGTTAAATTCTCTGTTTCTAGAGTTTACATCCCACAATTAAGCGTCTATTTACCTAACGTACTAGTTGTACTTTATATTCATCGCAATCAGCGGTTCGCGTGAGGCTTTTTCGGCGCGTAGGCGGGCGAGGTATTTTTCCCATAGATCCACTTGGTGGGTGGCGAGATCGTAGAGCACTTTCCACGAGAATAGACCTGTGTCGTGGCCGTCATCGAAGACGATTTTTACTGCGTAGTTGCCGACGGGTTCTATGGCACTGATGTTGACGTTTTTCTTGTGGGTGACCAGCTTTGGATTACCGTGACCATGCACTTCGGCCGAGGGCGAGTAGACTCTGAGCATCTCGCAGCTGAGCTGATATTGCTCACCATTATCGAAACTGATTTCTAGAATGCGCGATTTACGTTTCAGTTTAAGATCGGTGACATTGGGCGTTGCTGTGGTCATAGGTTGGCTACCAAGAAAATGCTAAGGATAGGATAACGACTCATTAAAATAACACCTGACTAATGTAACCACTCGCGGCCAAGGATACAAAGGGTAAGCGAGAGCCTTGGTCAGGCTTTTTCGTTTAAGTCACACTTTTGCAGTTGAGTCGTTTACCGCCAAGTTGTTTGGGCTTGGCGGTGAACAGTTTAGTACTAGAGGATAAAGCGGCTGAGATCTTCGTCTTGGACTAAGTTGTCTAAGTGGGCACTGACATAGTCGGCGTCGATAACAAAGGCGGAGCCCGATTTTTCCGATGCCTCGTAGGAGATATCTTCCATCAGCCTTTCCATCACAGTGTGTAAACGACGGGCGCCGATGTTTTCGGTGCGCTCGTTCACTTGCCATGCGGCTTTCGCAATGCTGTCGATACCCGATTCGCTGAATTCAACTTTCACGCCTTCTGTGCCCATCAGCGCGATATATTGCTCGGTGAGCGAGGCGTGTGGCTCGGTTAGAATGCGTTTAAAATCATTGGCTGATAGCGCATCTAGCTCGACACGGATCGGTAAACGACCCTGTAATTCAGGAATTAAATCCGACGGTTTAGACATCTGGAATGCGCCAGAGGCGATAAATAGTATGTGGTCGGTTTTTACCATGCCGTGTTTTGTGGTGACTGTGCAGCCTTCGATCAGCGGCAGTAAGTCACGTTGTACGCCTTCACGGGAAACGTCTGGGCCGGAGGTTTCACCACGCTTACAGATTTTGTCGATTTCGTCGAGGAACACTATGCCGTGTTGCTCAACCATTTCAATGGCTTGTTCTTTTAAATCTTCTTGATTGACCAGTTTGGCTGCTTCTTCTTCGATCAATAGCTTAAAGGCTTCTTTGATCTTCATCTTGCGACGTTTTGCTGGTGCTTGGCCCATGTTTTTAAACAGACTTTGCAGCTGGTTGGTCATTTCTTCCATGCCTGGAGGCGACATTATTTCGACACCAATTTGCGGTTGGGCCACATCGATATCGATTTCTTTATCGTCTAATTGGCCTTCGCGTAGCTTTTTGCGGAAGACTTGACGGGTATTTGAGTTGGAATCGGTTTCAGTGCTTTCCCAGTCGTTTTTCGGCTTAGGCAACAGGGCATCGAGAATGCGCTCTTCGGCATTTTCTTCAGCGCGTTGGCGACATTTGCCCATTTGCTGTTCACGGGTCAGCTTGATGGCGATATCGGTCAAGTCGCGGATGATTTGCTCGACTTCCTTACCGACATAACCCACTTCTGTGTATTTAGTCGCTTCGACCTTGATAAAAGGCGCGTTCGCCAGCTTGGCTAAACGGCGGGCAATTTCAGTTTTACCAACGCCTGTTGGGCCAATCATCAGAATATTTTTTGGGGTGACTTCTTGACGGAAATCCGCGTCAAGTTGCATCCGGCGCCAGCGGTTGCGCAGGGCGACAGCAACAGAACGTTTGGCCTTTTGTTGGCCAATAATGTGTGCATCCAGCTCGTGGACAATCTCACGGGGGGTCATTTCAGACATAATATTCCTCACGGGCTGTTTAGTAATTGAGTTCTTCAATCGTTTTGAATTGATTGGTGAATACGCAGATATCCGCAGCAATAGTCAGGGATTTTTCGGCGATTTCTAAGGCTGACAGCTCAGTATTTTGCAATAGTGCAAGGGCCGCCGCTTGGGCATAGTTGCCGCCTGAACCAATGGCGACTAAGTCGTGTTCTGGCTGAACGACATCACCATTACCTGTGATGATAAGCGAGGTTTCCGCATCGGCCACGACTAATAGGGCTTCGAGTTTACGCAGCATACGGTCGGTACGCCAATCTTTGGCGAGCTCAACGGCCGAGCGCAATAAATGGCCTTGGTGCATTTCAAGTTTGGCCTCAAAACGCTCGAATAGGGTGAAAGCATCGGCGGTGCCGCCTGCAAAACCTGCCAGTACCTTGTTGTGATATAAGCGACGCACTTTTTTGGCGTTACCTTTCATAACGGTATTGCCTAGGGAGACTTGGCCATCGCCGGCGATGACAACTTGATTATTACGGCGTACTGATACGATAGTGGTCACAATGAATCCTCTTCTGGCCCGCAGCAAAAGTTGCGGTGGATGATGGGATATATATGGGGATGGATGACAATAATTCAAGTAATCGCGGCAAATGCCAAAGGAGTTTGCGATCTTTCGCGCTCCTTTAGCAATAAAAATAAGCACTTACTGGGAAAGGGTGGATCGACCTACAATAGTGCGGCCATCGAAGGGATAGTATTTAAGATCCCAGTTTTCACTGCCGAAGCTGCGATCGTCCGAGACATAGTTGAAAATGCAGTAAGCATTGGGATCTTTTATGTCGACGGCACCATACCAGTAAACAATGTCGACATTGGGAACTGTGCGCCAAGAGTATTGATCGGCAATGACAAATTCATTATTAGCCAAAAGACCTTGCCATAACTGACCACAATAATCGCCCTGCAATTTAGCACCGGCATCAGCGGTTGCAGTCTCTATTCCCAGTGGAAATCCTGTGGTGGTCGAGTCGAGTTTTCCGTCACCATAACAGGCGAGATCTTGGGTATAACCAGAGTGACCGCCCGCAAGCCAGCAACTGTGATAAAGCTTAACACCAGAGGCAAAGGCCGCAAATGCGGTTTTGGCTCTGGCATCGTGGGCATCTTGGCCTAGGTTTAAAAACCGTGGTGCTGCGACGACGGCCAAGATCCCAAGGATGATAATGACCACAACCAGCTCAATTAATGTAAAGCCCTTCGATGACTGCAAACGACTCATATTGCTCACCTATCTGTTAGAGGACAATATTCTAACGGAACTTTGATTTGCAATCAGTAAGCCATTGATAATATTTAGTTGTTTAACATTGTTGTTACATGGTTCTGCAGTAAGATGGCAAGCCATCACTTCACCTTTCAACGCCATCTGCCGAATGTAAACGGCTTATAAAGCCATTTTGTCTATAACACGATAGCGGGTTTGTACGTAGCCATTGTCGTACTGCTGCGTGTGAATTGGCATTAATTGAATCGCTTGAGCTAAGTCGCCAAAGAGGGGAATACCTTTACCCAGTAAAGTGGGGATACGAGTGAGCGTGAGTTCCTGAATTAGCCCCGCCGCTAAAAAGCCTTGGATTGTTTGGCCGCCATCGATATAGAGATGTTTGAAGCCACGCTCTCTGAGTTGTTTGCTGATATTTACCGCATCGCCATTAAGCACTTGCACGTGCTCACTTAACGCCGCCGGTACTGTTACACCGCTGCGACTTAATACAAACACTGGGATATTCATATAGGGCCAATCGCAATCGAAGGAGAGGACTTTTTCAAAGCTTTTTCGTCCCATTACAATCGCATCGATAGTGTCGATAAAGGCATTATAACCAAAGTCTTCATCGGGATTAGTACTGGGGTGCTGATTTAAAAAGTCGATATCCCCATCGGGCGTTGCGATATAACCGTCGAGGGTCGCGGCAATAAAAACGGAGGCTTTCATTCATCTTCCTTAATGCTATTTTCGAGCGTGTTTCTCTAATGATTCTTTCAGTGCTTGTTGTTGAGCTAGGCAGTCTTGTTTTGCTTTGCCCGACATATCGTTACACGTTTGACCTTTATCTGGGCCTTCCAATATGGCCGCCGCAACATAAACTGCGGCGTCGGCTGCATTGCATTCTTGTTTGCTGTAGGGGGAATTTGTATCACATTTTGAATTAAGCGGCCCAACGCAGCCACTCATACTGGCCAAGACTAAGGTGCTAAAGCTGAGTAATATTAAAGGTTTGAACATTCGCTCTTCCATGATTCTTATTATTTGAGACGGTTGGTAAGTATATAACTGCTTTGCAGACGGAACTAGAATTGGATCGTTCCATTTCTACTCTAGTTATTATCTTGGAGGAAGGTATTCGCGGATGGAAGCAAAAAAATCCCCGAGGGCATAGTTACCCTCGGGTGGAGGTTCAAAAAGCAGTGGATTTCTTGAGCGCCTGCGGGGCACAAAGGAAGGAACCTATGGCTTGATTGTGCGGGTTGATACGATATTTAACAAAGCCAAATGCGCAAACTGCGACAGCTTGTCGCAGGCTGGATGAAAACTGTGTAGTTACGGTATCTTGAATGGTCGGGGTAAAAAGGGTTTAACGGTTAAATCCTTATGCGTGGCGAGAAGGCTTAACGATTTTTTAGTGACCACGGGTGATTGACTTATAAGACAGAATTCAGATTGCCTAAGTGTTGCACTAGCTCTGCCATATTGTTCACTTCGAGCTTTTTCATGATTTTTGCGCGGTGCACTTCAATCGTGCGCAGGGACAAAAACATCGCCTCCGAGATTTGCTTGTTAGTCATGCCTTGGATCACATGGGCTAACACTTGCTGTTCGCGCTCAGTCAGTTGGTCAAACTTATGCTGCAGACTTTGCTGCTCGAAGGCCGCTTGGCTTTCACGCTGCGCCTTTTCAATCGCTTGTACTAATGCCTTGCCGGACACTGGTTTTTGAAAAAAATCGCAGGCCCCCTTACGAAAGGCGCTTAACGCCATAGGTAAATCGCCGTGGCCAGTGAGAAATATCACGCCTAGCGGGCTGTGGGTTTCCAGTAATTTTTGCTGCACTTCTTGGCCGGTGATTTCTGGCATTCGGCTATCTAAAATCACGCAGCCCGCCTGTGATAATGCACAGTGCTCAAGGAAGTCGCGGCCGCTGTTGAAGGTTTGCACTTGATAGCCAAATTGTCCGAGCATAAAGCCCAGTGAATCCAGAATCGCTTCATCGTCATCGACTAGATAGAGTGGCAATTTTATCGACATGGTGTTCCTTGTGGGGCGGTAAGCATGCTATCAGCTTAAGCTGGGTATGGAGTGGGCTCAATTTTAAGCCTAGGTCTTGGGAGATACATCACTAAATTAGCCAATTCCCTCTGGGCATAAACCAGAGTTTGGCGGCATTTCACAGCTTGATTTTTATCTGCGAGCTAAAGTCGTTCCATGACAATGGCATATAAGAGTGGGTAATAGAGGCGATGACGATTGACTCTTGGTGTAAAGCGATATTGATGGGATTCTTGCTGAGTGTCATTGGGCTTAATCCGTCCTATGCCAACGAAGCGACAGAGGTGAACCATTTTAGAGTCGGAGTGCTGGCAAACCATGGCGTATTACAGGCCAAGCAGCGTTGGCAACCTATGATGGATTACCTCAGTGAGCAAGTGCCTAATAGTCATTTTGAAGTCGTGCCAGTGGATTTTAATGGCATGCGTAGTCAGTTACTTGAGCATGATTTGCAGTTTATCGTCACTAACCCTGGGCAATATCTGCATCTAAGTAACAATTTCCCGCTGTCTTGGCTTGCGACAATGAAGAGTCGTAAGCATCAAGGCAGCACTTTTACCATAGGCGCGACCATTATTGTCCGCGCCGACAGCCCTATCCGTACCTTGCAGGATTTGCGCGGGCGCAATGTGGTCGCCAGTGATCCGCAGGCTTTGGGCGGGTATCAAGCGGCCATGGGGTTACTGCATAAAATGGGTTTTTTACCCGAACAGTTTTTTGGGCAAGTGCGCTTCCTCGGGTTCCCGTTAGAACCGCTTATCTATCAAGTCAGAGACGGCAGTGCCGACGCCGCAATAGCGCCTTTTTGTACCTTAGAGGAAATGATCGCAACGGGTCTTGTTAATCAGGGCGATTATCGGGTTATCCATCCTGCAACGCCTGCAGGATATGATTGTGAGGTGAGCACTCAGTTATACCCAAACTGGTCATTCGCTGCGGCGGATACGGTTTCTCCTAAGCTGACGATGGCGATTACCCGCGCCTTATTCGATTTACCCGCCGATCATATTGCAGCAATTACCGCCGATACTTTGGGCTGGACTGCGCCCGTAAGCCAGTTAAAAGTGATTGAGTTATTTAAAGAATTACAACTACAGGGAGCATCACCACCACTTTATCAAACCGTATACAAATGGATGGCAAAAAATAAAGAATGGGGTGGCGCACTGTTGTTAATTTTCATTATTTCCACCATTTATCACCTGTGGCTTGAATATAAGTTTCGCCAGAAAAGTGAGTTTTTAGTTAGCACTGAGCGTCAATTAAAGGACAAGGCACTGCAGCTTGAGCGACTGCAAAGTGCGGCGATTCTTGGGGAAATAGGTGCAGGACTTGCCCATGAACTCAATCAACCCATAGCCGCCATTACCCAATACAGCGAAGGTGCCATGCTACAACTGGAAAGGCTTGGGCAAGATAATCCGGAACTCTATGATGTACTCGGTAAAATTAATGCGCAGTCGATTCGCGCTGGAGCGGTTGTGCATCGTATTCGCGGTTTACTCAAGCGGCGTCAGGCCAAGACCGAACCTTTAGATATAGTGCCAGTGGTGAAAGAAGCTTTAGCTCTGTTGCGGCGCGAGCTAGACCGCGCCAATGTGCAAGTGAATGTGCGAGTGCAGGGTGAGCCCTTTGAACTGATGGGCGATAGCGTTGGTTTAAGCCAAATGTGGGTCAATTTAGTAAAAAATAGCTTAGATGCGTTAGAAACCTGCGGCGATAATCGTGTGCGTCAATTATGGATCGATATCTATTATCATCCAAATGAAATCAAAGTGTTAGTTATTGATAATGGCGAAGGGCTACAGGGGCAGGCGAGTGAGTTGATGGCATCTTTTGCCTCAACCAAAGATGCGGGATTAGGGCTTGGCTTAGCCATCTGTAAGGATGTGGTCACCCGCCATCACGGCAGCATTCAAATCGAAAACTGTCAGCAATCCACGCAAGCGTTACTCCCTTGGCAACAGGGCTGTGTGGTGACAGTCGTTCTTCCCAAGGAATAGGGTTATACACTTATGAGTAACCCTTAATGTGCGCATTAGCCCGGAGCATCCGACAGCTTTTATTGGTTAGCGGTTAATATTAATAAAAGCATCATTTTCATAATAATATTTTGCTGCACTAATTAATTCATTTAACCCAGCTTCAGAATTTTGTTGCAGCAAATTACTCTTAATACTTTGCAAATCTGACACACTTAAGAAGCTTTTATAACCAATAGATGTTGGGTAAATTGGTTCATCATCAATACCACGATCTTCTTCTGTGTCATCGTCAAGTACAAGACATAATATCGAGTCATTAATTTCTTTATTAGAAGGTATATATACATCCCACTTCCAATCTAAAGATTCAATTTTATCCAACATGTTCTTGAGAGTTAATTCTAAACGCATTACGCACCTTTTGTGATACAGCGAGTCATTCCCGCGCCTTATTTGCGGTTAGTTTTGGGATGGAAAAGCCTTCGCTTGATCTCTGATCCACTTCATTCATAACTGTAGATATTTACCAAAATATTCATCGACAGTTTTATGGCAGTATTTATCTTCACCTCGCCAATACTCAGCGAACACCCAGTCATTTTTGCCTTTAGAAGGGCGATTGTAGCTCCTTGGTCGTAACACTCCAATACTGGCTAAAATCTCTATTAATACCTGCCTTTCTGCTTTACTGGACTTTACGACCTTAGCCAATCTTTTTTCAAGGGCACTGGGATAATCAGTAGGTTCCGAACTTTCGATAGTGTTTAATATTTCTTTGAAACAATTTAAGTCTTCATCAGTTGGGTCAGGGATATCCGTATTTATAAATTGGTTTAAGTCAAAATATGTATATAAAATATCGCCATGACGGACACCACCCCATTTGATACGCTCGAAATTCAATACGTTTATATCTGTGTTGTTATAGTTGTGACTACCCCTTATCCCGTATTTGCAGTCTCGGCATACACCGCAGGTGTAGGAGTGTGAAGTTGGTTTTCCGTCGGAATATGAAGTGCCGGATATAACGGGTGTATATTTATGCTCTGGGATATTTTTGGCAATTGAATAGGATGATAAAGAAGATCTTAAGTCTAAGCGGCGAGTTGTCAGGCTACTTAAAAAACCTTTAGCAATTTGTGCTCTGGATATTATTTTTACTACTTTTGCAATGGTATCTATGCAGTCATCGTGAGAAATCGAAATCGGATCAAACATCAATCCTTGTGACTTTGCGTACTCAAAATCTCCATCAGATAAGAGTCTATCTTTTGAGTCTATCCATCCATTCTTCCAGTAGGTGGAGAATAATATTTTCTTCGCTTTCTTATCCATATTTGAATTTATGCTTTCACTTAACGTTTGAGTATTAATGTGTAGCGTTGTTTGCGAGACATAAATCACTTGTTCGACTTGGCTACTACGACGATGTTAATTGGTGTGAATGATGCTATAGGAATTTGTTTTGACAGGGTAGTGGTTTTTATACAACTTTGGTGGTAATTGCTTGATATCGTTTTAGCTTTATCATTACGTTTGCATTATTAGTGACGTTGATTTCGAGTATTCTGGCCTTACATTTTGGTTGACACAGGTACTACATCATCTCAACGACATTAAACCTATAAGGCATATTTACTTTTAGTTTTCTATCATCTAGCAACGACTTGATGGTGGTTATTTTCTTCACATGACCACTTGTTTATCGTGGTTTTCTATTAGGATACTTTGGACGTTTGTAATTTAGGGCAGTGGATAGTTTTGGGAGAACTGGCTGAGCTTTTCTACTAAAAACTCTATGGTGCGACGGATCTTATGGCTGGGATAATCGGTTTGTAGGTATACCAATTGCAGTGGGATCGGCGGGGCTATTTTATCGGCTAGCACTAAGTGGAGTCTGCCTTCGGTCACATCTTGCGCCACATCGAGCCAACTCTTATAGGCAATTCCACGACCTGAGAGTGCCCAGTCGCGGATCACTGCGCCATCGTTACAGAAACGTTGGCCCCTGACTTCGATTTCAACGGGCGCGCCGTTATGACTTAACTTCCATTTTTGCCACGGCTCACCGCCGCGATTTAAGATCAGTACTGCGTGTTGGCTCAGTTCATTTAGCGTGCTTGGTGTGCCGTGTTGTGCCAGATAAGCGGGTGAGGCGACCAGTACCCTTGGGGTCATGGCGAGCTGACGCCTTTTAAGGTTTGAGTCGTCAAGTTGGCCATAGCGCAAAGCCAAATGGATATTTTGGTCGATTAAGTCTGTCATATGATCGCCAAAATACAGCTGCACTGTCAGTTCTGGGGCGCTGTCCATTAATTCATCGAGCCAAGCACGGATCTGGCTGCGACCAATATCCGAAGGTAAGGCGAGGCGTACTTCGCCCTTAAGCTCACCCCTGTGTTCGGCTAAATTGGCGCTGGCGGTTTCGAGAATCGCCAGTGCAGGTTTCGCCGAATCGAGAAAAATCCGCCCTTCTTCTGTGAGCTGTAAGCGCCGCGTCGAGCGAGCAAATAGCTGACATCCTAGCTTTTTCTCTAATCTTTGCAGCGCGGCACTTGCCGCTGCCGGCGTCATGCCTATTTCTTTACTGGCTGCCGAGAGACTTTCTAAGGCTGCGATACGCAGCGCTAATTGCAGATCGTTTAAATGATACATATCAAATTATTTTTGAAAATGATTTTAATAATAGCCTGATTATCAATATAGATTAACTAATGCACAATTGCACCACTGATGTTTCATCTTAATTTCTGGTTCGGAGTGTGTATGAGTCTATTCATGTCTTACAAATTAGCGTCACTGGCATTAAACAATCGCATTGTGATGGCCCCTATGACTCGGGCGCGTACTACGCAGCCAGGCAATATTCCTAATGATCTGATGGCGCAATATTATGCCCAGCGCGCCTCGGCGGGGTTAATCATCACAGAAGCGACACAAATCTCCGATGACAGTCAAGGCTATTCATTTACGCCGGGCGTGTATACCGCGGAGCAAATTGAGGGCTGGAAAAAAGTCACCGCGGCAGTGCATCAGGCTGGTGGTAAAATCTTCAATCAAATTTGGCATGTTGGCCGTGTATCGCACCCGATTTTTCAGCAGGGTAATGCCCCGATTGCGCCATCAGCTATTGCGCCCGTTGGCACTAAAGTATGGATTGTGGATGAAGCGCATCCTGAAGGGCAAATGGTGGATTGCCCAGAACCTAAGGCTATGGTGCAAGCGGATATCGACCGCGTTGTGGCCGATTTTGCACAGGCGGGAGTGAATGCGGTTGCGGCGGGTTTTGATGGCATCGAAATTCACGGTGGCAATGGTTATCTAATTGACCAGTTTTTACGCACCAATTCAAACCACAGAACTGATGCCTACGGCGGTACTCAGGAAAATCGCATTCGTTTTTTACTCGAAATTGTCCAAGCCGTGAGTGCGAAAATTGGTGCCAATAAAGTCGGGGTTCGCCTCGCCCCTTACGTGACGTTTAAAGATATGGCGTGTCCTGAAATTGTAGACACTATTCTGTTAGCGGCTAAGCATTTATCGGCATTGGGCGTGGCATATTTACATCTTTCAGAGGCTGATTGGGATGATGCACCGCAGGTGCCAGAGTCCTTTAGAGTCGAGCTGCGTAAAGTCTTTAAGGGCAGCATTATTGTTGCGGGTCGCTATGATGTGGCGCGTGCCAATGAAGTGATTGATAACGGTTATGCGGACTTAGTTGCCTTCGGTCGACCTTTTATTGCGAATCCTGATTTGCCTTACCGTTTAATGCATCAATTGCCTTTATCTGCATTCGACAAAGGGCCCTTGTTTGGCGGTAGTGCAGCGGGTTATACAGATTATCCTACACACAACGAAGCATTGAGAGCCGTCATCCGCTCCGCTGACGATGAGGTGGCATAATGGATCGGGTTAACACTTTGTATGTTCAGCGCTTACCCGCTTGGCTCAGTTTAAGTCTATGGTTTTCAGGCTTTATAGGTATCGCTATTGTGGGTTTTAGCTTAGCAAGTCTGAGCATGGATGCGTTAGCCGCTCAAGGGGCAACAACACAGGATAGTGCTAAAGTGCGAGCGGCGTTAGTGCCAAAAGTGGCGGCAATGGAAACGATTTCTGATCAATCACCGCAGGCACAAGCTATCGCCCGCGCCGCTTTGTTATATGCCAGTTTTTGGCACACGGGCGATGCAAGTTTTGCCCACGGCGCATTGGCGACTGGTTTTATCGACCGTACTCTGCCCGCTGGCCGCGCACAGGGAATCACGGGTCCACTCGAAGCCTCAAAGGCATTTAGGGCAGCGGTCCCCGATCTCTCTGTTTCAGTTGAGCATTTGCTAGTCGTTGGCGATCGTGCAGTGGTGCGTCTGCGTTTTAATGGCCGCTTCACTGGTGTCTTTGGTGAGCAAAAAGGCCAAGGGCAGAAAATCGATTTTCGTGCTGTTGACATGTATCGAGTACGGGATGGTTTCATCACAGATAACTGGCACCTCGAAGATTATCAAACGCTATTTTCTCAATTAGCTGCAGGGACTCAATCATGAATCAACGTCGACGATTTTTAATGGCAGGTGGCGCCATCGCTGCTGGGTTCGGCCTAAGCCAAACGGCGCTTGCTATTGGTTTACCATCATTAGATACCTTAGAAAATGACTCCAAAAGTTCAGGTGGCAGTGGTATGAACAAAATATTTTGGCCAAGTGGTGAGCAGTTAGTGATTTCAATCTCAATGCAGTTTGAAGCAGGTGCTCAAGATAAAAATGCCGAAGGGCCGTTTCCGCCGATAGAAAAGGGCTATCCAGATACCATCACCCCGACTTGGTACGACTACGGTATGAACGAAGGCATTCCAAGGCTGCTGCGCTTGTGGCGTAAGCACAATATCAAGGTGACTTCTCACATGGTTGGGCGCGCCGCTGAGCTACATCCTCAACTTGCCAAACAAGTTGCAGATGAGGGGCATGAGATTTCGGGCCACGGACAAACGTGGACGCCACAATACAGCATGTCGCCAGCAGAGGAACGCGCCTCCTATGTGGCGAGTATTGAGACGCTGCAAAGGATCACAGGTCAGCGCCCCTTAGGTTTTAATGCCTTTTGGATGCGCCACAGCACTCAAACCCTCAATATTTTGCAGGACTTAGGTTTTATTTATCACATTGATGACCTATCGCGGGACGAACCTTCAATTATCCCAGTAGGAAATAAGCCTTTTGCGGTTGTGCCTTACACTTTACGTAACAATGATATCGGACGTTTTGGTGGCAACACTGCTATGACGGCCACGGCCTTTTTGCAGGAACTAAAGGATGAGTTCGATATGCTCTATCAAGAAGGTTCGACGCAGCGACGGATGATGTCGATCAGTGTGCACGACCGTATTGGTGGCGCTCCTGGACTTGTGACCGCTTTAGATAAGTTTATTCAGTTCGCTAAAGGTCACACTAACGTAGGCTTTATGCGTAAAGATGCCATTGCTAAATGGGCGCTGGCGCAAAAGGACACACCGACCAATCCTGCAAGAACATTTTAGCCTGCTGTAGCTTTGTTAGAAGAGGTTTGAATGGTTAACAAAAAGCGCGTTGTTTAACGCGTTTTTTGTTTTTGGGAACCCTTATTACTGCGAGTCGGAAGCGATTAACGCATGGCCAACATGGCCCAAGTTCGGCGACCTTGCTCCAGAATTATCCCCACGGCAAGTCCCGCAGCGGCGTTGATAGCGAGGCAAGTCACCGCGGTTGATAAAATCACAAAGATACAGAAGGGCTTACCATCGATTAAGCGTTTCGACCATGCTAATTGCAGCCCCGCAGTGGTCAGTAAACTGCCGAGGATTGCCATAGGAATAAGGCTTAATAGCCAAGCGATATTAGTACCCCAGCATAGGGCTATCATTAAGCATGTACTGCCAAAAATTAACGGCGCCAGATAAGTGCGAGCACCAAAATGGTATTGCACCGCAAGTCCGCCCGCACCGTGGCACATGGCCGAGGCACCAAAGGGCGCGAGCAATAAGTTGGCAAGACCTGAGCTAATGGCGAAGTTTTTGGGTGTGAGTTTGGCGGCATCTTCAGGGAATTTCTCCTGTGCCATTACAGACGTGGCAATGACCGCATTGGTTAAAGTTAATGCCAGTTGTGGCAAAACCAACAAAAGGGCGGCAGAGGTCCATTCAACTGATGTCGGCCAAGCCAATTGAAATGGCGCTGTCACTGCTTGAATATCAAAGTTAGTGGCTAAATTAGTTTGTGTACTTGCTTGCCAAATCATCCCCGCTGCTATGACTAAGGGCATGGCAAGGTAGCGCAGCGGCAAAAATTTACTGATAAATAACAGTACAAATGCCCCCACGCCAACCAGCCAAAATTCACTCATCATCTTAGTGCCCATCCACATCAGTTGCAGACCTATGGCGAGTTGAATGCCAACACTCACAGCTTGTGATAACTGTTTGGCTAACCAAGTGATGGCGCCGCTAAAGGCGAGAATTAACAGGATAATGCCCATTAACATGGCGCTTGCCTGCAACATGCCTGGGGTTAAGCCCTGAGCGATCACCAGTGCAGCGATGACTTTCATCGGTTGTACCGGAATCGGGCGACGGTAAAACAGCGCGCTGAGAATAGCGAATAGACCAAACCCCAAAAATATCCCTTGGGGTGAAAATTGATTGAGGGCAATTAGCCCTAACACCAAAGGTAAAAAAGTGCCTAAGTCGGCAAAAGCGCCACTGGTTTCACCGAGTAAACGGTTGAATGAAGGATTGGATACTGTTTGGGAAATTTTGCCCGAGGTCATACTGATTGCCGTAATTGAACACGCTATGACTACGCAAAATAAATGCCATAAAAATCAGATGATTTGGGGGGTAAACAGAGTCAAACTACCGTATTGAGTCACTCAATGAGACAAACTGGGGCAAGGTCGAAGAATGGCTGAGTCTAATTGTCTTTTTGAGTGAGAGTAACAAGATAATAAAAAGAGAGATCTTAGTGAACACTAAGATCTCAAAGGGTATTACTGGGAACTCGATTTGGTTCATCAGTTGTGTTCACTTCGATGCCTTACTAAAAGTAAGATATCTGTGATGCTCAAATCAGTGAACGATTCAATCAAGGCTGTTTGTGTTTTGGCCCTTGTTTATTTTTCATCGGGTCACCTTGATAACCTAGGGCTTGCCAATCGAGTCTTGTGCCTTTGTTATGGCAGTCGTTACAATTTAATGCTTGCTCCTTTGGTGACACCATATGGTTTATCCGCCACCACATTTCAGTGGCTGCAAAGTCATATTCACCACTGTATTTGATGCCTTTCTCAAGCATAGTCGTGTTCGCTTCCATTCCTAGTTTTGCCGCTAAGTTCCAATCAAACTCGCTCCAGAATCCCCCTTTGCCATAGGTTTTCGGTGTGATAAAAATATTGAGTTTTTTATCGTAAATTTGTTTACCCGTGTGCACCTTGAAAGGATAGATTTTTGCTTTGACATCATTTATATCGCCAATGGGATAGGTCAATTTAGTGACTGTACTTGGATCCATTTTATCACCTGCCATATAAGCATTGGCTGTGCCGTTGTACCAAGCGTATTGGGGTTTGACCATTTTTTCCCAAACAAAATCTCCTTTTTTCTTTTGGTAGGTATGCTTACCGTATTGGTCGAGTGTTTCTTTTTTATCATCTCCAGCTGTTGACCAGTCCCAGCGCATTTTTGTCGGTTCGTTTTTAGCAAAATACGGAATATGACAGGTTTGACAGGCAACTGCCGCTGTATGAGTATTGAGTTTTTTGTTCGCGTGCGGCGCTGATTCGTGGCAGTTTTCACAGCCAATATGGTCGACACCACCGGGTGAAACCCCCATAGCATTACCTGAGATCATGTGTTTCTCAGTGGTGTGGCAGTTCTGACATTGAAAGTCATTACCGTCGCTATCCATATGCACATCCGTCGCTTTGTCTGGATAAGACATGGATGAGTCTAAGTCCCCATGTTTTACCGCGTCACCACCGCCACCATAGAAGTGGCAACTACCGCAGTTATCCCGTACAGGTTCGCCAACGTTTTGAGCTATTTTAGTCAGATCGAGCTTTGCCATAGGTTCACCTGCGCCAGCGGGATCTTTAACATAAGTTCCTGTAGTGTCGTGACAAACTAGGCAGTCGACTTTGGTTTTATCTTTAAAGTCAAAGTTACTGTCTTTCCAACCATAACCCGCGTGACAACTGGTACAGCGGGGTTCATTGCTGGAAATGGCAACGCAGAAGTTATTAATGCTGTTTTTCTTACCTCTTACTACTGTCCTATCGGGAAGTTTTTGTTCTAACTCCCAAGTCCAATGGGAGGTTTTCATCACGTCAGTCGCTTGATTTTCATGGCAGACTAAACATTGTGTGGTCACCTGTGAGCCTGTGGTAAACGGGCCTTTAAGTGCCTCTTTATGGGGATTAGCGGCGTAGGCATTTAATGTCATGCCCGCTAAGGCAATGAGGATGAGCTTATTCATTTTGTACTCCCGCCCTCGATGTAACCGAGGGCTGATCGTTGTTATCAATGACGGATTAGAAGTTGATGGTGAGTGAGGCGTTGACATCAAACGCGGTATCAACCACTGGCAACATGGAATAAGCAGAGCCAGCTAGCACATCGTCGATTTTTTGTGGAGCACCCACAGGTGTACCGCTGCCTGTGTACTCGTAGTCGTAATAAAGGCCAGCAAGTTTGATAAACATTTTGGGGTTAATATCAAAGATGTAATAGGCTTCTGCTACATGTCCTCGGGTAGCTAACTTACTACCAATAGGGTCATCCTGTGCTTGGGTAAAAGGCGTCCAATATTCGGAGCCGTAGTTATATTCCAGACCCAATTTGCCGTAGGGAGCAGGAATTTGTACGCCGACATAAATACCATAACCGTCTTTGGCTTCGGTATCGTCACTGGTTTTTGGCACCATAATAATCTCAGTACCAGTGCTGTTTAGCTCGGCTTCAAATATGGCATCGGATAACATGCCGCCAAACATGCCGGCGTTACCGTTAGGCTCGGCGCGAGTCCAGCCAAATGATGCAAACCATTTGATATCGTTTGCCTCTTCGCGCGCAAAACCAATTCCTCCTAGATACATGTCGCCGATAGCCCCGCTGGGTTGTACTCGGGTAACAAAGTTAAAGTTGTCGAACTTTTGCATATCTTGATACATGGTGGGGGCAAAAATCCCTGCCAGTTGGGTAGGGAAGGCCATGGTGCCTTTAAAGCCGTCGTTCACGTCTTTGGCGCCAAACAGGGTGAACTGGAGGAAGTTGGTGCCATCGTTGATCGCATCGATATTAAAGCCACCAAGGTGAGTATCCTTGGTGACAATATCACCAAACATTTCGCCATTTCCCCATTGTGATTCAAATCCTTGGCCGTAACAGAAACGGACGACTTGGCCTTCGATACCTGTGATTTCGCCTAGGTTGTAGCCTAAGGTGGCGCCATCGAAGTTGAAGTTAACTAAATGTCCTGAAGGTGTGCCGCCACGCATTTCATTCTCGCGGTAGTGACTGGGTGGACCATAGGTGGAAGGGCGACGACCTATGGAGAGATAAAACTCTGATCCATTAATGTTTTTCCAATCGAAATAGGCGCGTTCAACCCGCAGCCAGTCACCACTGGTATTGCCGCTACTGGTACCATCCATAGTGAAAGACCGCCAAGAATCAAATACTTGAACTCCGGTAGAGTCACCCCAGTTTTTATACATACTGAGGCGGCCAGCAAAACTGACGTTATCCCATACCTTAGCTTTCAGATTTAACCGCAGGCGAGTGGTGTAAAAAATATCGTTATCTATGTCCTGTACACTTTTGGGCGCGAGCACATAGGGCATAACACCTTGTAACATGCCATTTTGGAAGGCTGCAGCAAGGTCTGGATTAGCTTGCATCATTTTCCCTAGTGGGGAGTTGAGATCGTTGGGCATACCGAAAGCGCCGGACATGGCTTTGGCACCAAAGTCGTTGAAATTGACTTTGATGGCCGGATTCCAGACAACATCGCGGTAATGTAGTGAATGAGCTTTAGTGCGGAAATCACCTGTAATTTCAAGGCGGTCTAACGATGTGTGCCGCTCGGTTTTGTCGACGCGATTATTGAGATCATCCAATTGCTCGGTAATATCGGCAAGCTTCTGTTTTAACTCAGTAATTTTTTGATTTTCCTGTTGTACATCATTAGGTATAGCAAAAGATTGGCCTGACATAAACAAGGCATTGGCAACGAGGATTGAGATAAGAGTACGCATAAGGTTTCTCCCAGAGTTGTTCTGTTGGCATGATTGCGCTAAGTGCATTTCGCCAAATTTACCCAATAGGAGTCCCTGAGGTGTGTTCCCCATTTTTCTCGAATTGGTTTTTTAATTTTTAATTCAATGTGTTAGTGAGCAGTTGCAGGGGAGCTCTCTACCATTGTCTTAGGCCATAACGTTGGCAGAGATCAACCGCAGGTTTGGGGTTGGTCCGAGTCGGCGGCGTGGTCATACAAAAATTGCTGTATATCCTTGAGGTCTTGCTCCGAGAGGCCATTGAATACCTCTGGTTTGAATTTGTGCTTATCTTTATCAAAGAAGCGATCCCACTGGCTCATCGTTTTGGCCATTGGCGTGAGTTCACCACCTTCACCGCCTTGGCTATGGCAGGCTTTGCATTCTTTTTTGTACAAATGTTTACCTTTCTTTGGATTACCTCCCTCTGCGGCATACGCATTAATACTCAAGCTGCCGATCACTGCCATGGCAATTGCTATCTTAGTTGACGTTTTCATCATCTCATTCCTTACTTTTTGTGATCATTTACATTTATTTGTTGGTTAAGTGTTTTTATTGATTCCACTTTGTAAATTAATTTATCAAATCCTACGGTGTGTAAATTTGAGGTATATCACTTTCATTAAAAAAATCTAATTGATAAAAAGTTCATTGATAAAAATCTAATTGATGGTATTGAGGAAGGGTATGGTTATTTTTTTCTGATTTAAAAACAATGAACTAGCCAACGTGCTAAATTAGCTCTGATAACTTTGAGTTTCGAGTTTTGCGCCTAAAGCACAAAAAATGGACTGTGATTAAGCTAACACTTTGTAAAATATGCACTCACTAAAGTAGTGATGTTGAAACTTAGCAGCTGTTTGGCAGGCTTTATTGGGAAGTAAATAATGCCAGAGTTGACTCTGGCATTATTGATTTTGGGGATAGGTTTGGTTGTCTTTCGAAGCAAGATAACTTAGATAAAAGTAGACTCAGAACGGATTAAGGTTGCTGGCGCGTTGGTGCTAGAACGATTTCGCGTACGCACACATTTTGCGGTTGTTGCCATGCAAACAGTGCAGCAGCGGCGACGTTTTCAGGGGCGATAACGCCGCCCATTTCTTCTTTCCAGTCATGGTAACCCGCTTGGTATGGCTCAACAACTCGGTTTCTACTGCGCCGGGGGCGATAGTGATAAGGCGTACGTCATCCATGGCGACTTCTTCACGAATGTTTTCTGTTAAGGCGTGCACGGCAAATTTAGTAGCGCAGTAAGCGGCGTGGTTTGGAAAGGTTTTACGCCCCGCCACTGAGCTGACATTAATGATAGTGCCAGTTTTGCGAGCTTTCATGTCGGCTAATACCGCATGAATACCATTAAGCACGCCCATCACATTGATATTGAGCATGCGGCTCCATTCGTTGGGATCTTGCACATCGATTTGGCCCAGTAACATGACTCCCGCGTTATTGATAAGACAGCCGACCGGGCCAAATTGTGCTTCTGCTTGGGTTATGGCGGTTTTAATAGCTGCGCCGTCGGTGACATCGACGCTGATAGAAAGGCTGTTTGGTAATTCAAGCGCTTGCATTGCTTCAACTCGGCGTGCCAGTAATAGCAGCGGATGGCCTGCAGCGCTAAAGCTTTTAGCCATAGCGGCGCCAATACCCGATGAAGCGCCTGTGATGACAACCAGTGATTTAGTAACTTGATTCATTAGTATTTCCTATTAATTGGAGCCAATGTAAGCCGTAAACAAACTGTTGTTCGGCGTCTTGAACTTGTTAACCAGTATAGTCTGGGGATTTTCAGTCGAAAAATACTTATTCCAGCTGGATATGATAGGCTCAGCCTATGGCACTATTGTTGAAATTTGTGCTGAACTCGTCGGTTGTCGGAGAAGATTAAATGGTCGATTTGCGTTTGCTGCGTTTCTTTATCGCAATTTTTGAAGAGAACAATATTACCTCGGCGGCTAACCGTTGCTTTGTGAGCCAGCCTTCACTGTCTGCTGGGTTAAAGCAACTCGAAGAAGAGCTTGGTGGTCAGTTATTTGAGCGCAGCAAAAAAGGCGTTAAACCTTTGGACAGCGCGCACTATCTATACCCTTTGGCGGTTAAATTAGTCGAGGAGGCGAGTAAGTTACCAGGCTTGTTTATGGCGAAGGCAAGCCGGCAAAAGCTACGTTTGGCTGTGATGCCAGACTTAAGCCAGCGGCGTTTGGCAGGATTTTTACAACAGGTGAATCAAGCCATTGATAAGCTAGATCTGGAGCTGGTGGACTATCAAAGCCCTGCAGATTGCCATTTAAGCATCGACAGCTTGCGCCATGAAGATGAAGTATTTTTTCCGCTGTGGGAGGAGGATTATGTGCTCTGCGTCCCCAAGGATCATACCCTCGCCCAAGTAGATAGCCTACGCCCCGAGCAGCTCAATGGCTTTGACTTTATTGAGTGCCCACCCTGTGAAGCCCATCAGCAAACGATAGGTTTATTGGCGTGCAGCAATATGTCGCTTAATTTGGTCGCTAAGGCCGAATCTAAGTCTCTCGTGATGTCGCTAGTGTTAGCCGGATTTGGCGTGAGTTTTTTACCCGATGGTTTGATTGAAGATGAGCCTAGGCTCAAGCAAGTGAAATTTGATGGTCCGAGAATGTTCCGTCGTATTGGTTTGTGTTATCCCTCCCATCAGGCAGTTGCGCCAACACTGGCGACCTTGTTACGGCATTTAGCCGCTCGATCGAATTAATTCCAAGTTAGTTTTGGGTTATCAGCATTCAGATTAGTGAGTTGCTAAGGGCGATTCAGTGAGATTAAGTGGAGGCTCGACGCCGTAGGATTTAAATAGTTGAGTAATTTCACCTGAGGTACGCATGTCGTCGACTATCTGGTGAACTTGCTTGGCATATTGATGCTGCGGCGACATGAGCGGAATACTGAAATAGCGGCCATTTTTGCTGATATCTACGTATGCCATCTGTTTGAGTTGGGGATCTTTGGCAAAAAATTGCATCTCATGCTGTTCGGAGGTGATGGCTAAATCGATACGCTCAGCCTTCAACATATTGATTAACTGACCGTTATCATTAACAAAAGACACTTTTAGTTGGTTTTGATTGTCATTAAACTGCGGACAGTAAAAAGCGCCTCTAAGTGCGCCAATGATATGAGGTTTTAGTTCATCGAAATGTTTGACTTCAAGTTGTCTATTCGCAAGGGCAAAGTAATAGACGTAGCGCTTGTCGTATCCCAGCAGCATAGGGTCTAGAAAATCGTTGCGCTCTGGCGTCATCGAATGGACAGGGATTAGGTCGACTTGTCCCATTTCTCCCACTTTAATTGTGCGTGCCCAAGGCACATTACTCCAATTTATCTTGTGACCTAGGCGGGCGATGACTTCATTGATGACAGCTGCACCTGGGCCTTTGCACTCACCATTTTCGACATAAATAACAGGATGCCTATCGCGGCAGTGTGCTTGCCAGACAACGGCAGAGGTTTCTGCCCTTGCTTGGGGCAGAAATAAGCATGAAATGACAATGATCAGTATCAGCCTCATACATCTTGCCTATTAAAATGGTCAGTTTTAATTTAGGGCTGGGCAGTTAACCTGACTATATTTTATTTTTGAGTCGTTTAGCTGCGCAGGTTTGGTCAATAATTGATTGTAGTGCTTATACATCCACTGTGCTTTTTAAGTAATTATAAATTCACTCTATTTTGTAACCAAACGGTTTGGCCTGTTAAATCTGACCAAACCTTTTCTGGGGCTCATTCGCTGCTAGGAAACTTACCTATCCGACTCAAGATAGGGCGTTAATTGGGTTTCAATAGCCTCAATTTGAGTTTCGGCGTAGGCAAGTTCGGATTTGGTTAAACATGATTTTGCGGTGTTTTGATGGAGTCGTTGAGCGCTATTCATCCCGTATTTACCAAAATGACGTAGCAATAAACTAGACCAAATAAACATTTGTATAGGTTTATTTAATTGTTCTGCGCCGTAAATATTGACCAGTTCCCGCATAGCAATTTCATGACCTAGCTCTGCCGATTTGACGTACCAAGCTTCTGCCGCTTGTAGAGCCTCTTGAGTGGGTTTTTCATCACTTAAAAATGATGCAGCCTTATAGATATAAAAATATTGTTGTTGCTCAGCGGGGATTGGATGCTGATGCAAGAAACTGTCACGTAGACGCTCAGCCTCTCTTATCTCTAAGGTACCTAGTTGCTGACTGAATCTGGCTAATTCTTTTAGATGATCGGCTCTATTGCTCATGGCCGCGAGCTGGTAATACATTAACGCTTTAATTGGTTGGCGACTCACGCCTAAACCTTGCTCATAAATCTTGCCTAAGCCTAGCAGTGCGTCTTCATTCCACTTAAGTGCGAATTCTTCAAAGTCAATTTTAGCCTGTTGGTAATCACTTTCATTTTGTGGCGCTTTCAGTAAAAGATGAGCAAATTCAATCTTAGCGAAGTCATTACCTCTAGCGACAGATTGGCTTAACCAATGGCGCGCCTTGTCATAGTCGACAGCAAAATCTTCACCGTAGAGGAAACGTTTACCAAGATAATACTGGCGGAAATCATCGTCTGCGGCGCGCTCGCTAAGTAATGCCTCTGCACGCGCTAAATCTTTAGGTCCACCTTGGCCTGCAGCAAGCATATGCCCTAGATCATCTTTTGCTAATTCATAATCAGCGGCTGCGGATTTCTCAAAGTATTCACGTGCTTTGATATAGTCCGAAGTGACGCGCTCATCATGCCAGTAGAGTGTGGCTAAATGGTAATAGGCTCTTTGGTTTTCTTGTGCGGCGGCTTTTTCGAACCAGTAAATTGCTTGGCTAGCATCGGGATCGAGAAAGGGCTGGCTTAGATACAAGTAAGCAAGCTCATATTGAAACTCGGCTTGCCCCGCTTCGGCATTAGGTTTGAGCTGTTCTGCCTGTGCGATTAACTCATCGAGTGTTTGCGATTCAGAAGAGAGCAAATTAGGTAGTGTGAGCATGGGTAAATATTGAGGCTCTATTTCGGCGGCTTTTTTATACCAATCGTTAGATGCCTTGGGATCGGCGGGAACTTGTGGGAATCGACCGGAATAAAGTTCGGCCATAGCAATGGCGGCAACGGCTAAGCCTTTATCGACTGCCTGCTGAATATAATCTAGGCCAGAGTTGACTTCGCCTTGATTAATCAGTGTTAAGCCATGATTGAGTAGCGCAGTAGGATCACCTGCGGCAAGTGCTTTAGCTTGCACTTGTTTTTTTTGATATTTAGCGAAAAAAATAAACAGTACAATAAAAGCAATAATTATGAGTATCAACAACATAGTAGTCCATCACTATCGATATTTGGGAGTATAGTAAACGTAAGTTTTTACAAGAATGCAAGTATACAATTTGGGCTAGGCTGATCGACTAAGCCGACCAATCCCATGGGCATTAACGTTATTTATCTTGCAGATGGATCTCTCTAATGGGGCAGGCCATCTCGATTCCTGCCTGCTTAAGGGCGTTATAAAGAGCGAGGTTCACCTTATATTTATGCTGAAAATAGCTTTGTGTGGGCACCCAGTAACGAACCCCCATTTCAATTCCATTAGCATTAAAACCATTGATGCCGATATTAGGTGTGGTCTCTTGATAAACATAGGGATTATTGCTCAATAACTCAGTAATCACACTAATGGCTCGTTCGGGATCTGTGTTGTAACTGAGATTGAACTGGGTTTCGACTAGCTTATTGCTGAAGGAGTTGTGCAGGATTTCGCCGACGATATGCTTATTAGGAATGCTGATTTGCTCACCTTCCTCATTGGTCAGTATGGTCATGCCTAAGTGGATACGTTTAACAACGCCGCTTTCCCCTTTAATTTCAATAGTATTGCCTACTACAAAAGGGCGGGTGACGATAATAGTCACGCCTGCGGCATAGTTCGCTAGCATACCTTGTAAGGCTAAACCTGCGCCGAGGGAGGCAGCACCAATTGCCGCAACCATAGGGGTAATACTGATGCCTATTTTGCCGAGGGCGATAATCCCGACCATGACTATGATCAGAATGCGGATAAGATTGCTGACAAAATTGCTTAGGGTGATATCGATATTGTGTTTGTCGAATTGCTTAGCGACTAAGCGTGATACTTTACTGGCTACCCATAAACCTAACAAAAAGATCAGCAAAGCACCTACGAGTTGAAAGCTGTAGGTGACTAAAAACTCGGTGATGAGTTGATAAACGCCTTGTAGTTGCTGCAATTCTTGATCGAGTCCAGGTGTTATCATTATGATATCCTTGTAATAAAATTAACTGTGCGATTATAGCGTAGAAATTTCACCAAATACTTTTCGCCCTTCATGTGTGAAGCGTATCATGTAATCGTGGTTGGTTTAATGAGTCGATAGGGGGAGTCAGGTATGCTGTTCGCCTATCCAATAATGGAGTCGAGTGTTTATGAAAACGCTGTTGTTATGTTTGTCTTGTCTGTTAACCCCAATCTGGGCGTATGCTGCGAGTTATGTTGCCGGAGATGCGATTAATCCCATTTCACTTCTCGACCAAAATGATAAAACCATTAATGTGACTGATGAGACTCAAGTGCTGCTCTTTAGTCGCAGCATGAAAGGCGGTGATGTGATTAAGGATGCACTTACACCCTTGAGCGCGACTCAAATGCCAACGGGTTTAGTTTATGTTGCCGATATCAGTGGTATGCCTTCTTTGATCGCTAAATTTGTGGCTGTGCCACAGATGCAAGATTTACCTTTTGCGATTGGGTTAGATAGGGATGGTGAGATCAGTCGTTTATTACCTGATAACAAAGATATGGCCACTATGATATTGCTCAAGCAGCGTAACATTTTGGACATTGCCTATTTTGATTCCAGTGAAGCCTTGAACCAAGCCCTCGCAAAACTCAATCAGCCGCAGTAACAACTCGATTTAACGGACGTATTTTAAGGCATCCATGAGTCTTCTTTTCACTGTGTGATTGTTACTTCAAGATAACTGTTTTTAGATGGATATTTTGGCTCCAGCCAGCCTATCCATCTCCCTTCTGATAACGTCGTAAAAAATTCACTTTTTATTCTGATAACGAACACAAATTTACCTTAGGGTTTGTGTGCATAATTATTTGTTTTATAGCGCCTTTTTTTGATGGTTCAGTTCCTTAAAGAGTTGTGGAATAAAAAGTTATTAATTCAGCATAAAAATTCGTTGCGTAAAGCGAAAAAATATCGTTTACTGCGCACGTTTTTAATACATCACACTTACTGTTATCTATCTGACCCAAAGGAGACTCTGGCCCAATGAGCCAATTTCAATCTATTGATGTTGCTGACTATTATGATATGGACACATTCAAGCGTATTGAAGCGTTTGCCAAAGACAAAGCAACCCCGTTCGTCGTGATCGATACCAGTATCATAGCGAAACAATACGATGACATGGTTAATAGTTTTCCTTACGCCAACGTTTATTATGCAGTTAAGGCAAACCCCGCGGCCGAGATCTTATCTTTACTAAAAGATAAAGGGTCAAACTTTGATATTGCCTCGATTTATGAGCTAGATATGGTCATGAATGTCGGTGTGACAACCGATCGAGTCAGCTATGGTAATACCATTAAAAAGCGCCAAGATGTGCGTGCATTTTATGAGCGTGGCGTGCGTATGTATGCATCTGACTCAGAAGCTGATTTGCGAATGATCGCTGAAGAAGCACCGGGTTCACGTATTTATGTGCGCATTCTGACCGAAGGTACAGATACCGCTGATTGGCCGTTATCCCGTAAATTCGGCTGCCAAAACGAAATGGCCTATGAGCTATTAGTATTGGCACAGGAATTAGGCTTAGAGCCTTTTGGTATTTCTTTCCATGTGGGTTCTCAGCAACGTGACATAGGTGCTTGGGATTCCGCTATTGGTAAAGTGAAAAGTATTTTTGACCGTTTGCGTGATGAGCACAATATCACCTTGAAGATGATCAATATGGGTGGCGGTTTCCCTGCTAACTATATTGATAAAACCAATCAATTGGGTGTGTATGCCGAGCAAATCACTCACTTCCTGAAGGAAGATTTTGGTGATGATTTACCACAAATTATTTTGGAACCAGGTCGTTCGTTGATCTCTAACGCGGGGATTTTAGTGTCTGAAGTGGTACTGATCAGCAAAAAATCTTACACGGCTTTAGAGCGTTGGGTGTTTACCGATGTGGGTAAATTCTCTGGCTTGATTGAAACGATGGACGAGGCGATTAAGTTCCCGATTTATACTGAGCGTCAAGGCGAGCTGGATAAATGCGTGATTGCCGGCCCAACCTGTGACAGTGCAGATATCATGTATGAGCACTATAGCTATGGCCTACCAAATGACTTAGCCATTGGCGATCGTATGTATTGGTTAACCGCAGGGGCTTATACGACGACGTATTCAGCAGTATGCTTTAACGGTTTCCCACCGCTGAAGGATTACTATCTGTAAGCGATTGTGATGACATTAATAAGGGCGCTTAGGCGCCCTTATTTGTCTTTAGAGTAATAGTAGAATTACTCGTGGGATTTGAGGATCTGATAAATTTCCTCTTTTAAATGTAACTTTCTGCTTTTGAGTTCTTTCACAGTGGGATTGAAATCACTGGCGACACGTTTTTCCAGTTGTTTGATTTCCTCGTCTAACTGATTATGCTCATTAAACTTACGTTGAAAATGAGCATCTTGGGTTTTCAGGGTGGAAATTAATTCTCTGTACTCTGGAAACATCGGCATTCTCCTTGTCGTCATTTACTACACTTCAGGTTACGCCTTAACCCTAACCTTATACCAAGTCGTTAAACGTGACTTAGATCTCTTTTAGCGGTCACTTAGATTAATACTAATGGATGATTTATTTTAATCTATTTTAAATCAGTGCCTTAGGCATTTATTACCACAGACTCTGGCATGAGTTCAGGATCTAGTTCACACTTTGTTTGGTATAAATCAGACTGACATTCGAAATATGGGCAAATTTGCTATCTTGTGAGCAGATGCTGGTGTAGTTGGTAATTTCATTACGACTAAACAATTACTTCTTGCCGATAATTCTGTGATCAAGTTAACCTTCACCGCTTCGATACTAGGTTAAAGTCGATTTTATAAGAATTTAATTATCAAAAATGAAAGGGGTTTTCACAATGGCTGATGTATTTCATTTAGGTTTGACCAAAGCGATGCTCGATGGTGCAACCTTAGCAATCGTTCCTGGTGATCCAGAGCGTGTAAAACGTATTGCTGAACTAATGGACAATGCGACGTTTCTTGCTAGCCACCGCGAGTATACAAGCTATTTAGCGTATGCCGATGGCAAGCCAGTAGTAGTGTGTTCAACCGGTATTGGTGGTCCATCTACTTCTATCGCAGTAGAAGAACTTGCACAATTAGGTGTGAATACCTTCCTGCGTGTAGGGACTACAGGCGCAATCCAACCTCATGTTAATGTGGGTGATGTGATTGTGACTCAAGCTTCAGTGCGTTTAGATGGCGCGAGCTTACATTTTGCACCTATGGAATATCCAGCGGTTGCAAACTTTGAATGTACCACTGCTATGGTTGCGGCGTGTCGCGATGCTGGCGTTGAGCCACACATTGGCGTAACAGCTTCTTCTGATACTTTCTACCCAGGCCAAGAGCGTTATGACACTGTCACAGGCCGTGTAACGCGTCGTTTCGCGGGTTCAATGAAAGAATGGCAAGATATGGGCGTACTGAACTATGAGATGGAATCTTCCACTTTGTTCACTATGTGTGCTACTCAAGGTTGGCGTGCAGCCTGCGTTGCAGGTGTGATTGTAAACCGCACCCAACAAGAAATTCCTAATGAAGCCACAATGAAGAAAACTGAAGTGAGTGCGGTTTCTATCGTGGTTGCAGCAGCGAAAAAATTGTTAGCTTAATTTTTAGTAAGCTAAGCAACACTCCCCTGCAAAGTGAGTGCTCAGAATAGAAAAGGTGCCAATGGCACCTTTTTTGTTGCTTTAAAACTATGCCGATACCGATTAGAAATGGTATTGAGCAATCACAGAGTAAGTGTCTTGATCGACGCCTTTCACACCGTATTTATTGGTCCACAGATCGTATTCGATACCCACCAATAATTTATTGGCTTGATGATCACCGAACAGGCTCTTACCGAGATCGTATTTTAGCTGTGGGTTGAAATGGAAGTTCTCCTCGTAGCCGTTATCGTCGGTGGCAAATACCCAGTCGATAAAGCCATCGAGTACTATGTTGGCAGATCCAACAGGGATATCGATACGAAATACAGGAGTGAACTGCCAGCCGTCACTATTGTTACCAGTGCTCATACCATCGCGGCGATAGGTGTTAAAGTTAAGATAAGTGAAGTATGGTACTGCTACGTCAACCCCTAAACCGTAAAGTAAGCTGTGGACTGGGCCTTCACCTTCTTCATAGGTTAACGCCAGAGACAAGTCTGTTATTGGGCCAAAGGCGATTTTTTCGCCAAGAATTTTACTGGCACTAAAACGTGGCGAAATTTCACCATAGGTAGTGCTTTCCATGCCCGTGTCGTTACCTTTGAAATAGATAAAATCTTGGAAGGCAAACCAATCACCGTATTTCCAGCCGCCAGCCGTTTCCAAGGTGATAGTGGCTTGTTTATCTGATGGCGCTAAATCGTAGTCTTCGCCATAGAGGGCTGTTGCACTGAAATCCCACCACTGTACTAAGTCACCCGCAAATGCTTGAGGAGAAAGCATTAGTGCTAGGCATAGGCATGTTTTTTTCATTGTTATTTCCTGTTGTATAGGTCGAAGTTAATTCGTGTCTTACTCAATCCGCTCTCTGACCTATGGCATGGTTTGATGGGTAAGTTCAAACTTAGCGCGAGTGTACGTCAAAGGACTTGCTCAAAAGTGGGGGCAATATATGCAAAAATTTACATTTATTCAAAGTTTTTATCGAATGTTGTTGTCAAAATCACATAATCATTAGGCGAGGGATTTGATTTTTAGACAATTGATTTTTAATGGGTTTTATTGTTATCGCGCTGCTTATGGATTGGGGTGTTGCTATCTTTTTGAATTGATTATGCTTAATTTTAAAACAACCTAACGGCTTTCGTGGGCGGATATGGGAGAATGAGGATTAGGTCATAGGTGATTGAGTGTGCGTTTTGATAGGGTAAATTTTGACATATTATGTCGATTATCCGAAACTCTGCTGTTATAGTGCAGTAAAGGACACTCTCATTTCAGGGGGAAATATGGAGTTTTCAAATCCGATTTTAGTGTGGGCAGTGATTGGTTTAGTGTTAATGCTCGCCGAAATAGTGGTTCCAGGTGGCATAATAGTGTTGCTGGGTGCGGCTTGTTTAGTCGTGGCAGGTGCGTTAGGCATAGGACTGGTCGAAGGTGTCGTGCAGAGCATGACCCTGTGGTTTATCTCTGCCATTGTGTTGTTATTGGCTTTCAGACAAGTCACTCAGAGGCTCGTTGGTGGTGATTCCCATGTGGATAACACGGATGAAGCAATCGAACTATACAATCAAATTGTTCGCGTAAAGCAGACCATAGGTCCTGGGCAAACACCTGGGCGGGTGGAGTTTCAAGGTAGTGAATGGCCAGCGCTTGGCGATGGCAGCATTATTGAGGCGGGTACCGAAGTCAGAATTATTTGTCGTGAAAATATCGCTCTAGTCGTTGAGCCTATTTCAATAGAAGCTTCCAAAAACTAAAGGATGGAATCTATGTTTGTATTTACCTTAGTCATTTTATTTATCTTTTTTATTCTTTATAAGTTGATGTTAATTGTGCCGATGCGTGAAGTGCATGTCATTGAGCGTCTTGGCAAATTCCGCGCAGTATTAGACCCCGGATTTCATATTTTGATCCCTTTTTTCGATCGCGTCTCCTACCGTCACGATACCCGTGAGCAAGTATTAGATGTGCCGCCACAGAGCTGTATCTCCAAAGATAACACTCAGCTTGAAGTGGACGGCTTGGTCTACCTAAAAGTGATGGATGGCAAATTGGCGAGTTATGGCATTGAAAACTACCGTAAAGCAGCGGTGAATTTAGCTCAGACCACTATGCGATCTGAAATCGGTAAGCTGAGTTTGAGTGAGACTTTCTCTGAACGTGATAGCTTAAATGAATCAATCGTGCGGGAAATAGATAAGGCTTCCGAGCCATGGGGAATCAAGGTATTGCGCTATGAAATTCGTAATATCACGCCTTCACGCCATGTGATCCACACTCTTGAGAAGCAGATGGAAGCTGAGCGTCGTAAACGTGCCGAAATTACCTTAGCGAATGCTGAAAAAGCCGCGATGATCAATATGTCTGAAGGTGAGCGCCAAGAGGCCATTAACCTGTCAGAAGGTCAGAAACAGAAACGGATTAATGAAGCTAAAGGTACAGGTCAGGAGATCGCTATCATAGCGAAAGCAAAATCCGAAGGTATGGCAATGATCTCGCAAGCATTAGCCGTCAATGGCGGTACAGATGCGATGAATATGCTATTAAAAGAACAGTTTATTGCTCAAGTTGGTAAGATCCTCAATGATGCACAAGTCTCTGTTGTTCCCGCTGAAATGGCAAAACTTGAAGGTTTCTTCGAAGGCATGGAGCAAGTCACTCAGACTATGAGTGGCCAGAATAATCTTGGCAAAGGAGCGCGATAATGAATATCCCAGTAGATACAGATTTGATTGTGATGGCAATTTGGGGCCTGATATTTGCCATTTTTGTGATTAAACTATTTCAATCGATCCGCCTAGTACCCACTAAATCGGCTTTTATTGTTGAGCGTTTAGGTAAGTATCACAGTACGTTAGATGCGGGGTTCCATACTTTGATCCCCTTTGTGGATAAAGTGGCTTTTATTCATGATTTGAAAGAAGAAACCATTGACGTACCACCACAGGAATGTTTCTCGAGCGACGAAGTAAACGTTGAAGTGGATGGGGTGATTTATATCTCTGTTACTGACCCTGTGAAGGCCAGCTATGGTATTACCGATTATCGTTATGCAGCAATTCAGTTGGCGCAAACGACGACGCGCTCTGTCATAGGGACACTTGATCTTGATCGTACGTTTGAAGAGCGTGATGTGATTTCAGCTAAGGTAGTGCAAGTCTTAGATCAAGCGGGTGCCCTGTGGGGAATACGTGTGCATCGTTATGAAATTAAAAATATCACACCACCTGAAACCGTTAAAAATGCCATGGAAATGCAAGTAAATGCCGAGCGTGAGCGCCGTGCATTATTGGCTAAGAGTGAAGGTGACAAACAGAGTAAAATTAACCGTTCTGAAGGGGTTAAAGCTGAAACGGTAAACCGTTCTGAAGGTGAGATGCAGCGCCGGATTAACGAAGCCGAAGGTAAGGCTGAGGAAATTTTAACCATTTCCCGCGCAACGGCAGAATCGATTGAACGTCTCGCTTCTGTTATTGCCGCGCCGGGTGGTCACAATGCCCTGCGGATGCAACTCGGTGAGCAATACTTTAAACAGCTCGATGGCTTAAGCCAGAAGAATAGTCGAGTCGTATTGCCGGGTAATATGGTGGATTTCGATTACTGGATGAATAGCATAGGCTTAACGGAAGAAAAACAGAGCTAAGGCTGTGGTTAAAATCTGAAACTAGCTAGTTCATTAAGGTCAAATACTCAGGTGTTTGGCCTTATTTTTTGGCTGAAATTTGATTCTGTGTGATGGAGAGTGGGTGGGTTAGACAGCTTCTGTTGAATGAACCGCCAGAAGCTGCAGTTGGGCATAGATAAATTTTTCATTGAATGGAAGGCTAATAAGCTAGGCGTTCATGAATTTGGGAATGGGCGTGGGTTTCAATGAGCTTGGCAATTTGGTTTTGTTCTAATTGCTGAAGCGCAGAAATTTCGTCATAAATCTTGTCTTGAACATCCAGCGGCATGCGCACATGTTCCATAAACATCCTAATTCCCAGCATGTCGCCACTCTTGAACAATTGGCTGAATTCGGTGGCTTCTATCTCGATTAATGCATTCATAATACTTCACCCTGAGGTTGGATTTGACACAGATACAGCGGTCTTGCTGTTAATTAAGAGATACGCCTAAGTTTGATCTAGGTCAATTAAACTGCATATTAATCTTTCTTAATAAAGTGTTTTGTTGTTTATAAATAATGGGTTATAAATTTAGTAGATCAGCAAATTTGAAATGAGTTGTTGTTTAAAACTGAGTTTTTATGGGCGGGCAGAGTCAATGCGTGAGTCATGTCATACGGATAAAAAAATAGCGACGAGCGATAAAACGCTAGTCGCTATTTATTCTTAATAGTCTATCAGGAGTAGGCTAAAGCCTTATTTAGGAATCGCCAGAATCTGGCAACCATTAATCCCCGCTTTTTGCAGTGTATGACGTTTACGCTCTGCATCACGTTTACGCTCGAAGGGGCCTAAAGCAACCTTGTACCATACGCCGGTTGTACCTTCGACTTGTCTCACTTGCGCCTCTAAACCTTGAAAAGCGATGACAGCTTTCATCTCGTTCGCCTGTGATTCTTGGCGGAAAGAAGCACACTGCAACTGATATTGCATCGGTGTTCTGCTCGCAACAATATCGGGAATATCGACCTCAACATGCTTATTTTCAAGCTCGTTGAGATAGGTCCATTCTTCCTTTGGTTGTGGTGGCAGAGCATTAGGATCCTTCTTTGGCGGAACAATAAGCTCAGCAGTTTCAGTTGTCTCTACTGGGATAACGACCGCTTGGCGTTCAGGTTCTTTGACCTTAGGAGTAAGCACCGCTGTCTCTTGAGGCTTCACTTGTACTTCCGTTTTCTTGGCCGGAGCGGGTATCGGCTTCACTTCTTGCTTAGCATTATCTTTAATACTTGACAGGAAATAGACGAAACAACCCACAGCGAGTATGACAAAGCCTATCAAGGTCAGCGGCAGCTTCTTACGCGGCGCCGATTTAGATTGTGAAGGCCTTGCTCGAGTTGGGCGAGTCGCGCGGATTGGGCGCGGTTTAGCGCCCGACTGCGGCCTTCTATTGGCATAATCGCGATTACTCATGGCTTACATCCGCTCTAAGGTTTCAATACCGAGTAGATTTAGGCCTTTTTGTAATGTACGAGCCGTCAGTTGCGCGAGTAATAAACGGCTGTTCTTTTGCGCGTCATTATCGGCGGCAAGCACTGGACAAGCTTCGTAGAAGCTAGAGAAAGCACCTGCTAATTCATATAAATAAGCACACAGTACGTGCGGCTGACCTTTGTCGACAACACGATTGAGGATCTCACCGAACTGCGCCAACTTATTACCGAGATCTTTCTCTTTTTCATGCTCAAGCACGATTTTCGCTTGGCTGAGATCCAGATCGGTTACTCGCTTGAATATGCCCGCAACACGGGTGTAAGCGTACAGCAGGTAAGGTGCGGTATTGCCTTCGAAGCTGAGCATTTGTTCAAAGCTGAAAATGTAATCGCTGGTTCGGTTTTTCGACAAGTCAGCATATTTAACGGCGCTGATCCCAACGACACGGGCGATTTCAGTCAGCGTGGCTTCATCCATATCAGGATTTTTGCTACGAACGAGTTCTAGCGCGCGCACATTGGCCTCTTCTAGCAGGTCAACTAACTTAACGACACCGCCGCTACGGGTTTTGAATGGACGGCCATCTTCGCCATTCATAGTACCAAAACCTAAGTGTTCTAATGACATATCTTCACGGACAAACTTAGCCAGTTTCGCTAGGCTAAAGACTTGTTGGAAATGCAGTGCCTGACGTAGGTCAACAAAATACAGGACGCGATCGGCCTTTAACACGTTCGAGCGGTAGCGCATTGCCGCAAGATCTGAGGTGGCATACAAATAGCCGCCATCGGCCTTTTGGATGATAACAGGCAGTGGCTCACCTTCTTTGTTGCGGAAGGCTTCTTGGAATACGACTTTAGCGCCGTTACTTTCGGTTAATAAACCTTGGGCATCTAAATCTTTAACCACTTGCTCGAGATCGGCGTTATAAGCACTTTCACCGTGCACGTCGGCGCGGGTCAGGCTCACACCTAAACGGGCGTAGACTTCATGGCAGTGGCTTAACGAAATATCGTTAAATTCGCGCCACAGTTTGTTGCAATATTCGTCGCCAGATTGCAGTTCAACCACTAACTGACGAGCGCGGGTGGCAAACTCTGCCGATTCGTCGAAGCGCAGTTTGGCAGCGCGATAAAAGTTTTCTAAATCAGACAGTTCAAGTTGAGCTTCTTCACCATTTTTGGCGCGCAGCTCTTCCATATAGGCCAGCAACATACCAAATTGTGTGCCCCAGTCGCCCACATGGTTTTGACGGATAACCTTGTGGCCTAAAAACTCCAATGCACGCACAACACTGTCACCAATGATGGTTGAACGCAGATGGCCTACATGCATTTCTTTGGCGAGGTTGGGTGAAGAGTAATCGACAACAACGGTTTGTGGTGTCGGTAACTTAATGCCTAAATGCTCATCGTTGACGGCATTTTGCAGTTGATCTGCTAAGGCGCAGTCGTTGATGAAAAAGTTGATAAAGCCTGGTCCTGCAATTTCAACCTTAGCCACAAAAGCCGAAGCCGGTAAGGTATCTATGATCAGTTGGGCTAATTCGCGTGGATTCTTGCCTGCGACCTTGGTCAGCATCATGGCTAAGTTGGTTGCCAAGTCGCCATGACTCTTATCCTTGGTTCGATCTACCTGAATGCGTGCTTCAAAGTCAGCAGGCACAATACCTTGTTGTTTAAAGGATTCTAGAGTTTGTTCAAGTAATGATTGGATATGTGATTTCATGGGTTCTAATCGGCACTAACTTTAAGAGTGAATACAGGGAATAACCGCATATTTTAGCCGTTTGTGGTTAACAATTGCTATCTTCCCGATGATTTTTTATCAAATGATTGTCAAATACTCGACTCAGAGGAGATCCTGTGGATCTCTGTCTAAGCTCCATCGGCAGCGTTTAGCTTCGATAAGTTGTTCTACAAGCGGATGAATACGTTCAAACTCTTGTTGCAAGCGATTGCGGTTTTTAGCTTGGAATAAGAGTTGGCGGCGGAACTTGCCGGCTTTTTTATCTAAGGGCGCTGGCATAGGACCAATCACCTCAAATTCTTTATCTTGGGGCAAGAGCGCGGCGAAGGCGTTGAGAAAGTTATCGGCATCACTGGCTAAATGCGCTTCGGCGCGCACCAGCACCATGTGCCATGCTGGCGGCAGCAGTGCCTGTTGACGTTCTTTGAGCTGGCTGCGAGCAAACTCGCCATAACCGCGGTGCAGCAAATCCCGCAAAATGGGATTGTCGCTCTGGTGAGTTTGCAATAATACCGTGCCGGGTTTACTGGCGCGCCCTGCACGACCTGCAACTTGGGTATAGAGTTGCCCAAAACGCTCAGGTGCGCGGAAGTCGGCACTAAATAAGGCGCCATCGACATCGAGTAACCCAACAAGCGTGACATCAGGGAAGTGATGGCCTTTAGCCAGCATTTGCGTGCCGACGAGGATTTTATATTCCCCCTTATGAATCGCATTTAAGTGGGTTTCTAATGAACCTTTAAGGCGGGTCGTATCACGGTCGATGCGCACCACGGGATGTTTCGGAAACTCTTGCTGCAGCGCTTCGGCGAGCTGTTCTGTGCCTATGCCTTGGCCCATCAACATAGTGCTGCCACATTTGTGACACTGCTTAGGGATAGCGTATTGATTGCCACAATGGTGACAGCAAATTTCGCCAAGGGATTGATGTACTGTGAAAAACGCGTCGCAGCGGTCGCATTCGTGTAAGTGCCCACACTCGTGGCAAAGCAGGGCTGGTGCGAAGCCGCGGCGATTGAGAAACAACAAGACTTGGTTGCCTGCGTCTAAATGCAGGCGGATTTCGTTCAGTAACGGCACTGACATACCGGCTTTCAGCGGCATATTTTTAATGTCGATAATGCCTTGGCGCACTTTTTTAGCCGCACCTGCGCGTTCACCCAATTGTAAATGATGGTAACGGCCGCTTAAGGCATTTTGTAGACTTTCGAGTGAGGGCGTCGCTGTGCCCAAAATCACCGGAATCGCTTCTAAATGGCCACGCATGACTGCCAAGTCGCGGGCATGATAACCAACACCTTCCTGTTGCTTGAAGCTACTGTCGTGTTCTTCATCGAGTATGATGATGCCGGGATACGCCATAGGTGTGAACAAGGCTGAGCGGGTGCCGATAATGATTGCAGCCTGACCACAGCGGGCTTGGCGCCATGCTTCGAGTCTCTGATTGTCGGTTAACCCTGAATGCAAAATGGCAACATTGACTTTGAAGCGGCGCTTAAAGCGATTGATTGTCTGGGGTGTTAAGCCGATTTCAGGCACTAAAATTAACGCTTGTTTGCCTTGCTTGAGGATTTCTTCGAGTACAGCAAGATAGACTTCCGTTTTACCCGAACCGGTAATGCCTTCTAATAAAGTACAGTGATATCCTTGTTGCAGATTTAAAGTGGCAACGGCGACGGCTTGTTCTTTATTGAGTTTATGTGGCGTTTCGTCCATTTCGAGTGTGGTGCGCCAGTCGAGGTTAAGCTCGGCAATTTTTTCATGGCGTGCCACCCAGCCTTTATCTTCTAGGGCTTTAAGCGCCGCTTTACTGATGTCTAAGCTGATAACCTCTTCTTGGGTTAAGCTGGCGGTTTTGAGTAACTCGAGTAGTTTTTTCTGTGCGGGTGCGCGTTTAACCGCTTCGGGCGCAATATTTTGGCCTATTTCAGTTAATTGCCAGAATTGGATCTTTTGTGGCGCGGCATCTAGCCCTTTACGCAGGGCCACAGGTAAGGCTTGGGTTAGCATCTGCCCTTGGCTGCAAAAATAGTATCTCGCAGCCCAAAGAGTTAATTTATAAAGTGATTCAGGCAGTAAAGGTTTATCGTCGATAAACTCGAGCACAGACTTAATTTGCTTTGGGGCTAAGCTGCAAGACTCAGTGATACCTGTGACTAACCCGATCAATTGTTGACGACCGAAGGGAACTTTAACGCGCACACCTATTTGCGGTGTACTAGGATAGGATTCGGGTACGCGGTAGCTAAAGGTTTGCCGCATAGGCACAGGTAACGCAACTTCGACAAACAATGACATATGCAGGCAAGTCTTAGACAAGAATGTGGTTTAGTGTACTCAGCGCGGCTGGCTAGGGCTAGCCCTAATGATGGTTTACCAAGGATAGTTGAGAGTAAATAAATGGCTAATATAGTGAAATCATTAGGTCTACTTGCTTTGGTGTGCAGCGCACCTAGCATGGCACAAGTCTCCCATGTGAGCATTAATAGCCGGATGTTTGAATTAGGCGCTTACCCTAAACTCAGGGTGAATGTGATCGCAGACAATCAAGATATGTCGCGCTTAGAGTTTGTCGTGCAGCAAGCTAGCGGCGAAGAAAGGTTAATGGTTGAGGAGATTAATCGCTTTTTAGTTTTACTCACTGGCGTTGAAGATGTGAAGGATAGCAGCGCTAAACTCTTAGTGAGAGAGTATCGCCTTGACCGATGGTATGACGTCAAAAGTATCAATTTATTCGGTGCGGCTAAACCGGCCTCTGCCGCGTTAACGACAAAAGCGGTTCCGGACACTAAAAATACCACCACAGCGGGCACCCCCAAAAGTGCGGATAAAGTGGGCATTAAGCCTGTAACAGTGGTGACAGAATCAAAGCCACATGTAGAGGTAACGCCCGCAGCGACTGTTGTTACTGCTGCAAATACTCAATCCAAAGTACCAACGGTAGAAGTGGTGACTGGCTTTAAATTTCCTGAAGCCGCGAATAAACAAAATACGTCGGCTACTGAGATAAACGCCTTCGCTAAAACCTCTGAGACGATTGCTGTTGAAAAAGGGGCTGTTGAAAACGCTGCAACTGAAACAGTGGTTCCACAAATAGTGAAAACGGCAAATAATGAGCAAAAACAGAATATTGCTGAAACGGCCTCACAGACGCCCGAACATTGCCAGTTAACGTATCTTGCTGGCGAGACGTTGTGGCGTATCGCCAATCGATATGCCAAGGATTGGGATGTGAGTGTATATGGCGCTATGTTGGCGATTTACGAGGCAAATCCTGTGGCTTTCTCGAAGAATAGAATCAATGCACTCAAGAGTAATGCGGTGCTATCTTGTCCTTCGAAAATGATTTTGGATCAGCATTCTGATGCTAAAGAAGCGCGGGCGGTATTTGAGGCTAAAGAAGCGGGAAAATAAGCCGCTTAACTAAAGTCAAAATAGACACAGATTAACCGGCAAACGCTCAGAT
The DNA here is from genome assembly GCF_025654335.1 of Shewanella sp. SM21. NCBI lineage: Bacteria > Pseudomonadati > Pseudomonadota > Gammaproteobacteria > Alteromonadales > Shewanellaceae > Shewanella > Shewanella sp. SM21. The sequence continues at coordinate 76,333 of NZ_JAKKRL010000014.1, forward strand.
AATCTACTTGTATCCCTTGTAGGTATGCTGTACCATTCTGCGCCCTAAACATATTGTTATTAACATGCATGTGGTGTCCGACTACGGGTTGGAAGAGCGACATGGCCTTACACTTTTGAGGTAACCCCAATGAAACCAGGTATCCACCCAACATACGCTATCATCACTGCAAACTGTACTTGTGGTAACGTTATCAAAGTAAACTCTACTGCTGGTAAAGATCTGCATTTAGACGTATGTGGTGCTTGTCACCCATTCTACACTGGTACACAAAAAGTTGTTGATACCGGCGGTCGTATCGACAAATTCAACAAGCGCTTCGCAGTGCTTGCAAAGAAATAATTGCGATTGCATTGTTTCTAGAAAAGGCGCCTATGGCGCCTTTTTGCTTTTTGTTATTCGTCAATTTTCTTTATTCTGCTTATTCTACATATCTAGCTGGTACGACTTCACTCAATAAATAGTCAACTTATTTTGTATTGAGAGTTCAAGTGTATAATTCGACTTATTTATAGCAATTAACTATAAGATAAATATGCTAGTCGCCATATATTGTAATTTAACCAACATTTTTGAGATTAAGTCGCTACAACTAGCGCATTAACTACAAAATATATGTTTGTTTCCTACAAAAAATATTAAGAAATGCAGCTTTATTATAGGAGATAAGTTTATAAAACTAAGCTTAGAGGGTCTATTTGGCGGCTAAAGTGAAATTTATGAATCTCTTATTTATAAATTCCCCTTATTGGCGTATCTTACCCCGACCAGCCAGACTATTAACATCACCCTTTGGTGAGACTAGATGTGTGTTGGTAGGTCTTACTCTCATAAATTATAAATGTCGCATTTCAGGATTTTAAAATGTCAGATATTCGTCAACAAGCACTCGATTATCATGAATTTCCCATACCAGGCAAAACCGCAGTTTGCCTTACCAAACCCGCCGAAACGAGTCACGATCTCGCCCTAGCTTATAGCCCAGGTGTGGCTGAGCCAGTACGCGAAATCGCTGCAGATCCTGACAATGCGTATCGTTATACCAATAAAGGTAATACGGTTGCCGTGATTACCAATGGTACGGCTATCTTAGGTTTAGGGAATTTGGGCCCTTTGGCTTCTAAACCTGTAATGGAAGGTAAAGCATTATTGTTCAAGCATTTTGCGAATATCGATTCGACAGATATTGAGATTACGCATAATACGCCTGAGGAATTTATCAATACTGTTGCTGCGATTGCTGACACTTTTGGTGGTATCAATCTTGAAGATATTAAAGCGCCCGAATGCTTTGTTATCGAACGTGAATTGATTGCTCGTTGTAAAGTGCCAGTATTCCATGACGATCAACACGGCACCGCAATCGTGACTGCGGCGGGTATGATCAATGCGCTGGAAATTCAAGGCAAGTTGATAAGCGACGCGACTTTTGTGTGTATGGGTGCGGGTGCTGCTGCCATCGCTTGTATGACTATGCTGGTAAAATGCGGTGCGAATCGCGCCAACATTTACATGCTAGACACTAAAGGTGTTATTCATTCTGGCCGTACAGATCTTAATGAATATAAAGCACTATTTGCGAATGATACCGAGAAACGCACGCTTCTTGATGTTATTAAAGGCGCAGACGTATTTTTAGGTCTATCAGGTCCTGACGTCATTGGTGCAGAAGAAGTCGCGCTGATGGCCGATAAGCCAGTGATTTTTGCGTGTTCTAACCCAGATCCTGAAATCAAACCTGCACTTGCTCATGCAACGCGTAGTGATTTGATCATGGGTACGGGTCGTAGCGACTATCCAAACCAAGTCAATAATGTATTGTGTTTCCCATTTATTTTCCGTGGTGCATTGGATGTGCGTGCGTCTTGCATTAATGATGAGATGAAAATTGCGGCAGTTCATGCAATTGCATCACTGGCAAAAGAGCCTGTACCCGCGAGTGTATTGAAGGCTTACCCTAATGTGACGTCGTTGAGTTTTGGCCCAGAATACGTGCTGCCAAAACCTATGGACCCACGTTTATTGCCAAATGTCGCCCGTGCTGTTGCACAAGCGGCTATCGACTCTGGTGTGGCTGCAATCACCACTTTACCTAAATACGCCGACTAGGCTAAAAGTGGTAAAAACATCGAAAAGAGGCTAATTAGCCTCTTTTTTGTTTTTAAGTGGACATTAAAGTCACAGCGTCTTAGTTGCCTTTTAGGTTATGCTACTGAATAATCAACGGACAACTTTGTTGTACTCCTGTTAAAATAGCACAAATAATTATAATAATCCTGCAGGATAGCGGATAGATGAAATTCACCCGAATGTTAACTACAAAATTAACCAGCTTTTGGTTAATGTCATTAGCCGCTATCGCCTTCGTATTTTTGCTGAGCGCTATGATGAGTTTCGTGCAGCTGACCTATAAATTTCAGCAGCAAAAAGTAGCTGAACTCGAAACTATGTTAGTCGATCAGTTCCAACACCAACCTGATTGGGAGCTAGAGGCCTGGCTACCGCCCATGCTGCTTGCTTACAATGCCGTTAATTTTCGGTTGACCTTGAAAGATGAAGTGTTATTTGCCTATGAAGGCAACTTTTCTACGCAAAATGCGATGGTGTATGACCATGTGCTAGAGCCGACATCAGGCTTGCGTATGCAGTTAACCTTGACTCAGCCCTTTGAACATTACACTTTCAGTTGGTATGAAATTCTGATTTTGTTGGTCGGTATCTTAGCCGTGGCTGCCTTAGTGCGTTTTGGTTATTTATGGTTTTCACAGCAGCTCGATGGCATTGAAGAATTAGCCTTACGCAGTCGATTGATTCTGCAAGGTAAGCATGAGCAAGCACTCGCTACCCCTGGAAATGGTAAACCAAGGCTGATTAACCGTGCTTTGACTAAGTTGTTAGAAGAGTTACAGGACGCACAAAAGGAGCGTGGGCGTTTCGACAAGTTCATCCGTTCTAATACCTTTCTTGATGCGGAAACGCGCATTGGTAACCGACTCTTTTTGAATAATCGTCTCGACGCCCTTAGTCATAATCAGGCTATGCTTGCCCATGGGGTAATCTATTTATTAGAAATGGATGATCTGGATTTATTGCAGCAATCCCAAGGTGAAGCAGTGACGAAAGAGCTATTAAACTCGACTGTTAATGCAATAAGTCAATTGCTGCAAACTCAAGCTAATAGTATTTTTGCCCGTCGTTCCCATAATCAATTTGCCATAGTCGTGCCGCAAATCTCCTTAATTGAAGCGGATCAATTTGCCAGCAAATTACTCAAGATATGTCTAAGCCAGCCTTTGCCTGATGTTGAGAATAGCGATAACTTTTTCCACCTCGGATGCGCTTATTTTACCGCAGGCGATAATGCGGCTCAGTTAATTGAAGAAGCCGATATGGCTTTGAGGGCGGCACAATTACAGGGTAATAGTAATTGGTTTATGTACGACAAAGGCGCGATTGATGAAGAATTTGCCAAAGGCTCAGTGCGTTGGCGTAGTTTTTTAGAAAATGCGTTAGTGCAAAGGCGATTCTTCCCCTTTAGCCAACCCATAATCGACTCCGATGGTAATGAGCACCATAAAGAGATATTTACGCGGGCTCGGGATAATCAGGGGGCGTTAATCCGTGCCACACTGTTTATTCCAATGGCTAATAAATGTGGCTTAATGCCACAGGTCGAACGGCAAATTATTGAGCGGGTATTGTTATTATTGTCGAATGAATTAGCAGACGGCATATCGAATGCTCAAACAGTTAAGACATCAGCGCCGCAGATATACAGTATTAATCTGAGTTTGGATTCGCTAATGAGCCGAGCCTTCACTCAATGGCTAAAAACGACGCTATTAGAATATCGCCATCTAACCACGCGACTGATTTTCGAAGTGTCTGAAGATGTCGTTATTCAACATCAAGAAAAGTTGCAGCCTAAATTAGATATGATCCGTAAAATGGGCGCGAGATTATGTGTCGACCATGTGGGTCAGCAGGTTGTCGGTACTTATTACATTCGCGAATGCCATTTTGATTTAATTAAGTTACACAGATCCATCGTGCGTCATATTCATTTACGACCAGAAAACCAATTATTTATTCGCAGTTTGATTGGTGGTTTATATCGAACGGAAGTACAAGTCTGCGCCGAAGGGGTAGAAGTCTTTGAAGAGTGGCAGACACTGCAAATCCTCGGTGTTGGCGCAGCGCAAGGAATGTATTTCAGTGAACCCATAGAGGCTAAGTAAGGGAAGTTCAGTGTTTGGGTGATTAATGTCGTCTTAGAGACAAATAGATCCTATTATTCACGTATTTATCTATAAAATACGAGCATTTGCGGCTAAACTAGCCAGTGCCAAAAATATGACGTTTGCGGTTTTTATTCTGTATCGAGCAGGTCATAGGTCAAGGAGCACTGGAGAGTGGAGTGACAGGAAGTTTGTGCGAAAGAGACTACTCAAGCTTTTAAATTCAGTTGGTTATAGGCATCTTTATGGAAAAAAGTCTTATAGGTCGATTAGCCTTTTGGCAGAAGAGAACAGAACCGACTAGCCTTGGTGTCTATGTCTGCGCCGACAAATTATGGGTTTACGCACCTGCCCAAAAAGAAAATGCTGAGCAGTGGTTACCCTTTGAGCTGAAAGATGAGCACTGGTCATTGGCGTTTGCTGCTGTGGCTAAATCCTTTCCCAATGCACAGTTACAGCTGATTTTGGCTTCAGGCCTTTATCAATTACTACTGACCGATAAACCGAATGTCGATACTGTCGAGTTATCCCAAGCTTTGCTGTGGTCAATTAAAGACATGGTCACGCTACCTGTACCGCAAATCCATTTGGATTACTTTGAGTCACCCATTCCGAGTAATAAAATCAATGTTGTGGTGGTGGATAAAGCTAAGTTAGTGAGCATGGTGCAGGCCATTCATGAACAAGATTTACAACTTTTCGGTATTAGTATCGAAGAGTTAGCCGTAACTAACCTATTTAATGATGACAACCAAGCGCGTCTGGTAGTAAGCCATAATCCCGGTCAAGAATTGCTACTGACTGTGGTTAAGCAAGGTCAGCTGTATATGCAGCGTCGCGTGCGCGGATTTACTCAATTGGATAAGACTCAAGCGGATGAGTTAAGTTATGGCATGGCAGACAATTTAAGCTTAGAAATTCAGCGTTCTATGGATTATTTTGAAAGTCAATTGAGACAGGCTCCGGTATCTTCTATCGAACTCCTCGCCGATGGTGCCGTGGATGCTTTAGCTAAGTTAGTCTCGGCAAACTTCAATCAAGCTGTGAATGTCATTGATAAAAGCTGTGTTGGCGCGCGAATGGCGGGATTAGCCTTTGCTGAATTTTATCGAGGTACTGAGTGATTAAATACCGAGTCAATCTTTACACTCCTTCATTATTGCCCCCGAAGCAAAGATTAACCTTTGCGCGTTTAAGTGCTTACGCCTTGGTTTTTGCGATCTTATTTGCGGTTTTAGGTGGTTATAGCTACTGGCAAGTCAGTGAGTTACAACAGGCCCAGCAGTTGGCTGCCCAACAAAAGCAGCAATTCGATACCCAAAAACAGGCATTAGAAGCACAAATTGCTGCGCGTAAACCCGATGCCGATCTTGTTGCGCGAGTCGATTTAGCGGAACAACAGTTAGAGTTGAAGCAATTACTCATGGGAGAATTGAGTCTTAGGACTTCTTTAACTAGCCGTGGTTTTGCGCCAGTTCTTAAAGATTTAGCCGTCGTGTCGGATGCGAGTGTTTGGCTTAGTCATATCGTCATTAATGAGCAAGATTTTATGTTCGAAGGTTTTGCCGACCATCCTCAAAGCATTCCGCAGTGGATTGGCAAACTCAAAACTACGCAGACTTTAAAGGGGCAAGCTTTCTCGTCGATGAGCATGGATCGCGGTGAAGATAAACCTTTGGCCTTTACCTTGAAAAGCGATAACAAGGAGGAAGCCGCGCAATGAAGCAAAAGTTAGCCCAATTAGGACAACAGTTTGATGCGCTAAGTCGCCGTGAGCGAGTGTTGATCTCAGTCGCCATTCTGGCCGTGGTCGGCATGCTGAGTTATTTACCCTTAGAGTCCCTGTGGAAAACCCATGTGGCTGTTTCACAACAGCTAAAAGCTTTAGAGCAGGAAAACGCGATTTCGGCTCAGCAGGTTGACTTGTATCAGCAACGTTTAGCGTTAGATCCCAATCAAGATTACCAACAGCGTTTAGTGTTGTTGCAGCAACAAAATCAAGCCCTAGATGCCCAGCTCGATGAGCAGATGGTGGATATGGTGCCGGCTGACTATATGCCGCAGTTGCTGGGTAATTTACTAGGACAAGTGCAAGGGATTAAATTAATTAAGTTTATGTCGATAGCGCCCATCCCTTTGTTACCCGTGGGTGAAGAGAAAAAACTCAATCTATATAGCCATGGTATTCGCTTAAGTCTAGAGGGCGATTATTTTTCTGTGTTGCGCTTTGTTGAAGCCGTTGAGGCCATGCCAGATAAACTTTATTGGAAGCGTCTCGACTATAAAGTCGCAGAATATCCAAAAGCGACCGTTGAGATTGAACTTTATACCTTGAGTATTAATAAGGACTTTATCAGTGTCTCTAAATAAGTCTTATATTATCAGTGTGTTGTTATTGGTTAGTAGCCCTATGGTGTCTGCTGAATCGCTGCGCGACCCGACTTTGCCCGGTAAAGGCTTTGCTGTGCAGGGTCATGCGAGTCAAACGCAGGATCAGGCGCTTGTACTTAACAGCATAGTAAGCTCAGGAAACACGGCTTATGCTGTGATAAATAACAAGATATTGTCTGTTGGCGACAGCGTTCAGGGGCTGAGTATCGTTAAAATTACCCCCACTTATGTATCGCTGTCCGATGGACGGAAATTGACATTGTTTCAAGCAATAACAGAGAGATAGGGAATACACCTCAGATGAAAGCGATTAAATACTTTACACCTCTGCTCTCACTTTGCCTTGTGGCGTGTCAGACCACAAATAGGCCACAGCCGGAGGCGAGTAAGGCAGAATTAGCGGCCTCAATGGCGACGGCAACGGCATCAACGACGCCACCGCCTGCGACTATGCCGGATGCGGTTCAGCGGGAATTGAATTCAGGCGCATTGCTATCAGGTTTGACCCCCACATTGGAAACTGAGCGTCGTTTCGATGTATCAGCCCACGATGTTGATGCTAAAGTATTTTTTCCAAGCTTAGTCCAAGGTACACCACTGAGTGTCGCCGTACATCCTGACGTGCAAGGTACGATCTCATTATCCCTTAAAGGTGTGACGTTAACTGAAGCAATTCAAGTGGTTGAAGATATCTACGGCTACGAAGTGAGTCGCGAAGGGCGCATCCTAAGAGTGTTTCCTGCTGGGATGCGTACCGAGACGTTTCCGCTGAACTATCTCTATATGGAACGCGATGGCTTATCTGTGACGTCAGTGAGTTCAGGACGGATTTCGGATAGCAATAATTCCAATAGTAATTCGAACAATAACAATTCAAACAATAGCGGCTCGAATAATAACAATAATTCGAACAGCAGTAATGGCAATAACTCGAGCAGTAATAGCGGTAGCGATAGTAGCAACGGTACTTTTATCCGTTCGCGTACTAAGACAGATTTTTGGGGGGACTTGAAAGAGACATTATCCTCGATAATCGGCGAAACAGGTGGCGGTCGTCAGGTTGTTGTTACGCCGCAGGCGGGTTTAGTGACCATTCGTGCTTTTCCTAGTGAATTACGTCAAGTGCGTACTTTCTTAAATTCCGCAGAAAGTCATTTGCAGCGCCAAGTGATTTTAGAAGCGAAGATCCTCGAAGTCACCTTATCCGATGGTTATCAGCAAGGTATCCAATGGGATAATGTTCTGGGACATGTTGGCAATACGAATGTGAATTTTGGAACATCAGCGGGCCCTGGTTTAAACGATAAAATCACCTCGGCGATTGGTGGTGTGACCTCGCTGAGTATTAAAGGTTCTGACTTTACGACCATGATCAATCTGTTAGATACCCAAGGCGATGTGGATGTATTGTCTAGCCCAAGGGTGACTGCATCGAATAACCAAAAAGCGGTGATCAAAGTCGGTACTGATGAGTACTTTGTCACCGACGTTTCATCGACCACAGTTGCGGGTACAACGCCTGTGACCACTCCACAAGTCGAGCTTACGCCATTTTTCTCGGGCATTGCCTTAGACGTTACGCCGCAAATTGATAGTGACGGTAATGTGTTATTGCACGTGCATCCATCCGTTATCGATGTGAAAGAGCAGACTAAAGACATCAAAGTGAGTGACGCTTCGTTGGAGCTACCGTTAGCGCAGAGTGAAATTCGTGAGTCTGATACTGTCATCCGCGCCGCCTCCGGTGACGTAGTCATCATCGGTGGCTTGATGAAGAGTGAAAACATTGAAGTGGTATCGCAAGTGCCTTTGTTGGGTGATATTCCTTTCCTCGGTGAATTGTTTAAAAACCGTAGTAAGCAGAAGAAGAAAACCGAGCTTATTATTCTGTTAAAACCTACGGTAGTTGGTGTTGATACCTGGAAAACTGAGCTACAACGTTCTAAGACCTTATTAGATCGTTGGTATCCGGAGACAAAGTAAGCTTCTATGTATCAGAAGCATTTTGGCCTAAGCCAACCTCCATTTTCACTGACACCGAATACCGGATTTTTTTTCGGCCTGTCGCCACACGTGGAAGCCTTGCAAGTGTTGCAAACCGCGCTGCAAACGGGCGAAGGCTTTATCAAGGTGACAGGGGAAGTGGGGACAGGTAAAACGTTGATTTGCCGCAAGCTTATCAACGAATTGCCGAGTCAGTTTCATTGCGCATATTTGCCTAATCCTTATCTCACTCCAGCTGAATTACGCTGGGCGGTAGCGAGTGAGTTGGGCCTTAAATACACCAGCAATATCGACCAGCAGCAACTCACTGGACTTATTCAACAGCAGCTTTTAGCCTTGAGCGCCCACGGGCACGCCATCGTATTGGTACTCGATGAAGCGCAGGCATTGCCTGACGACAGTCTTGAGGCGCTGCGGTTATTCACTAATCTGGAAACCGAGACACGCAAATTATTACAGGTAGTGTTATTTGGGCAACCCGAGCTCGATGACAGGCTTAAACGCCAAGAATTTAGGCAATTAAGACAGCGGATTACTTTTAGCTACAACCTTCGCCCACTAACATGGGATGAAACCGACGCTTATATTCGCCACCGATTAGCTATCGCTGGGCGTGCGGGCGAACCACTCTTTACATCACGGGAAACACGTCAGATAGCTTATGCGTCCCGAGGGATCCCCAGATTGATCAATATTCTTGCCCATAAAGCCTTGTTATTGAGTTTCGGCGAAGGCGCTACTCGTGTGCAAACCTCCCACATTAAAGCCGCAATTCAAGACACCGAAGATGCAAGTGTTCGCCGATTATTATCGTGGAAATGGTTGCCTTTTTTCACTTTGATGACAGTGGCTTTCGGTTTGGGATTACAACACTTTTTCAGGGGTGTTGTATGAGCGTGATCAACAAGATGCTGCAGGATCTCGACAAGCGTCAGCAGGGGCATGAGCTCAGCAACGTGGCTCAGCCACAGGTGCAATATTTAGCTCGCAGGCGGGCTCCGTTTAACGGGCTGCTGCTCTGTGGTGTGTCATTGCTATTCGGTGGCGCTCTGGTTTATGGCTGGCAACTTTTCATGGCAAAGCCTGCTGAAGCGATTATTTCGGCTCAAACAAATGGGCAAAATGAATCTACTCAGACTCAAATCGAGCCTGTGCAGTCTCCAGTAAGCGTCGTTGTCGTCGAAGAACCGCTTAACGTTGCGACTACACAGGAGTTTACGACTAAGAGTGAAGAGCTTGAACCCAGTGCCGACGACGTTGTACTTAATCAGCCGCAAGAATTTGAATCAGAAAACGAGGTTGAACAAGAGTCACAACGGCAACAAGATGAGAGCTCAGCACTCGCAGATGACCTAGTTGATACGTCAAGCGAGCCAAGCCCTTCACAGTCAAATCGTGTGACATCGAGTGTGCGAAGCGCCGAGGTCACTGCTGCCGCACCCTCTGCATTAATGATGTCAGAACGTGCCAGTGTTGCCGCCGATAATGAACTTAACGCGAGCAATGAGCTTAAAGTACAAGAAGTTAAAGCTGATACAGACACTAATCGACTCTCGCCCCAACAGCAAGGGCATATGGCGATTACTGAGGTGAAGTTGACCCCAAAGCAGCTGGCGCAGAAGCGGTTCACATTAGCGAATGAGGCTGAAAGGGATGGCAAACTCAAAGATGCCATTAGTTATTATGAGCAAACATTAGGCTTTGATCCCAGTATGCATGAAGCGCGCAAGCAGTTAGCTGCGCTGCATTATGGGCAAGGTCAATTAGCCAAAGCCAGTGAAGTGTTACAGCAAGGCATGCTGTTATTCCCACAGCAGTTAGACTTTGCCTTATTGCTTGCTCGGGTTCAGCAAGCCTCTGGTCAGGCTGATCTCGCATTAGTGACGTTAGCCAACATACCTGACACGCATCCACTGGCGAGACAAAAGTGGATGGCACAATCGGATTTGGCGCAAAAGTTAGGGCAGTTTTCGTTGTCAGAACAAGCCTATAGACAATTATTACAACAAGAACCTCAACAGGCTAAATGGTGGATGGGGCTGGCCTATGCGCTCGATTCGCAGCAGCAATTTCCCCAAGCACGCCAAGCCTATCGGACTGCATTAGGCCATAGAGGCTTATCGGCGCAGGCGAGTGCCTTTATTGAACAACGTTTGACTCAGCTAGGAGATAGCCAATGAAACCCAGATTAAAAATGCGTTTGGGCGATCTGTTAGTTCAGGAAACCATTATTACTGAAGCGCAGTTGCAACAGGCGTTGGCTGAGCAGCGCAATACGGGCAAAAAACTGGGCCGTACTCTGATTGATTTGCAATCGATTACCGAACATCAGTTACTGCAGTTCTTGTCGCAACAATTGAATGTGCCTTTGCTGGATATCAGTAAAATGCCAATCCCTGCGGAAGTGGTACATCTTATTCCTGAGGTGCAAGCACGACGTTTCCGCGCTTTAGCGGTTGAAGACCGGGGCGATAGCGTATTAGTTGCAATGAGCGACCCCGCGGATTTGCAGGCGCTCGATCACCTCGAAATGCTTATCGCACCTAAGCGTTTGAAGTTAGCGGTAGCGCCCGAGCAGCAACTGCTGCAAGCGTTTGATAACTTATATCGCCGTACAGACCAAATTGCACAGATCGCCGGTAAGCTCGAAGAAGAATACGCCGCCGATGAGATGTTCGATTTAGCCAGCCTCACGTCGGGTGACAGTGACAATGAAACCACAGTGGTTAAGTTGCTGCAGTCGATTTTTGAAGATGCGGTGCAAATGCGCGCCTCGGATATTCATATCGAACCCGGTGATAAAACCTTACGTATTCGCCAGCGTATCGATGGTCAGCTACATGAAACGATTCTGAATGAAGTTAATATTGCTGCCGCTTTAGTATTGCGACTTAAGTTGATGGCGGGGCTCGATATTTCCGAGAAACGTTTGCCGCAGGATGGTCGTTTCCATATGGAAATCAAAGGTCATCATATCGATGTGCGTATGTCGACTATGCCGATTTACCACGGCGAATCTGTGGTGATGCGTTTACTCGATCAATCGGCGGGTTTATTGACCTTAAACGAAACCGGTATGCCGCCTGCTATTTTGGCGCGTATTCGTAAACAGATTAAACGTCCCCACGGCATGCTACTGGTCACAGGTCCAACGGGTAGCGGCAAAACGACCACCTTGTACGGTATTTTGAGCGAGCTCAATACCGCCGACCGTAAGATCATCACGGTCGAAGATCCGGTCGAATATCAATTGCCGCGGATCAACCAAGTACAAGTTAACCATAAGATTGGCTTAAACTTTTCAAATGTATTACGCACCACCTTGCGTCAAGACCCCGATATCATCATGGTGGGGGAAATGCGTGACCAAGAAACCGTGGAGATTGGTCTTAGGGGCGCATTAACGGGTCACTTTGTGCTATCGACCTTGCACACCAACGATGCGGTCACCAGTGCGCTGCGTTTACTCGATATGGGCGCTGCGAGTTATTTAGTTGCTAGTGCCTTAAGGGTGATTATTGCCCAGCGTTTAGTGCGCCGTGTCTGCCATAACTGTGGGGTAGAGTATCAACCGACACCGCAGGAAAAAGCCTGGCTGAGTAGTGTGAGCCGCAAAGATTTTACCCATGCGAATTTTAGAATTGGCACGGGTTGCCAGAGTTGTAATGGCAGTGGTTATCGTGGCCGTATTGGTATTTTTGAGATCCTCGAGCTAGACGAAAAGATGATCGATGCTATGCGTACTGGTAATCCGCAGGATTTTGCCAGAGCCGCGTTGCAGAGCCCTAACTTCACCCCGCTCGCTGAGTCAGCTTTGCAATATCTGAGCGAAGGCATGACGACGATTGAAGAGGTTGCTAAGTTGGTGGAAGACGTGAGTGAATCTCAGATACCTTTGTCGAAGGATATTATCAGCCAACAAGGCGTTGAGGCGTAATTATGCCAATTTATCAATACCGTGGACGCAGTGGTCAAGGTCAATCCGTTACGGGACAATTGGATGCCGCGTCGGAAAGTGCCGCTGCTGACATGCTATTGGCGCGTGGCATTATCCCCCTTGAAGTCAAAGTCGCCAAAGTGGCTAAGTCGTTCTCACTGACTAAGTTATTTGGTGGCAAAGTCGCGTTAGAAGAATTACAGATTTTTACCCGACAAATGTACTCCTTGACCCGTTCTGGCATTCCTATTTTGCGGGCAATAGCAGGCTTATCTGAAACGGCGCATTCCCAGCGAATGAAAGATGCGCTTAATGATATTTCTGAGCAGCTTACCGCAGGGCGCCCCTTGTCATCATCCATGAATCAACATCCCGATGTGTTTGATTCTTTGTTTGTTTCTATGGTGCACGTGGGTGAGAACACGGGTAAGTTAGAAGATGCCTTCATTCAACTTTCAGGTTATATCGAGCGTGAGCAAGAGACGCGGCGACGAATTAAATCGGCCATGCGTTATCCCATGTTTGTATTGATTGCGATTGCGCTCGCTATGGTGATCCTCAATATCATGGTGATCCCTAAGTTTGCCGAGATGTTTTCTCGCTTTGGCGCCGACTTGCCGTGGGCGACAAAAGTGTTGATTGGTACATCAAATCTATTCGTGAATTATTGGGCGCTGATGTTGGTGGCGCTGATTGGCACTATCATTGGCATTCGTTACTGGCACCATACAGAAAAGGGTGAGAAGCAGTGGGATAAGTGGAAGTTACACATTCCCGCCGTAGGGTCGATTATTGAGCGTTCGACGTTAGCCCGTTATTGTCGCAGTTTCTCTATGATGCTCAGTGCGGGCGTACCGATGACGCAGGCCTTAAGTTTAGTGGCCGACGCGGTAGATAATGCCTACATGCACGACAAGATAGTCGGTATGCGCCGTGGCATAGAGTCTGGCGACTCTATGCTGAGGGTATCGAATCAGAGCAAGTTATTTACGCCACTAGTGCTGCAAATGGTGGCTGTGGGCGAAGAAACGGGGCAAATCGATCAATTACTCAATGATGCGGCAGATTTCTATGAGGGCGAAGTAGACTATGATTTAAAGAACCTCACCGCGAAATTGGAGCCAATTTTGATCGGTTTTGTGGCCGTGATTGTCTTAGTGTTGGCCTTGGGGATATATCTGCCAATGTGGGATATGCTCAATGTGGTCAAAGGCGGTAAGTAAGCGATATGGATAATATTTATTTCCTATCTTATACGTGGAACTGAGGTTAAATGCAGACTCAGCAAAAGGCTGAAAGCGATCTATTACGTATCTATGGACGTATGATCGCCATTGGAATTGTATTGGTTATCATGGCGGTGATCGGAGCTAAGTACTTTTTTACGCTACCACAAATAGCTGCTCGTGGATTGGAAGTGGAACACGCCCGTTTTTTAAATGTGCTGGTGATGGTGCGTTCCCAGTGGTTGTCTTTGGGTAAGCCGGCGCAATTGCAGTTGAACTGGGAGGTATTTGATAATCCCTCCCCAGAAACTGAGTCGAGTGTTGTCGATATCAATGATTTAGGATGGCCACAACCTAAGCACTTAAATTATCAAGGCTGCCAAGATTTGTGGCAACAGTTAATGGGCGCTGAAACTGATAATTTAGGTCTAGAGGCGGATTATTTGGCTAAGGATAATAGCTGCCACTATCGGTCTAAAAATGGCGATAGTTTAGGCTATCAACTGAACTCTGGCAGGGTCATTTTTTTGACTGCTCCGTAAAATATTGTTAACTCAATGGCTTTTTAAAATTGATTTAACTGTTAGAATAAAATTTCTGAGGTCTGGGGACATATATATGAAAACTAAGCAAACAGGGTTCTCATTAATCGAACTTGTGATTGTGATTGTGATTTTGGGTTTACTCGCCGCAACGGCGATCCCACGATTCTTAAATGTCACCGATGATGCTGAAGATGCCAGTGTTGACGGTGTTGCGGGTGGTTTATCGACTGCAGTTAGCTTTGTGCGTTCTCAGTGGGAAGTTGATGGGCGTCAAAATAGCAGCGTTATTCTCGACGGTAACACAGTAAATGTCGATACACGTTTTGGCTATCCAACGGGAACTTCAGTAACCAGTGCGACAGCTATGACAAATGCCAGTTGCCAAGAAGTGTTTAACACTGTGTTGCAGAGTGCTCCACGTAACGTATTATTTAACCAAGATGCACGTAATCAACGTTATACCGCTCGTGTTATTAACGCCGCAGGCGGCAGTGCTAACTCAATTACTGGCGCAGTCGTCGCAGGTTTAGATTTATGTGTTTATCACCAAGTGGCTTCACTGGTACTAAATCAAACGAATGGTGTACCCACTCCTGCCCCTGATTTAACAACGGTAGGTGCTAAGGGAATTGTGTATAACCCAGGCACAGGCAGAGTATTAAGCTTCACTCAAACACCATTTGTACCATAGACAGTAATTAATAGTTTTATTTTGTTCATGTTTTAAGTAGCTTAGTTTAAAAGTAATAGAGTCTAAAAGTGACTTAACTTAATTAGTACTCACATGAGTACTCACTTAGAAAGAAAGGTAGTTTTATATGAAAAGACAACAAGGTTTTACCTTAATTGAATTAGTTGTAGTGATCATCATCTTAGGTATTCTTGCTGTCACAGCGGCACCTAAGTTTATTAACCTGCAAGGTGATGCGCGTGTTTCTGCTTTGAATGGTCTAAAAGCCTCAATCCAAGGTGCAAATAGCTTGGTTTATTCTAAAGCGGCCTTGGCTGGAGAAGAGAAAAAAGCTGCAACAGCAACTCCTCCTCCTTCTGTTGATATTGGCACAGGTACTAACGCAGTTACGCAATTTGGCTATCTTCAAGCAACAGAAATTGAGTTGGAGAATGCTATAGAAGTGAGCTTTGATGAAGGAACCAGTGCTACAGATCCAACAGTTGCTACTGACACCGGTGCAGATTGGATTATATTTGAAGGTACGGGTATTGTGACCATGTGGCAAAAAGGTGCTCCAGCAGAATGTCGTTTTACTTATAAACAAGCAGAAAGTGCGACAGTTGCTCCTGTTTTCTCTGCAATTCCTGATGCTTCTGATTGTTAATATGCATTTATTAAAAGGCCTGCCTAGCAGGCCTTTTTTTTAGATAAAATGCGGTTCTTACATGATTTTAAATAAATGAGTCCGCCAAGAGTTTTCCGACATTTATTTGCGTTAATCATATCGTTGGCAGAAACTGAACCTAGTACATGAAATCAGCAATTAACGCGAGTGATGCTTAAATTCTCTATGTCAAAACAGGCCGGATTTACTTTAGTAGAATTAGTAACGACCATCATCTTGATTTCAATTCTTGCTGTGGTTGTACTGCCACGCCTGTTTACTCAGTCTTCCTACAGTGCCTATAGTTTACGTAATGAGTTCATTAGCGAGCTGCGTCAAGTACAGCAAAAAGCGCTCAATAATACCGACAGGTGTTTTCGTGTAACCGTTTCTGGCACTGGCTATCAAGTGAGTCAATTCTCTACCCGAAATGGGGCGGTTTGTTCAGGTACTGCATTATCGCCAAACCCGCTTTATACCCAAGCTTTTCAAGGTGGTGCTCAATTAGTGCTAGTGAGCACTAACAGCAGCAACTTTACCCTTGATTTCGATATCAATGGCCGACTTTTTCCAAGCTGTAATGGTGATTGTATTCGCGTGACCGCAAATGACACTGTGATGATTAATATATCCTCCGAGGGCTATATTTATGCGAAGTAATGCTCTCTCTAAAGGCCATATTCAAGCCCGCCTGTTGGGTTTTACCCTTATCGAATTAGTCATTGGTATGTTAGTGATTGGCATTGCAATAGTGATGCTAACCAGCATGTTATTCCCCCAAGCTGATCGTGCGGCCAGTACCTTACATAGAGTACGCAGTGCTGAGCTTGCACATTCGGTGATGAATGAAATCTGGGGTAAACGTTACGATCAAAACACCAATGCCAATGGTGGCACGCCAGCCTGTGGTAGTCAGCTAGGGAGTAATTGCTCAACGTCATTAGGCCCTGAGTTCGGTGAGAGTCGAAACAACTTTAACGATGTGGATGATTACAACGGCTTAAATGAAACCGCGACTATGCTCAATTCGACCCAAACCTATGCAAATGCTTATCCTAACTATCGCTTAAGCGTCACAGTTGCCTATGGCGCAGTGTCCAATACTAAGCTAGTGACGATTAATGTGACTACGCCCGACAACGAAGTGATTACTTACAATATGGTGAGGAGTAATTACTGATGGCCTCACCTTTATCTACGGTTAATAAAAAATCCACACTAGGTTTTACCTTGGTCGAGATGGTCACTGTTATCTTGATTCTGGGGATTCTCGTGGTCGGGGTAAGTAGTTTTATTATTTTTGGTACGCGGATTTTTGTTGAGTCGAGTTCAGTCGATCAAGTGCTAAGTCAGAGCCGTTTTGCTGTTGAGCGAGTGACCCGTGAGTTGCGTAGTGCCTTGCCTAATAGCCTGCGAGTTAATACCGATTCGCTAACCTATCAATGTATTGAATTTGTGCCTATCGAAGCCAGCACGACTTATCTAACCATGCCAATTGTGCCTGCTGCTGCCGCGAGCACTGGGATAGTTATTCTAGATAATACGGTGAGTGCTATTCGTGTGAATCAATTCGCTTGGATCTATCCCTTGATTGATGCCGATGTGTATAGCAGCGCGAGACAAAAGCGAGCGCAGGTTAAAACGATTGCTACTGCGCCTTCCCCTTTGGAGCATCAAGTGACGCTGACTTTTACTGCGCCAACACGTTTTGCAGAAGCATCACCACGGCAAAGGATCTATTTTGGTTCGAGTCCAGTGAGCTATTGCTTTGAAAAGGGGCCAAGCGGCAATGAATTACAATTATTGCGTTATGCTGGTTATAACTTTAATGCCGTTCAGCCAAATCCTGCCGCTATGCCTGCCACTATGGGCACGGGCGTGCTAATGGCGCAAAGTGTGGCAAATGTTTTAAATAATGGTGCTGATTTACCGCTGATTTTAACGCCATCTAGCCTAGTGAATAATGCTATGGTGCATTTACAACTGCGGTTTAATGTAAATGGTGAGACGTTCCAATATCGACATCAAGTGCAGGTGATCAATGTCCCTTAATTCACATTGTCGCTCGGTAGGGCGTAACTCAGCATCCAGATCATCACTATCAAGATCGTCCTCTCACGCTCTGCCTGCGCGTCAACACGGCAGTGCATTGATTATTGGCGTATTTGTGATCACTGTGATGTTTCTACTGGCGTCAGCTCTGATCAATATAGTGGAAGACGGGGATACTGGATTAACCCAAGAAGTGTGGGGCACGCGAGCCTTCGCCGCTGCGAACAGTGGCGCCGATGCCGCATTGGCAACATTATTCCCATTAAATGGTTCAGTTGGCATTTGCCCTGCAACGAGCACTTGGAATCCTCCTAATGTAACAGGTTTCCATGCCTGCACTGTGACCTTGACGTGCAAAGCCTATGCGGTAGGTACCACCACCCAATATCGAATCAACAGTAAAGCGGTATGTGAAAGCGGCGAGACCCGTGTTAGCCGACAAGTTGAGGTAGAAGCCCGTGGGAACTAAGTTATCAAAAATGGTATTTAACAAAATAATGGCCAAATTCCCATTAATCCTTTTACTCCTAATCACGGCATTTACATCCCATTTGGCAAAAGCAGATTGGACTAAAACCTTTATAGAAGGTGTAAACAATTACGATAGAAACGGTTCAATTACCTTCAACAGTTCTTATTTATACAATGCCCCTAATAATGCAGGTCGTTGGTATAGTGACTTGCCAACTTATAACTATTTTCAAGGAGGAAACAGCTTTGACAATTTGTGTGTAACATCTAACAACTCTTATCGTTGGTGTCGTTCTGGAGACTATATTGCAACTTTACCTTCTAATCGTGTTGATTTTTCTCAGTGCACTTCTTCAAGCCCTGACAATGTTGGGCCCCCCACGTGGGATAATACGCGAATTAATGTAACTGAAGGTGAGTATAATAATATTGTTCTTGATGGAGGTTCAGATAAAACAATTCGGTTCGTTAGCAATAATGGCGTGTATAAGATGAAGTCGCTTACTGCTACTTCGGGCCGTATTGAGCTGGCTGCTGGACAATATTGGATTGAGAATTTATCTATTAATGACGGTGTAACTCTGGTATTCCCATCAACTGGTACCGTGTCATTTTTTATTAAAAATAACTATAGGCATTACAACTTAAACACAGTTGGGCAACCAGAAAAATTTCTCATTTATAGCTACTCAAATTTCACTCTCAATGGAGGGGCATATCTTAAATCCTATGTTGTTGCTGAAGGGAATGCGGTGCTAGAGGGGAGTTCATCTTTGGAAGGAGCTATTACTGCTAGAAATATTAGTTTAGGTGGCAATAGTAGTATTAAATTTGACGATAATGCAGCAAAGATTGATGTTGTTCCAAATTGTAATCCTGCACCTGTTTTACAATGCTTTAACGATAATTTCTCCCAAAGCACTTTGAGTAATGACTGGGTTGTTTCTAAAAGTAGTGGAGGATTTACCCCTTCTATCCAAGGCGGTCGATTACGCTTAACCGAAGCTAAATCTGACCAATCTACGGCATCTACCTATCAAAGACTCTTTCCTGGAAAAGCTAACTTAGTGGAGATCCAGTTTGATCACTATGCCTATGGTGGCAATGGTGCCGACGGCATTGCGGTAGTGTTATCGGATGCTTCTATAACGCCGCAGCCTGGCGCCTTTGGCGGTCCATTGGGTTACGGTTATAAACCTGGTATTAATGGGTTCGCGGGTGGTTGGCTTGGGTTTGGTATTGATGAGTTCGGTAACTTCTCCGGTGAAGGCGGTAGTTCTAATGTCGGCCAGCGACGCCAGTCCGTTGCGGTTCGCGGTTCGGGTGTCGGCACGTCAGGATATAATTATTTACGCGGCGCTTGTAGTAATGGCACTACTAATACGAACGGTAGTTGCTTATCGCCTGCGGTAGACGGCAATAATGTGTCGCCTGCGCACAGGTATAAAATCACAATTGATTCGCAAGCCGCGAATCAATCTATTGTGAAAATTGAGCGTAATACAGGTTCGGGTTTTGTGACTTTAGTTCCCGCATTTAACGCCGCAGCACAAAATGGTCAGGCGGCCATTCCAAGTGATTTTTTATTGTCTTTAACGGGCTCAACGGGGGGCTCAAATAACAACCACGAAATCGATAACGTGCAAATTTGTGCTTTAAAATCAAATCCTATTGGTGCTCAGATCGATCATTTTGAGTTTGATCATACGGGTCAAGGTCTGACCTGTAATGCTGAGACGGTAACGATTAGAGCCTGTGCCAATGCCAATTGTAGTCAACTCTTTACTGCACCTCTTAGCGCAACCTTATTACCTGATTCTGCGGCAGATGGCGTATGGGTTGGCGGTAATCAAGTGAGCTTTAGCGGTGGCACGGCGCAACTGCAACTGAGGCGAAATACTCCTGGTGTAGTGACTTTAGGCGTGAAGGGCTCTAATCCCACCACTAAACCATTAAGCAAAACCCTTTGCCGTATTGGTAATGGTGGTTTGAGTGAAAACAATTGTTCACTCACCTTTGCCGACAGTGGTTTTGTATTCGATGTACCCGATAAGCGTGCGAATCGCCCCGAGCAAGTGTTAGTCAAAGCGGTGAAAAAATCCGATGTGACGAAGCAGTGTGTCCCAAGCTTCCAAAGCCAGACCAAAACGCTGAATTTCTGGAGCAGTTACCAAACGCCAAGCGCGCCTATCTCGCCTAAAGCCGTCACCATCAACAATATGGTAATTGGCACCTCGAGTGCCTCGCCTACGGCGGTGAACCTGCTGTTTGATACCAACGGACAAGCAAGCATTTCAGTCAATTACCCTGATGCAGGTAAATTACAACTAGATGCAAAATATACAGGGACAGGTGATGAACAGGGCTTAGTCATGGCAGGTTCAGACCAATTTGTCAGCGTACCAGCGGGATTGTGTGTTAAGTCTGTAGATGCCAATGCTAGCTGCTCAAACGCGAATATGACGTGTAATGTTTATCGTAAAGCGGGTCAAACCTTTGGCATGACAGTACAAGCGATGGCATGGGAAAAAGATGGCGATCCGGACTTTTGTTCGGGCAACTTACCCACGCCTAACTTTAGTGATGCGCAGATGAAGCTTGCCAGTAAAGTCGTTGCGCCAAGCATTGCCAACGGCGGACTTGATGGGGCGTTAGGCGTGGCATCCTACAGCCACTCGGCGCAGGCCAATAATCTCAATACCATCAGCAATCAGACCATCAGCGAAGTTGGAGTATTCCAAATTGCAGCGCAGGCTAGCCCAAATTATTTAGGGACGGCAAGCAGCTTAAATATTCCAATTGGATATTCAGCTAATATTGGCCGTTTTGTGCCCGATAGATTTTTAATCAGTAACGTATCGGTCATACCTGCCTGTGGCGGCTTTAGCTATATGGATCAGCTGTTCCCTATGTCGATGGAGCTCAGTGCTTTAAATATCGCGGGGGATATAACGAAAAACTATTTCCCGCCATTTTCCCTTGCCACGGCAAAACTGGTGGGAGAAAACAACAATAATGGTGTTGATTTACAGAGTCGCTTAAGTGCCTTACCTATAAAGGCTGATAGTTGGAATCAAGGTGTGGCGACGGTCGATGCTTCTTACCAAGCTAACTTTAGTCGGGTGACCCCAAATGTGGCGACGAATCTGTATCAGGATGGCCCCTTTGAGCTGCTCGATATTGGCGTGCAATTGATGGATAACGATCCTCGGCCGAATGGGCTTTACAGCTATGTGGCCTCACCAGACATGGATGCGGCATCAACAGGTACTTGCACTAACTGTAATGCTAAGAAAATCAGCACTCAAACCCTTCGTCATGGCCGTGTAGTGATGGATAACACCTATGGTCCTGAGACGGAAATACTGCGTATGCCGACACGGGCCGAATTTTGGAATGGCAGCTGGGCCTTAAATACTGCCGATAACTGCACAACGGCAGTGTATGCTTTGGGTTCGCAGGTTGATCATTCCGCTCTTGGTTACAATTTTGATCCCGACTTAGTGGCGGGACAAAGTGTTGTGCGTTCTGGCGGGACTGCAACATTCCAAGCTGGCCAATTTGAGTTACTCTGGCAAGCCGTTACAACAAGTGGGTTGCCATACCGCGGCCAAGTGACGGCGCCCTTGGATGTGCCGACATGGCTAGAATGGTACTGGAATTGGAATGGCGTATCGCCAACAGCGGTCACTGAACCGCGGGCAAGTGCGTATTTTGGTCGTTATCGAGGGCATGACAAAATAATCTATTGGCGTGAGGTAAACTAATCTGAGTTATTTCTCTCATTAAATTGAACTCAGGCTTTCCCTTGAAATGGGCTGCCATTTCACTTATTGGAAGTCGACGAAAACGCTTATAACAGATTCTAAATGCAATGCCTTAGTTTGATATTTGTTGCTGAATTGTGTGTTCACTCGTTTTTTGTTGCTGATATTATCGTCAATAAACAGTATTTTCCGCTTAAATACTGTTTTTTACGTGGCGATTTGAAAAAAAATCACCTCATTAGCGATTGTTAACCTCATCGGTCTTGTGGAATCAGGGTGGCATTGATAAAGTTAGCTGATTTTTCTTTTCTTCTGACTCCACAGAATACAGGCTAGTTACATGTTTAAGAAGCTACGCGGCATTTTTTCTAATGATCTATCGATCGATTTGGGTACAGCTAACACATTAATTTATGTTCGTGGCGAAGGCATAGTCCTCAATGAGCCTTCTGTTGTTGCTATACGTGGTGAGCGTAGTGGCTCCGGTCAGAAATCTGTTGCCGCGGTCGGCACAGAAGCTAAACAAATGCTAGGCAGAACGCCTGGCAATATCCAAGCTATCCGCCCAATGAAGGACGGTGTTATTGCAGATTTTTATGTGACGGAGAAAATGTTGCAGCACTTTATTAAACAAGTGCACAACAATAGCTTTTTTCGTCCAAGTCCACGCGTGCTTGTGTGTGTGCCCGTTGGTGCCACTCAAGTAGAACGCCGTGCTATTCGTGAATCAGCCATGGGCGCTGGTGCTCGCGAAGTGTATTTAATTGAAGAGCCAATGGCAGCTGCGATTGGTGCGGGTTTACCCGTATCTGAAGCGACCGGCTCTATGGTGGTGGATATCGGTGGTGGTACCACTGAAGTCGCGATTATTTCACTTAATGGTGTAGTGTATTCGTCTTCGGTACGTATCGGCGGTGATAAGTTTGATGATGCGATCATCAACTATGTCCGCCGTAATTACGGGAGTTTGATTGGTGAAGCTACGGCTGAGCGTATCAAGCACACTATCGGCACTGCTTATCCTGGCGATGAAGTGCTAGAGATCGAAGTCCGCGGCCGTAATTTGGCAGAAGGTGTACCTCGTAGCTTTACACTGAACAGCAATGAAATTTTAGAAGCCTTACAAGAGCCATTATCTGGCATCGTAAGTGCTGTGATGGTGGCGTTAGAACAATCTCCACCAGAATTAGCTTCAGATATTTCTGAGCGCGGTATGGTGTTAACTGGCGGCGGCGCTTTATTGCGTGATTTAGACCGTTTATTAATGCAAGAAACCGGAATTCCTGTAATGGTGGCGGACGATCCATTGACCTGCGTAGCACGTGGCGGTGGTAAAGCCCTCGAAATGATTGATATGCACGGCGGCGATCTGTTCTCCGAAGAAACCTAATTTAACTTCGGTATGGGGCGGTTAATCACCGCCTTAGCTTTCCTATGAAGCCAATTTTTGTTCGTGGTATTTCAAACCAATTCCGTCTGACACTGGCAATTATTTTGTCGGTGGCTTTGCTCGTGGCTAATCATCGCCTCGATCCTGTACGGCAATCGTTATCCTCTTTTTTTAGTCCATTGCAGTATTTAGCGAGCGTGCCCGGTGTTGCGCTTGACTGGTCGTCTGAAAGTTTTGCCACCCGCAATATGTTAGCGTTGCAGAATAAAGAGCTGCTCAGGCAGCAATTGCTGATGAGTGAACGCTTACAGCGTTTCGAACACTTACGCCAAGAAAATGAACGTTTACGCGCACTGTTGGGCTCACCAGCCTACCTTGATTCGCGCAAAATGGTGGCTGAAGTATTGGAGGTTGCTAGCGATCCTTTCCATCACTATGCGGTGTTAAACCATGGTTCACGCAGTGGTGTATTTGTTGGGCAGCCTGTGGTCGACGCCCAAGGGGTTGTTGGCCAAGTGGTACAAGTCAGTGAAATGACCAGCAGGGTGTTATTGCTCTCAGATGTATCACACGGATTACCTGTGCGTATCACCCGTAATGATGTGCGCCTTGTTGCCAATGGTACGGGTGAGCTAGATGAAATAGAACTGCGCCATGTGGCCAAGAGTACTGACATTCGTGTCGGCGATTTGCTGGTCACCTCAGGTTTAGGGAATCGTTTCCCGGAAGGTTATCCGGTCGCGCGGGTAATGGAAGTGTTGACTGAGGATGGTCAAAGTTACGCTCGAGTCACCGCCCAGCCTTTAGCGGCGTTAGATCGTATTCGTTATTTATTGTTGATTTGGCCATCTCCCGATTCTGGTGTGACTTTACCGAGTCAGCCTACCGTGCCTGCTGCGGATCATTCATCGAGCGATAATGTATCAAAAGCAGATAGCGCTGTTCCTGCTGGCGGAAGTGTCACGCCAGCAGAAGCTTCTAAACCTGTGACCGC
The DNA here is from genome assembly GCF_025654335.1 of Shewanella sp. SM21. NCBI lineage: Bacteria > Pseudomonadati > Pseudomonadota > Gammaproteobacteria > Alteromonadales > Shewanellaceae > Shewanella > Shewanella sp. SM21. Next base: position 100,685 of record NZ_JAKKRL010000014.1, read on the forward strand.
GCCTGCGACCAAACCGTCAACGGAAACCACTCCTCCTGTGGCTGAGGTGCATTAATGAGTTTTCAGGCCGCCAATGGGCGCTTTATTGTTTGGGTGACATTATTTATCGGCGTGATCAGCCAGATCATGCCTTTGCCAAGTGCTGTTGATGCTTGGCGTCCAGACTGGCTATTAATGATTGTTCTCTATTGGTCTATCGCATTACCCCACAGATACAATATCTTAACCGCATGGGTTTTAGGCCTAGTATTAGATATTTTATTGGGAGCCACCTTAGGTGTGCGCTCTTTAGCCATGTCTTTGGTTATTTATATTGCTATCTTGCATTGCCAGCGTTTGCGAAACTTCCCTCAATGGCAGCAGTCGTTAGTGATCATGCTACTGATTTGTATTTATCACTTAGTGATTTATTGGGTGGAATTTGTGATGCAAGAGGCTGTTTTCAAAACAGATCTATTTTTACCTGCGATTTCAGGATTAGTGATCTGGCCTTGGATATTTTGGATTTTACGTCGGGTTCGACGTCATTATAAGGTTCGTTAACTGTGGATTTAGTTTTAGCTTCAACTTCGCCACGTCGCAAAGAATTATTGGCACAGATTGGATTCGGTCGTCCTGAGTTTAGTTTCACGCAAGTGGCACCTGATATTGATGAAACTGTGCAACAGGGCGAAGCGCCAAGGGATTATGTACGACGTTTAGCCGCTGAAAAAGCCCAAGCTGGACTGGCATTATGCGCAGATATGTCACAGCCTGCTGTATTAGGTTCTGATACTATCGTAGTGCTTGAAAATCAAATATTAGGTAAACCGCTGGATGTGGCCGATGCTAAGCAAACGCTCAGTGAACTGTCTGGCCGAACGCATACTGTGATGACGGCTGTGGCACTGACCTACAAAGCAGGCGAGTCTGACTCAACCTTAAAAACCTCAGTGCGCTTAGTTGAAACACAAGTGCGTTTTTGCGCTTTATCGACAGCTGACATTGAGGCTTATGTGGCTTCAAAAGAGCCCATGGATAAGGCGGGCAGTTATGGCATTCAAGGGCTCGGCGGTTGCTTTGTGGCTGCAATTGAAGGCAGTTATTCTGGCGTTGTAGGTTTACCTCTGGTTGAAACGCGTGAGTTGTTAGCCGAAGTTGGCTTTATTTAACTGCTGCTGGTTGCTTATATTGCGATTTTGGCTTGAGGTTAGAATGAACCTTATTGGCGTTTAGGGCTCTGAATCGAGTACTCCAATGACGTTGACCTTGTTCCTTTATTCGGTTTTCATGCTTAGAGAGTTTGTAACTTCGATTAATTAATCTAGTTTCCCGAATGGGGTGAGTCGTGAATACCAGTCGCTTAAATCCAAATAAAATACAGCGCAAGATGGGTTCAGAATTACTGATCAACGTAACTCCATCTGAGGCGCGCGTTGCTTTAGTTGAGCATGGTGTGCTGCAAGAAGTCCATATTGAACGCCGTATGAAACGGGGTTTAGTGGGTAATATTTACAAAGGTAAAATCAGCCGTGTGTTACCCGGTATGCAAGCCGCCTTTGTCGATATTGGCTTAGATAAAGCGGCTTTTTTACATGCGTCCGACATAGTGCCACACACTGAGTGTGTCGCCGATGTTGAGAAAGGTCATTTCGTTGTTCGTGATATCGCCGAGTTAGTCCGTCAAGGGCAAGACATTATGGTGCAAGTGGTTAAAGATCCGCTGGGCACTAAGGGCGCACGCCTAACGACCGATATCACGCTGCCTTCCCGTTATTTAGTCTTTATGCCAGGTTCTAGCCATGTTGGTGTTTCCCAGCGTATTGAACTAGAAGAAGAACGCAGTCGCCTCAAACAAATTACTTTGCCCTATGTTGATGATGACGGTGGTTTTATTATCCGCACCGCCGCCGAAGGCGTAGGGGAAGATGAGTTATCCCAAGATGCGGCATTTTTACGCCGAGTTTGGTCAAAGGTGAGTGAGCGACGTAAACGCAGTGGTGTGTCGCTCCTGTATCAAGATTTAGCCTTACCTGTGCGCATTGTGCGTGATTTTGTCGGTACTGAGCTGGACCGTATTCAAGTGGATTCTCGCCGCACTTTTGCTGAGTTGCAGTCTTTTGCGCAGGAGTTTATGCCAGAGATTGCCGATAAGATTGAGCACTATTCAGGACCTGCGCCTATTTTTGATCTCTACGATGTGGAGAATGAAATTCAACGTGCACTCGGCCGTAAAGTCGAGCTCAAGTCTGGTGGCTATTTGATCATAGATCAAACCGAAGCCATGACGACTGTGGATATCAATACCGGCGCCTTTGTGGGGCACAGGAATCTTGAAGAAACCATTTTTAATACCAACCTCGAAGCGACCCAAGCGATAGCGAGGCAGTTACGTCTGCGTAATCTCGGCGGCATCATTATTATCGATTTTATCGACATGATGACGGCGGATCATAAGGCTCGTGTTCTTAGCAGCTTAACCAGCGCTTTATCTAAGGATAGGGTGAAAACCAATGTGAGTGGTTTTTCGGGGTTAGGTCTAGTCGAAATGACCCGTAAGCGTACCCGCGAAAGTTTAGAGCATGTCGTCTGCGGCGAATGTCCGGCCTGCCATGGCACGGGGAGCATGAAGACAGTCGAGACGGTTTCCTATGAGGTCTTTCGCGAAATAATCCGTTTAAACCGTGCCTACGATGCTGATGAGTTCCTGTTGTATTGTTCGCCTGCCGTGTATCAAAGTCTGCATACCGATGATAATCATCTTATTGCTGAACTTGAGGTTTACATAGGTAAGCGCATCCGTTTGCAAAATGAGCCTATGTACTCACAGCACAAATACGATGTGGTGATGATGTAGTGGCTACGCTTTTTACTGCAAAAAAATTTAGCCGTTTTTGTTGGCAATTTCTGGCGCTTATTTTGGTCTTGTTTGCGCTTGCCGTCAGTTTGATCCGTGGCTTATTGCCGCAGGTTGATGAAGTTCGCCAGCAACTGGTTAATTACGTAAAAAGCGAATATAAAGTCGATGTGCAAGTGGGGGAGTTATCCGCCCATTGGCAGGCATTTGGCCCTGCAATTAACATCGATGACTTAGTGATCCCGCCACAGGAACAACTGCCTGTGACCTTGATGATCAAGAACGTACAAGTGAAGTTAGATTTTTGGCAATCGCTGCTCACGCTCACCCCACGAATCGAAGATGTCAATTTTGAGGGTGTCCATGTTGCTTTAGACATGGATAAACTTACTGAAAACGATCCCGCCACAATCAATAAAGCCCCGCAACTCGATTGGCTCTATGCCCTGTTGCTCAAACAACTCGATAGATTCTCCTTAACCAATGCCACAGTGCAATTGCTGAGCATGCACCAAGAGTTTCGCCCGATCCATATCCGCCATTTGAACTGGCGCAATCAGGGTGAACGTCACCGCGGTGCGGGAGAGTTGTATCTTGATAGTCATGCCTCTGAGCATGAGTCTCTCGGATTACAGTTAGATATCAAGGGCGATGGTGCAAATCCCGACAGTTTGACTGGGCAGATTTATTTGGCGGCTAACTCTTTAGACTTAGGTGAATGGGCTTCACGTCAGCCTAATCCCTATGATTCTACTCAAAAGTTACCCTTAGAAGGGGTTGTCAATCTTAAGGCTTGGCTTACGTTTGCCGACCGTAGCATCAGTTCTGCTATGGTTCATTTTGAGCCGAGCTGGCTGCAATGGACATTAAAGCAAGAGCCGCAGAGATTTGAAATTCAAGCGGGCGATATTGTTTGGCAGCCAAAGGCGACAGGTTGGGAAGTGCAAAGTTCAGGACTGGATTTTGTCACCAATGGTGAGCATTGGCCGGCGTTAACGCTGGCCGCAAAGCGTCAAAACGATGAATTATTTGCCTATGTGAATCAAGTTAATACTCAGAGTCTATTGCCGCTGCTGCCGCTATTTCCTGAAGTCGATAGAGCCGTATTACGTCAATGGCATGCGTTAGCTCCCGAGGCGAATATTGGACCAATCCGCCTGTATCAAAAAGCCGACCAGCCTTTGCTCGCCAGTACCGAAGTGAAGCAGTTGCATTGGCAGAAGGTCGAGGGTATTCCCAATACTCATCCAATAGATGTGAGCCTGCGCTGGCAAGATAAGACGTTGTATTTCTCTCTACCTGAACAAGTGTACACCCTCGATTTTGGTGATGAATTTTCGGCGCCATTAGTATTCAATGGTGCGTCAATTGATGGTCAATTCGATACTGAACATCTGAGTTTAAATGTGCCTCAGTTGCAGTTTGAAAACGAAGATATCGGCGTTGATGCGGCATTGAATTTGGACTTTAGCGGTGCTGCACACATGGCGCTGGCGGCCAATGTTCGTATCAACAATGTGGCTAATGCCGACAAGTATTTCCCCAATAAGGCGATGGGTGAATCACTGGCAGAGTATTTGGATACTGGGCTTAAAGCGGGTCAGACCCAAGATGCGCAAGTTGTTTGGCGTGGTTCGTTAAGTGGTTTTCCCTTCGATGATAATAGCGGCGTGTTTCAGGCAGCATTTACCTTAACAGATGCCAAATTTCAGTTTCAACCCGACTGGCCAGCGGTCACAGATCTGTCCCTTAACGCTTTGTTTGAAAATACCCGCATGGATCTTTGGTTAAACCAAGGCAAGCTGATGAATGTGGATGCCACAGGTGCCCATGTATTTATTCCCGCCATTGGTGAACAGACGCTGCTAAGGATTGAAGCCGAACTTGCTACTCAAGGCAGTGCGGCGACTAAGGTGTTACAAGCCTCACCTTTGGCGAACTCAGTAGGTAAAACCTTAGATGTCGTGCAAGTGCAAGGTGCTGTCACTGGCACTTTAGACATCAGCATTCCACTGTATGAAGGTGAAGCCGAAGATATTCGTGGTCAAATCCGTTTTGATAATACGCCTGTATATATTGCTCAGCCAGGGCTTCAACTTCATGGCGTGACTGGTGTAGTCGACTTTGCGAATGAAGTTGTGACAGGAAAAGGCATCAAAGCGCGCTTGTTCGAACAACCGCTCAGTTTAACTTTCGACACTCAGCCTAAAGGTAAAGATTTTGGCCTTAATCTTTCGCTGAAAAGTCGTTGGGATCTCAGCCGTCTCCCCGATGAATTACACAATCCCTTGAGCGATTTTTATCAGGGAAAAATCAGTTGGGACGGTGCTATGACTATGCTATTTACTGAGCAAGGTTATCAAATCCAAGCCAAAGTGACTTCGGATATGCTGGGGACGCAACTGTTGCTCCCAGGATACTTTGCTAAACCCGAAAATGAACCACGACCTTTAGTCGCTGAGTTTGTTGGCGATCAAGATGATGCGACGCTCGATGTCAAACTTGCCAGTCATGCCGAGTTTATCGGTGGTTTTGATGCCGATAAAGGTGCAAATTTTAGTTATTTTGACTTGTTATTGGGGCGTTTATTTGATGAGGATGAAGCCAGAAATACGGAACAAGGTCATATTCAAATCGATCTCGGTAAGGCCAAATTAGCCGAATGGTTACCTGTGATTAATGCCTTTGTTGGTCAAGAGAAAATACCGAAAACGGGCATTTTAGTTGATGATATTCCACATAAAAGTTTATTTCCCGCGGTGGCGAGTATCGATTCTCATATCGGTCGGCTCGATCTTTTAGGGCAAGAACTGACGGAGCTTAGGCTTAATGCTAAGCCTAACGAGACGGGATGGCGTTTTAATACCGTTGCCAACGAATTTGACGGTTGGATCGATTTCTATCCAAATTGGAAAACTCAAGGTCTCAAAGTTGTGGCGAATAAATTTTATTTTTCACCTAAGGTAAAGTCGAACACGGATGCCGATTTTGCCAGTGATCAAGTGCTCACTAACTTGCCGCCAGTTGCAGTGAATGTGGAAGATTTTCGTTTCTTCGATAAATCCTTTGGAAAGCTCGTTTTGCAGGCGAGCCCACAAGCGGCAGGATATAAGATTCAAACATTGTCTTTAACTACGCCCAATGTCAATTTGCAGGGCAGTGGCATTTGGCAGCAACAGGCTGGACAGAATAAAACTGATCTCAGTGTTGAGTTAAATGCCACTCAGTTTAGTTATCTATCTGCTCAATTGGGTATAGAGCCTGGCGTTAATGAAGCCCCCTTGAAGGTGAATGCGGACTTATCTTGGCAAGGTGCTCCCTATGCCTTCTCCCTCGAAACCTTAAATGGCAAGGTGAAATTCAACTTAGGCAAAGGCCACTTATCTCAGGTGAGTGACAAGGGCGCGCGGATTTTCTCCCTGTTCAGTTTAGATTCTCTGGTGCGTAAACTGTCGCTGGATTTCACCGATGTCTTCGGTCAGGGCATGTATTTCAACTCTTTCAATGGCAATTTGCAGATTGATAATGGCGTGGTGAAAACCACTGACACTGAAATGGATGCCATCGCGGGTAATATGAAGGTGCGTGGCTATACGGATCTCACCACTGAAAGTTTGAATTACGATATCCGCTTTGTGCCGCAGTTGGCCTCAAGTGTGCCGACTGTCGTATTGCTCAGTACCAGCGCTTGGACACTGGGTCTGGGGGCCTTTGCCCTAACAAAAGTGCTTGAGCCTGTGATTGAAGTGATTTCAGAAATTCGTTTTCGGGTGACAGGGACTATGGCAGAGCCTGTGGTCGAAGAGTTAGAGCGTAAGAGTAAAGAGATTGAAATTCCAGAATCTATTTTACCTGTGGTTGGCGTTGAGCGCCCAGCGGTGCCGACTGAAGCCGCGAGTCATAACGCCGATATCACTCAGCCGGTAGAAACTAAATCGACCGAGGCTCAATTAACAGAAGCTAAGCCAACTGAAACTAAGTTAACTGAAGCTCAGTCAACTGAAGTTAAACCAAGCAACGCTAAATCTGAGCCACAGCTTCAAGCAACACAACCAGAAGCGCTCGAGCCACAAGACGTTAAGCCTGAAGAGGCCAGATCTGAAGAATCAAAGTCAGAAGAGCTAAAGCCAGCAACAGATCAAATTAAAGCGCCCGATTTAAAGCGGGAGCAACCTCAAGTAGTACCTACGCCAGAAGTGCCAGCCATACCAGAGCATCGCGAAGCAGTAGAACCGATTAAGCAAATTCAGGGAGAGCAGAATGCACATCAGCCTGTTGCAATGTCAGAGCAGTCGCGACGTCAGCGCCAATCTGCAGTTTATCGAATCGCAGCTTAACGAACTCAAACGGGATGCCGATGCGCCCCATTTAGTCGTGTTACCCGAATGCAGCTTACTGTTTGGTGGCCATGAAAGTCAGCAACTTGCCTATGCGGGCGATGTTCATCAGAGTCCGCTCAAATCGGCGTTAAGTGCACTGGCCGCCAAGTATCGGGTGTTTATGGTCGCGGGGACTATTCCGGCGTTGGCTGAGGATGGTCGCGTCTATAGCCGCAGTTATCTGTTTGATGATAAAGGTGATACTTTAGGGCATTACGATAAACTGCACCTTTTTGATGTGGATGTTGCCGATGGTACAAAACAATATCGCGAGAGCGAAACCTTCTGCCCCGGTGATCACATTAGCGTTATCGATACACCTTTTGGCAAAATTGGCTTAACCATCTGTTATGATTTACGCTTTCCCGACTTGTTTAGGGCGATGCGCCTTGCGGGTGCCGAGATTATTACTGTCCCTTCTGCCTTCACTAAGGTGACGGGGGAAGCCCATTGGCAGGTATTGTTACAGGCAAGAGCGATTGAAACCCAATGCGTTATTCTTGCTGCAGCTCAGTGGGGACAGCATAACGAAGGCAGTCGAGAAACTTGGGGGCAGAGCATGATAGTCGGTCCTTGGGGGAATATTTTGGCTGAACTTAAAACTGGTACGGGTTGGGTACAGGCTGAGGTCGACTTAACCGAACTGCACAGTATTCGCAGTAAAATGCCCGTCATGCAGCATAATCGTTTCCTTGAACCAAGCTTGAAATAATGTGCCAGTAGCCAGCAGACGAGTTGAAATGCTGAATTTGCACTTGAGTCGATACGCAGCATTAACACATAGAATTAGTACACCGAATTTACACTCAGAATATCAAGATCCCTTGGGGTCAAAGAGAGCATAGATGCCATTTTTAGCACAAGTAGAGCAAAGTTTATTGAAGAATGGGTTAGCGTTAGATGGCCTGCAAACCTATCTAAACACCATACATCAGCACAAAATCGATTATTCCGATCTCTATTTTCAAGGTAGTCGCCACGAATCTTGGGTGCTGGAAGACGGCATCATCAAAGACGGTAGTTTCCATATTGAACGCGGTGTGGGCGTGCGGGCCATCAGCGGTGAGAAAACGGGTTTTGCCTATGCCGACGACATCACTCCTGCCGCCTTAAGCGCTGCAGTACAGGCTGCCCGTGGCATTGCTAGTGCGGGTGAGCAGACTCAGGTACAAGCCTTTAAACGTCAAAAAGCATTGGCGTTATACGACAGCTTAGATCCGATTGCGGCGATGGAAGAAGTCAAAAAAATCAACCTGCTGAAAGAAGCCGATGCTTTTATTCGCAGTCTAGATAGCCGGATTATTCAAGTGGTGGTTAGCCTTGCTGGTGTGCACGAAGAAATCCTCGTTGCTGCGAGTGATGGCACTCTGGCGGCCGATATCCGTCCTCTGGTGCGTTTTAACTGTAGCGTGATTTTGGAAGAAAACGGTAAACGTGAACGTGGTGGCGCCGGTGGTGGTGGTCGTCATGACTACGGTGTTTTAATGGCAAGCGATGACACAGGTTTACCTATGTGTTTCGCCTTTGCCCGCGAAGCCGTGCGTCAAGCGCAAGTTAACCTTAACGCCATCGATGCACCAGCGGGTGAAATGCCTGTGGTGTTAGGTAATGGCTGGCCCGGTGTATTGCTCCACGAAGCGGTTGGACATGGTTTGGAAGGTGACTTTAACCGTAAGGGCAGCAGTGCCTTTAGCGGCAAGGTTGGTCAGCAAGTTGCGTCTAAGTTAGTGACTGTGGTCGACGATGGCACCTTGCCCAATCGTCGTGGTTCACTGAGTATCGACGATGAAGGTGTACAAACCCAAAGAACGGTATTGATTGAAGACGGTATTTTAAAGGGTTATATCCAAGACAAACTCAATGCTCGCTTAATGGGTGTTGCGCCAACGGGTAATGGTCGCCGCGAATCCTACGCGCATTTGCCTATGCCACGTATGACCAATACTTATATGACGGCCGGTGAGTCAGATCCCAGTGAGATTATCAAATCGGTGAAGAAAGGCATTTATGCCCCTAATTTTGGTGGTGGCCAAGTCGATATTACTTCGGGTAAGTTTGTGTTCTCAGCATCTGAAGCTTATTTGATTGAAAATGGTGAAGTTACTCAAGCCATTAAGGGGGCCACTTTAATCGGTAATGGCCCTGAGGCTATGAGCCAGATTTCTATGGTCGGTAACGATATGGCTTTAGATCAAGGTGTGGGCGTTTGCGGTAAAGACGGTCAAAGTGTGCCTGTGGGTGTGGGTCAACCGACCCTAAAACTCGATAAGCTCACAGTGGGCGGAACAGCATAAAACCTAGAACCTTACGTCTATGGGTTCTAGTCGCTACCCACCATGAATGTTATCATTTGCAAAGGAAATTAGAGTAACTACTCTAGAGGTGTTAATGAAACTATCACGTGTGGTATGGCTGTGCCTATTATCATTGCCTTCGGCTGGCTATGCTCAGCCGATTAGCTTTACTGATGCTTGGCAGCAAGTGCTGAAGGTGAGCGACAAGTTGCAAGCGCAATCGCAGGAAGTTAACCGCGCTAAGGGTGAACAAGAGGCGGGCGAGAGCTTAAATTTGCCCTCATTAGACATTCGCGGTAACTATATTCATTTGGATAAACCGATAGAGTTTGATCTGAAAGAATTAAATTCTGTGATTTCTATCCCGCCATCGCTTGGCGGCATTATTGCGGGTATTCCGCCGCTGCCCTTAAGTGAACAAGATATTTTTAGCGCCAGCTTACAGGCAATGTGGCCGATTTATACGGGCGGACAAATCACTGCGGCTCAAGGTATACACGCGGCTATGGTGGCCGAGAAGCAACAAGAATTACAATTGGCTACTCGTGATTTATTTACCCTGCTGGTGGATAGATATTACGCTGTCGATGTGACGTTGGCATTGGTGAATACTCAGACCGATCTGGTTGGCTCGTTAGCTAAGCATGTTGATCATGCTTTAGCACTAGAGCGCGAAGGGCAAATTGCGAAGGTTGAGCGCCTCAATGCGCAGGTCGCCCTAGACAATGCTAAAGTCAATTTAGGCAGTGCTCGTCGGCAACACGAAATGGCAGTGATCGCGCTGGCTCGTATGCTACAGCAAAGTCAGGTGAGCACAAATTCTCCCTTATTTGTATTGCCTCAGGCTCCTTCATTCGCTCAACTCAGCCAAATTACCCTGAGCCAACATCCGGCGCTCAAATTGCTCGAAGCGAAAGAAACGCAAGCAAACGGTTTAATAGCGTTGGAAAAAGGTAAATACCATCCAACGGTTTTCCTCTTCGGTAACTACACCTTGTATGAAGAAGACACACTCTTGACGAGCATCACACCTGACTGGATGGTTGGGGTTGGGGTCAATGTGCCACTGATCAGTCGCGATGGTCGTAGCGGTAAGGTCGAAGCGGCGAAAAGTGCACTCTTACAAGCTCGTTATACCAAGGCACAAACTAAACAAGACTTGAGCCTGCTGGTGGATCAAAGCTATCGCCAATTATTACAGGCCGAGGAAGAAGTGACGGCGCTCGATACTTCGCTCGAACTTGCTATTGAAAACCTGCGCCTACGTGACATCGCCTTTAATCAAGGGCTTTCAACCTCTATCGACAGAGTCGATGCGGAACTGAAACTGAGCGCAGTGAAAACTCAGCAATTGGCTGCCCGTTATCGTTACGTGCAAGCCTATGCCAGATTAATGGCCATTAGTGGTCAACTAGATGAATTTATCGGTCGTACCACAGCCCCTACCCAAGTGCAGGAGACAAACAATGCGCGCTAACAGAATACTTGCCCTTGTGGCGTTGGTCGCATTAGGCCTTATCTTAGCCTATGGACTTAAGCTCGCTTATAGCCCGCAGCCGAGTTTGTTGCAGGGCCAGATTGAAGCCCGTGAGTACAATGTTTCGTCCAAGGTGCCAGGCAGAGTCGAGCAAGTGCTCGTGCGCCGCGGTGATAGTGTGGCCCAAGGGGATTTATTATTCGCGATTCGCAGTCCTGAGCTAGATGCAAAGTTAATGCAGGCCGAAGGTGGCCGTGATGCCGCTAAGGCGATGCAGCTTGAAGCCAACAACGGTGCTCGCAGTCAAGAAGTGATGGCAGCCAAGGAGCAATGGCTCAAGGCGCAGGCGGCGGCAACGCTCGCTAAAACCACCTATACCCGAGTCGAAAACTTATTTAACGAAGGTGTGGCGGCAAGACAAAAACGCGATGAAGCCTTTACTCAATGGCAAGCGGCAAAATACACAGAACAAGCGGCCTTAGCCATGTACCAAATGGCCGAGGAAGGTGCGCGGACGGAAACCAAAGTGGCTGCTGCAGGTAATGCCCGTAAGGCTGAAGGTGCAGTGAAAGAAGTTAGCGCCATTATGGAAGATAGCCAAATGCGCGCACCTAAATCGGGTGAGATCAGCGACGTGCTGTTACAGGCGGGTGAATTGGCACCCAGTGGTTTTCCGATTGTTAGTTTGATTGATATGCAGGATGCTTGGGCCGTGTTCCAAGTGCGAGAAGACCAACTTAAACGTTTCAAAAAAGGTCAAACAATTCAATTAACGATTCCGGCACTCGGGCAGGATGTGGATTTTACTGTGTCCCATATCAGTGTGATGGGTGAGTTTGCCACTTGGCGTTCGACCGAAAGTGGCCATGATTTTGATATGCGAACCTTTGAAGTGGAATTGCGTCCAAACCAGCCGATTACCGATCTGCGTGTCGGCATGTCTGTGCTGCTGCGTAGTGAGTAAAAGTCGTGACTGAACGTACGCCTCACGCCAACGCGGCGGACAAGATTAAGGGCGAATCACAGCCATCAAGCATAAGCTTTATGGCGTTGCTCACAGCGTTAGTTCGCCGTGAGCTGCGTGCCCTATGGCATGACCCTTGGCAGTTAGCGCTGATAAGTTATATTCCACTACTGGGGATTTTATGCTTATGGTGGTTGTTCAGTGCAGGTCTGCCAAGGCAACTGCCCGTGGCGATTGTTGACCAAGATCATAGTCAATTGAGCCGCATGTTGACCCGTCAGCTTAAGGCAAATCCGGTTACCGATCCGCAAAGTTTTACCGACTTATCCTCGGCGATAAGCGCGATGCAACAGGCGAAAGTCTACGCTATTGTGGTTTTTCCCTATGATATGAAAAAGGATTTACTTACAGGCCATAAGCCTACAATTGATGTGCGCTACAACAGTCAATTTTTGCTGGTGGGTAAGTTACTCTCAAGCCAAATTCAGTTGAGTTTAGGCGACGGATTACAGCAAGTGGCGGGTTTAAAGCAGCTCGCAAATGGTACACCGAAATCCCAAGTTGCAGTGAATTTAAGCCCTGTCAAAAGCCAAACAACAGCCCTGTTTAACCGAAATAACAACTACATAGGTTTCTTAGTACCGCCAGTGCTGATTGCGCTGTGGCAGTTGTTATCTATGTTAGTGATGGCAAACAGTTTAAATCGAGAGCTGCATTTAGCGCCTACCACTCAGGCCGATGGCATGTCGAATATCTTAACTGAACGTTTTTGGCCTAAGGTGTGGGCGAAAATGGTGCTGTTTACGCCGATATTGATGCTGCAGGGCGGCTTTATTTTAGCTTGGCTGTATTTGTATCTTGCTCTGCCGATGGCGGGGAGTTTAGCCCTATTATTGCTCGCGCAATTAGTCATGTTATTGGCAGTCTGGAGCTTAGTGTTATTAATATTTGTAGTGATGCGTGACAGTGCGCGGGTCATCAGCTTTTGTACCGCTTTATTTGCGCCAGCGTTTGCCTTTATGGGCATTACTTTTCCGACTCACGAAATGCCGCAATTAGCCCAGTGGTGGCGACTTATCATGCCATCGAGCCATTATATTGAGTCCCATGTTAGTATCGTGAGTTATGGCGCTACTTGGCCAAGTGTGGCGAGCCAAATCACCAGTTATTGGGGCTTTATCTGTCTGATACCTTTGATATATTTTCTGTCGCGTAAATTACTGCCTACCACAGTTAACACCAATGCTTCAGTGACGGTTTATGACTCGGACGCAGCTATATCTGCGAAGGGGCAATAGGATGAATTTATCCAATAGCGAACACGCAAACACATCACGTCAGCTCAGTCTGTGGCGACTGATCCTCACTGAATTTAAGGCCATTATTAGCGATAAAGCGATCGCAGTGACCTTATTTGGCGGTGTACTGTTTTATTCGGTTTTGTATCCTTTGCCCTATTTGAATCAAGTGCCGACCGAGCAACAACTGATCGTGGTGGACTTAGATCATTCTTCCCTAAGCCGTCAATTGATCCGTCATGCCGATGCCAGCGCAAAAATTCAAGTCATAGGCCAAGTCGGTTCGATTACTGAGGCGAAGCGTTTTATTGAGACGCGTAAGGCCCACGGCTTACTCGTGATCCCAGAAGGATTCCGCCGCGATTTATTGCTTGGTAAAGGTGTGACGCTAAGCTATGGCGGTGATGCTAGTTACTTTTTGATTTATTCCGCGGTTGTTGAAGGCTTAGTTAGCGCTGGAATGGATGCGGGTAAACAAGTGCAATTGATTGGCATGCTTGCTCAAGGACAAAATCCTAAGCAGGCCCAAGAGAGTTTAAACTCGCTTCATCTTAATAGTGTTCCTGCTTTTAACCAGAGCCTAGGTTATACGCCTTATGTGGTACCTGGATTGTTCTTGCTGATTTTGCACCAAACCTTACTCATAGGTACTGGCATTTTAGGGGCAGGGCAATGGCGGCATAAAGGGTATTGGCAGCAGGTGTCACCGGTGCAATTAGTCTGTGGTCGTATTCTTGCTTTCATGTTGATTTATATATTCTTTACCAGCTTTTATGTGGGCTATTGTTATCACTGGTATAACGTGAGTATTCAAGCGAGCCTTGGTTTAGTTGCGCTGTGGTTATTGCCGTTTTTACTGGCTACCGCCGCCGCAGGTGTTGCCATGAGCACCTTGTTCACCCGCCGCGATTTACCCACCCAAGTGCTACTGCTGATCTCTATGCCCATCCTATTCGTGTCCGGCTTTGTCTGGCCGATAGCCCTCATTCCCGAGCCTTTAGTGCTAGGTTCGCAGTTTATTCCCGCCGTGCCCGCGATCATGGGTATGTTAGAACTCAATCAAATGGGCGCAAGCTGGGCGAGTGTGATGCCCAAATGGCTACAACTCTGGGGCTTATTTGCGGTCTTTTTCGGCCTAGCGATGTTGGGGATTAAGCGTCGTGCTAGGTTATTGTTGGCTGTCGCGAACTAGGTTTTAGATGCAGGTTGCGATTTACACATGCTGATTTTTAAATAAAAAATCAAAGTTGTGGGGTTAAGCCCACAATCTAAATCCAAACTAAATTTGGGTTTAGGTTCTTTTCGGCCGTTAGGCTGCACAGTTAATCCAAACGGAATTGAGGTCAGCAAAACCCACTATCATCTGCAAGATATCAAAAGAAAACTTCATTTTTACTTCTTTATATCCATTTAAATCACTCTCACCGTACTTTTGGGCAGCAAAGTCCCCTTATTGGGTTGTCTTCTTGTTGGTTTTGGGGGAGAATGCGCGCCGAAAAAATAGCCGAGATACTCAGTATCTCGGTTATTTTTTATTTATGGCGTATGTGTTTTAAAACAATTGAGGCCGGTAAACATCCGGAAATGATATGAGGTTCAGTTGAACCTATTTTACTGAGGAAAGACCAATGGGGCTGTTGTGTACCGGATTGTCGGTAGTTGTTGTAAATCAAGTTGTTGCGTTAGCCATTAAACCTCGAGTGCAGACGGTTAGCCGCAAGCAAAAACTAATTGCAGATGCGTGCTTAGGTGTTCAACCCTGTACAATGGGGGTGTGCTGATGAGCCAACAAAATCTGGGTTTGAAGCAGACCCTCAACTTATGGCAAGTGGTGGTGATAGGGCTTGCCTATCTCACGCCGATGGCCGTTTTTGACACCTTTGGTATTGTTTCCGAGATCACCTCTGGCCATGTGGCTACGTCTTATCTATTCGCATTGGCGGGGATTTTATTTACCGCGTTTAGTTACGGTCATTTGGTACGTAAATATCCCTATGCGGGTTCAGCCTACACTTATGCTCAAAAAACCTTTAGCCCGAATGTTGGTTTTATGGTGGGTTGGTCATCGCTGCTGGACTATATGTTTATGCCAATGATCAATATGTTGCTCGCAAAAATCTATTTAACCGCCATGTTTCCCAGCGTCGAACCTTGGATCTTTATTTTCGCTCTTGTGACCATAATGACCTTGCTTAATCTCAAGGGGATTGATCTCGTCGCGAACTTTAATGGGGTGATAGTGTTTGCGCAGATCGCCATTATTGTGGTGTTCATTGGTCTAATGGCCTATAGCATTTCCCTCGGTGAAGGCGAAGGTGTCGTCGCGAGTGTGCGACCATTTTATGCCGATAATATGGCGATGGCGCCATTATTCACAGGGGCGACGATTCTGTGTTTCTCCTTCCTCGGCTTTGACGGGTTAAGTTCACTGACTGAAGAAACTAAAGATGCTCAACGTGTTATTCCTCGCGCGATTGTGTTGACAGCCTTGATCGGTGGCGTGATTTTTGTTGGCGTGTCTTATTTTTTGCAGCTCTATTTCCCCGATATTTCCCGCTTTCAACAGCTTGATGCGGTATTGCCTGAAATTGCACTCTATGTGGGTGGTAATCTATTCCAGTCCATCGTATTAGTGGCGACCACTGTTGCCGTATTGGCATCCGGTATGGCTGCCCATGCTGGGGTTGCACGGATTTTATATGTGATGGGGCGGGATAATATGTTGCCACGTAAAGGGTTTGCTTATATCCATCCTAGATGGCGAACCCCTGCATTTAATGTCTTGTTGGTGGGCGCACTTGCGCTATCTGCCGTCTCATTTGACTTAGAAATGGCGCTAGCCTTAGTGAATTTTGGTGCTTTAGTGGCGTTCACCTTCGTAAACTTATCCGTGATTGTGCAGTTTTACCTAAGGGATCGACGTAATAAATCTTTTAGAGACCACTTACAATACTTAGTATTACCCTTGTGTGGCGCCGGCACTATTGGCGTGCTTTGGGTGAACTTAGAGCCACAATCACTAGAGTTAGGGCTTATATGGGCGGCTGTGGGAGCGGTGTATTTGGCTTTACGGAGTTTCCGTTTACGCCGCGCAGTAGAGCTACAAAATTAAGAGCTATAAAATTAGTGAGAGTCATGGCTCATAGATGCACAGCTATAACTAAAGATGTGTAGTAGATCTAAGGGCAGTGGGTTGTCATCCTCTAATAAAATCCTCCAATAAAAAGACCCGCATTCGCGGGTCTTTTCAGTTTGCTTAATTGAGTTTTAAAGCGCTGGTACTGTGAAACCTAAGCCATCAGTGATGACATTTTTAGGGGTCGTGACTTTCACCGATACGCTGGTGTTGGCCGATGCCGTAAATTTCAGTGGTGAACCTAGACTGCTTTTCGCATACACAGTATTGGGAACCTCGAAGGTTTTAGGCGCACCAGCACAATCGACGCACAATTCGATACTTGTCTGAGCTGGCATGATTTGATTCGCACTGTCGTGGACAAATACTACAAATTCAGAACTAGCACCAACGGCCACAGGTTTGATGTCATTCACACTCGGCAATAACACACCGTCTTGCATCACACTGATATAAGCCTGTGAGCCTGACATGCTC
Source organism: Shewanella sp. SM21 (assembly GCF_025654335.1). Classification (NCBI taxonomy): domain Bacteria; kingdom Pseudomonadati; phylum Pseudomonadota; class Gammaproteobacteria; order Alteromonadales; family Shewanellaceae; genus Shewanella; species Shewanella sp. SM21. Next base: position 117,546 of record NZ_JAKKRL010000014.1, read on the forward strand.
ATTACTAAGGCTTTGCGGATATAGGTTTTATTGGCTTGGCCTTTGCCGCAGATTGCGCTTTCGCATTGTGGACCGTTAAATTTACCATCGGCAAAACTATATTCTTTTGCTTGAGTATTCCAAAATGGTTCGGCTGAATTCCTAATGCCATCTTCATTGTCATCCCTAAACGCATCACCTAGATCACTAAAACCACTAGGAAGATAGGCTTCGATGTCCATACCATTGCCTGTGCATTTTTTCGCAACGCCTGAATTCGTTAAACAAGCCAAGTCAGGCACAGGCGTGCCATTGATGTCTTTACTAACATCAGCATCATCAAAGATGTTATTGCCATTGGTATCGAAGAAGGTTTCGTGACCTAAGGCATAAGCAAGAATCGTGATGCGGTGATCGGGGACTCGTGCCGTTTGTGAAGTCCAAACAACGCTACAAGTCCCATTTTTAGTTAAACATGATGTTGGGATCTGGCCACCTTCTGTCGTGAAGTTGACAGCAGTATCATCGGGCGCTGGATTGCCAAAACTATCGGAGGCTCGAATGGTGATCGTTGCAGTTTCACCATTAAAGTCACCTGCTTCTGGATTGAATACTGTCGTTGATAGACTAAATCCAAGTTGTTGAGGTAGACCAGTATTCACGGTTAACTGTTCAGATTGGCTAGTGATGATTTCTTTAGTATCAGTATCAACAGCAGTGGCGACCACGCGCACAGGCGTGGGTACTGTGCCGGATAATACGCGCACACTGGCGATACCTTGGGAGTTAGTCAGGCTTTGCGCATTCGCAGTGCCATTGGCAAAACTTAAACCACCGACAACCGTATCTAAGGTAAAGCTGACCTTTTGCTGCGCTGCGGGTTGGCCATTGGCGCTGGTGACTTTGAAGCTGACTAAAGAGGACTCGCTTGAACCTGTGCCGCCCGCACCTTTGATGCGAATTTGTGCAGGCTCTGCCGACTCAAAACTTAAGCTGGCAAGCGTTTGACGTTGCAGAGTAAATGGGAAATTCGCCGTTAACGTCTGATTACCAGCTACGGTTGTGGCGATGATTTGGTCGCTACGTTCACTGTTGCCACTGCAACTTGTGTCTTGGAAGGTCGAGCTCGCATTACCCGATAAAGTTGTAACTGGGGTATCGAGTGTGGCGCTATTGTTTGTGGTGCAATCTGAGCTAAAGCTGATGGAAGAGGGTGTTTGTACTCGCGTAACCGTGCCGTCATTGGCCTCTAATACTAAACTTGCACTTACACCAAAACTACCGCCTGCGCTGATTTTATATTTGCCATTGGCATCGGCCGTTAAGGTGCTCGCCAATTGACCTTCGGTAAAGACTGCACCATTAAATGAGCCGAGTTTTAGCGTACCTTCTTGATTGACGGCATCTTTACTCAAGACTTCATACAAACTGCTGGTTTGCAGCGATTGACCTTGATAGTCCACAGTGACCGTTAAGGCATTTGCCCCTAATTCAGTTGCACTTGGCGTATAGGGTACCTGCGCAATACCTTGGTTGTTGGTCAACGCACTGGTCGGATTGAGCGCCGCTGAACCAGCAGTAAAGGTGACTTTAGCGCCTTCGATACCTTTGCTTTCGCTATCGAGCAATATGGCTTGTAATTGCACCGACTCATCGACTTTAAAGCGAGTGACTAAGGCTGAGCTGCTTAAAATACTGGCGCTGAGTTTAGGAGCGGCAGGAGAGGTACCATCGCTAGCACTTAAAAACTCAAAATTGCGGGTAGCTGTGAGTGCCGTTGTGGAATCATTTGGGGTTGTTGTTGCAGTAATTATCCCTGCATTGACAAGTAAATCAGGATTACTAACGATAATAATGGCTTCACCGTTATTGTCTGTTAGTTTGCTATTAGGTGTTAATACGCCAAGGTCTGTCGTAAAGTCTACTTTCTGATTGCTCACTGTAGCTGAGCCTTTCTTTAACTTCGCGACTGCGCAAAAGCCTGTGTCTTTAGGGAAACTTTGGAGTGAAGTAACACTGCCGCATTCAGAACCCGATAAGGTTTTAAAGTCGATAGACAGTTTATAGATACCGTCAGTGGCATCTGTGCCACCGTTATCTTCGTCCGCAGGGCCGTTACAGGCCCCGAGTCCAAATAGTCCAATAAAAAGCAAAGCTAGGCTACATAACGTTTTGCTAAGTCGCATAAGCAACATCCTTGTGGGGCTGAAGTTAATTAGTCTTGGATTTCGCTGCGTAGATATTTAAACAGCTCTTTAGATGATTTTGATTCTGGGCTTTTGGCCAGTTCTTTGGTGGCTTGACGCACCAAAGTACGCAGTTTTTGTCTGTCTAATTGCGGATAATGCTCGACGACAGTTTGAATCTCATCATCACCTTGGGTGAGTAAGCGTTCACGCATTTTTTCGAACATTTGTAACTTAGCGGTCTCGTTGTTGTTTTTATTCAACACGATAGCGAGTGAAGCCTTGATTGGCTCAATATCAAAATTACGCATCAATTTGCCGATATACTGCATGTGGCGACGATACGCCTCAGTATTGACCTTGATTTTGCGTGTTTGCAGGATAGCGTCGTACAAAAACTCATCCAGCTCGATTTTATCTAGCTGAGTCTTGCTCAGTGAAACAAGCTCCATACCGACTTTTTGCACGGCTTCGCTATCACGCTTGTCCGTTGTTTTGCTGCTGACATAATCTTCATCTATGTCGTAGGGCTGTTTAAAATGTTCTGAATCACCAACAATCTTCATATAGATAAAACCTCAAGTAATTTACTGGCTAATAATAACATCTCTAGCCAAAAATCGCCTAGGTGAATGTGCTTAAGATGCGCTCTCAAGCCTAAGTCCGCCGCGAATAATTAATGTGAATGGGATTTGTGTTTGTTATGCTACGGCAATTGCCGACAACGAAAGAGTAGCTTTGTGTCTTTGAACAGAATCGATAGTGAATTGGGCGCGCTGAAAGATGCGGTGGCCGTGGCGCTGGAATATGCCAACAAATTAGGAACGAACGCTGCCGAAGTGGCGATCAGTAAACAACAAGGTTTGTCGGTTTCTACCCGTTTAAAAGAAGTTGAAACCGTTGAATTTAATAAAGATGGTGCTTTAGGAATTACGGTTTACCGCGATGGTTGCAAGGGCAGTTCATCGACGTCGGATTTAAGTCCAGAGGCCATCGCTTTAGCGGTGAAAGCGGCCGACGATATCGCCCGTTATACTTCTCCCGATCCATTCAGTGGTCTTGCCGATAAAGCCTTGATGGCAAATCAGATCCGCGATCTTCAACTGTATTATCCACAAGATATTTCCCCCGATGAGTTAGCGCAACTGGCGATCCGCGCCGAAACTGCGGCGCTCGATGCCGATCCACGTATCAATAATTCCGACGGCGCCAGTGCCAATGCTCACACTGCGGTTAAAGTGTATGGCAATAGCCACGGTTTCTTAAACGGTTATTGCAGCTCGCGTTATAGCTTGAGTTGCAGCGTGATCGGTGAAGATAGTGAAGGCAATATGCAACGGGATTACGATTACACTATCGCCCGTAAATTCAGCGAGATGCTTGCACCTGAAACGGTAGGTTTAAAGACCGCAGAGAAGACAGTAAGTCGCCTTGGTGCGCGCAAGATCGCGACGACGCGTTTACCCATTTTATTAGCGCCAGATATCGCCACAGGGTTAATCGGCCACTTTATCGGTGCTATCAGCGGTGGCAGTTTATACCGTAAATCCAGTTTCTTATTGGATTCGATCAACACCCAAATCTTCCCCGATTGGTTTAATATCGAAGAGCAGCCGCATTTACTGGGCGCATTGGCAAGCGCGAACTACGACAGTGAAGGCGTGGCGACCCAAGACAGACGCATTATTGACCGCGGCATGTTAGAAACCTATTTGCTGACCAGCTACTCGGCGCGCAAGTTAGGCTTAACCAACACGGGCCATGCGGGCGGTATTTATAACTGGACGCTCGGCCACACAGGCCAAACCTTCGACGAATTGGTGAAAGACATGGGCACAGGTTTGATTGTGACCGAAGTCATGGGCCAAGGCGTGAACATGGTAACGGGCGATTATTCCCGTGGTGCGGCGGGTTTCTACGTTGAAAACGGTGAGATCCAATATCCAGTGGAAGAGATCACTATCGCGGGTAACTTGAAAGAGATGTTCCGTGGCGTGCAAGCCGTGAGTAAGGATTTTGATTTGCGCTCATCGATTCGTACCGGCGGTATCTTGTTATCTGAAATGAAGATTGCGGGTAACTAATCCATAGTGTCACTCGTTCAGTCGTGCTGCATAGTGCGCTTAAGTCGTCTCAGTGCTTTAGTGCCTGTGCTTTAGTGTTAGTGGCATGAATGTGGTTTGAGCATAAAAAAGGGCAAGCGATTAATCACTTAATCTGCTTGCCCTTTTTGTTTAACGTTCGGATTAGATCTGTTCGACCTAAAAAGCCGTGCTGTTAAAAACCATGTGGTTAAAAACTATGTTGTTAAAAACAGTACCTTTAAAATCAGTCGTTAAAATGCATAACTTGTGCTGAGTTCAAACGAGCGACCTGCACCGGCAATCTGGTTAAAGCCATTGGTATTATCGGCCTTAAATTCCGCCACACTCACGCCGCCCAGTGGCAGCTCATAGTAGCTGTCGAACAGGTTATTCACGGCGAAGGTAACAGTCAGATCCTGCCATTTCATACTGCTGTTCAAATTGAGCAAGGAGTAACTGTCGGTTTCATTTTCAAGGCGGCGGTCATCTACGCGATCTTTGGTCGCAACCCATTGCCATGAAAGACTGTTTTCCCATTGACCTAACTGATGTTGCAGTGCCAGCTCAGTTTGCAACGGCTTGATTTGATATAAAGGTTCATCACCTTCATCTCGCTCGCCACGGGTTACATTCACTTTGCCTAACACTTGCCATTTACCTGTGCTGGTTTCGGCAAACTGATAGAGCGCATTAAAACGTGCGCCATAGAGATTGGCATCTAAGTTAGTGAATTGGAGAATATTGCGTTTGCCATCAGGCGAACTAGTGCGATTGAAGCTACCAATGACTTCTGCATCGACATAGTCAGTCACAGCAGTGTACCAAGCCGTGGTCGAGACTTGCCAGCTATCATCGTTATATTTGTAGGCTGCGCTAAGGGTATGGGCGGTTTCTGGTTTAAGATCCGGATTACCCACATAACCATTACCATCACCATACCAACCTATCATAGTGGTCGCCATAGTGCCGCGGCCCCAGCTGTAACGTTCGTACAGATTCGGTGCACGATTCTTGCGGGCTAAACCAAACTCAAGTTGTTGATTGGTCGATAATTGATAGCGCGCCAGTAAGGTGGCGTCGATCAGATTATCATCACGTTTTCTATCCATCGCATTAAAGGCTTTTGCCGCTTCGGCGTCGACATTGGGCATGCCCATCATAGGCATGTTGCTATAGGCTTGGACTTCACCTGTATTGGTGGTGACATACTCAAAGCGAACGCCCGCCGATAACCACCAGCTTTGACTTAAATCTTGCTGCCATTCGCCATAAACGGCGGCGCGGCGGCGTTCACCATCGTTGATGTTGATGTAGTCATTGGGCGCCATCATAGTGCCAGGCACCGCAGGCCAAACATCGTCGAGCTGGTAGCTATAATATTCTTGGCCGACCAGTAAGGTGCTGTCATCACCCATTGGCAAACGCCAGTGCAGTTGATAGCTGTAGTCATCACCTTCAGTGTTCATTGGCATCTTGCCGGTTTTTTCTGGGGTGAAAAAGCCCATCTCGTGTTTCACGCCGTGCCAGTTTACTTGGGCACTGAATTCACCGTCATCGTCGAGTTTGAGTTGATAACGGGCGAGGGCACCGTAACTCTTGTTATCCGTCATATCCATATATTGGTTAGCAAAACCTTGGAATGGAATATTTTGGTGGGTCAATTTGATGGCAACTTCTTGAGTCTCATCGCGCCATGCGGCGGTCAGTGCATGGTTTTGTGCGCGGTACAGGGTATCGATGACTTTATCGCCATTACCATCTTTATAGCTGTTGGCATCTTCATAGGCGCCTTGATAGCTAAGACTGACATTTTTGCTGGCGACTGTGGCGTTGGTGCCGAGTAATAAGGTGTCACTCACACTGCGATATCCAGTTGAAATATCGCCACTATTCCACTTGATAGCCTCGCTTTCACCAAATTTAGGGTTAAGGCTGCTAACCTTGATCACACCCGCAATATTGTCACCACCGGCACTGACTGGCGATACGCCCGCAATGACTTCGGCTGTGGTGATTTGATTGGCGGAGATATAGGACAGCGGTGGATTCATTTGGTTTGCGCAGGACGCGGTAATGTCGGCGCCATCAACCAGCACTTTGATGCGATCGCCCATCATGCCATTGAGGATAGGTAGGGCCGATACGCCGCCCGCTTCGGAGAAATCGACTCCTTGCCCTTTCAGTAGATTTTCAGCCGAGCCTAAGGTGTTACGGTTTTCGGTCTGTTGGCCATGGATCTCTAAGCGTTCAATATTGGCTAATTCGCTGTCGTCAGCCATGGCCTGTGGCGCTAGCGATAAGCCCATGGCGATTGCGAGGGATGAGGAAATTACTGAAGTTTTAAACGGGTGAGATAAATACGCAGAATTTGCAGCCATCTTATTGTCTTCCATTCACTTGGATTAATTGCGCTGCATTATAAAGAGCATCTCAGTGTGGCAGGTGCGGCATATTGTCGCAGAGGGTAACAAAGCGAGTTAAAACATCAGAATATGGCTTGAGCAGAAGACAAGTTTTCCACTTTTTAATCAGTTAGGCATGATTCTCTTAGCTCTTTATTGGTACCTCAATTGATAAAAGGTCCAATAGAACTCTGCGTTAGCGGTACTTTTTGTGATTTAAGCTAGCCAAAATACTTGCTATACAAGCGCTGAGTTTCACCTTGGGAATCCATAGTGGCGAGTGCTTTGGCAAATTCAAAGACTTTAGAATCTGGTGTTAACACTGTGGGACTGTTATCTGGGCTGATGGGGATATCAGCGCGATAGTTGGGGTTGTGTCTACCGCGGTAGTGGCGGCTTTTTTTCGAGAAACCGAGGTACATTTCCTGAGGTAATTCGCTGTAGTGATAGTGGAGTTTAAACTGGCTTTGGTCGCGATTTTTGAGGTAATAATGCAAAGTGGTTTGATCATAAATAAAAAAGTCCCCTTGGTTTGAAAGCAAATAATCCAAGGCTTTAGGGACGGTTAACTCAGGCGGTTTGCGTACCTTGATTTTGTCGGGTAAGCCGCCAAAGTCGTAACTGCCGGGAGCGATTAAGAGGGTCATCTCATTATGGGCTAACTGCTCAATGGAGCGAATATCGGCGGCGCCAGCACGGCTAATGCCAATCGCACGTTGTGAAAGTCCATTGGGGATAAAATGCGCGTATTGAGCCCGCTCTTCGGTGAAATTAAGGCCGGGATAAAAATCGATATTGCCGAGTTTGAGATCCCGCAGAATACGTAATTTAGGTGCGCGCACCACATTGAGTTTGCAGCCAATCTTGTCCGCCGCCGCTTGGTAGAGTTCGTGATAAAATCCCGTGTTATTGGACTCGTCTCCGATAAAGGGTAAGCGTTCGCTGGTGCGATACCCCATAGTCATCACGCAGGAATCTGAACTGGAAAAAGCACTGGCAAGCGGGGCTTGAAGCGTTATCAGTAAAAGCAGTGCGCCGAGCCAAGATTGAGCGACTAACACGGATGTCAAATTGATCTCCTTATCTGTCGATTACAAAGTGTAACCTGAGTGCCAATAAAGGTTATGGCAAAATCCACTCACTAAACCTATTAATAAAATCTTATTGATTATTAAGCTAATATATTATTTTTGTTTGAATAATCTATCATACTTTCCTACTAGGGTCTGTTGATCTTTCGAGAGTGATTTTTAGACAGCATGGCAAGACGTTATAATTTGCTTCGCCAAAAGTAACCATAACCTCAAGCCATGCCAAGACTTATGCTAACCGATGCACGCTGGGAAAAGCTATTTCATTTAATGAAAAGCACAGGCCGTGTTTATGACAAACCTGAACATAGACAAACATTCGAAGGTATTCTTTACCGCCTTAGAACAGGTATCCCTTGGCGAGATTTACCTAAAG